>JAJTDF010000007.1 GCA_021294835.1 Planctomycetaceae bacterium
CGCTGGTGTTTGATCCGAGCAACGACCGCGTCGCTGTGGGTCAGACCGAGACCAGCGGGTTCAGCATCGTGGTGACCGACACGCAGAGCGGATCGACCAGCAACGCGGTGACGACGGTGGTGAGCACGAGCATGAACGATGCTCCGACGATCGGCGGCGCGGCATCGGGCCAGGCGGTGAACGACAACGCCACGATCAACCCGTTCAGCGGGATGACCATCGGCGACGTGGACAGCCCTGCGCAGACGCTGAGCGTGAGCGTGACGCTGGACTCGGCGGCCAAGGGCGTGTTCACGCCGGCGTCCGGCACGGCGGCCCAGGCCACCACGGCCATTCGGGTGCTGGTGTTCGATCCGACCGACAATCGCGTGGCGGTGGGCAGCACCGAAGCAACCGTGTTCACCGTGTCGGCCACTGACACGGTCGGCGGAAGCGCCAGCAACAGCGCTGCGACGGTGATCAGCACCAGTATCAACGATGCCCCGACGATCAGCGGCGAAGCAGCCGGACAGAGCGTCAACGACAACGCCACGGTCAATCCGTTCAGCGGCATGACCATCGGAGATGCTGACAATCCCGCCCAGACACTGAGCGTGAGCGTGACGCTTGACAACGCGGCCAAGGGTGTGTTCACGCCGGCGTCGCTGGCGGCGAGCGGGTTGGCGGATGCGGGCGGCGGCGTGTACACCTTCAGCGGTGCGGGCGCTGGTCTTTCAGCCGACGGTGAACCGTCTGGCGGTAGGCCAGACCGAGAGCACAAGCTTCTCGGTGGTGGTGGACGATGCCATGGCCGCACCGGTGAGCAACTCGGTCACCACGGTCATGACCACCAGCGTGAACGACACGCCGACGGTGAGCGGAGCTCAGGCGGGACAGCCTGTCACTGATGTGTCCACGGTGGCTCCGTTCACGGGTGTGACGATTGCCGATGCGGATAATCCCGGGCAGATCCTCTCTGTAAGCGTGAGTGTGGACAACGCAGCCAAGGGTGTGTTCACCGCCGAGTCCCTTGCGGCAAGCGGCTTCATCAGTGCGGGCGGCGGGGTCTACGCGTTCACCGGTGTTGCGGCGGACGTCACGGCGGCTGTTCGCGGCCTGGTGTTCGCGCCGACCAACAACCGCGTGAACCCCGGCAGTGTGGAGGTGACCACCTTTAACATCACCGTCGGCGACGGACTGGGCAGCACCGTCAACTCGACCACGACGGTGGTCGTCACGCCTGTCAACGACGCACCGCAACTGACGTTGCCGGGTGGGGTAGCCGGTCAGGCGGTCGATGACAGTGCCACTCTGCAGCCGTTTAGCGGCGTGACCATCAGCGATGCGGACTCCAACCAGCCACTGACGTTGACCGTGAGCCTGGATGATGCGGCCAAGGGTGTGTTCACGCCGGCGTCACTGGCATCAAGCGGCTTTGTCAGCACAGGCGGAGGTAGTTACAGGTTTATCGGCACCGCCGCACAGGCGACGGAGGCGATCCGGGCACTTGTATTCAACCCGACCGACAACCGTGTGATGCCGGGGCTGACGGAAACCACCGTGTTCACGGTGAGCGTGAATGATCAGTATGCGGCACCCGTCTCTGACAACACTGCCAGCGTGGTGAGCACGTCCATTAATGACGCGCCGACGATCAGTGGTGCAGCAGCGGCTCAGACGGTCAACGACAATCTCACGATCCGGCCGTTCAGCGGAATGACCATCGCGGATGTTGACCACCCGGCGCAGATACTCGATGTGAGCGTGACGCTCGACAACACTGCCAAGGGTGCGTTCACGCCGGAATCTCTGACCTCCAGCGGCTTTGCTGACGTCGGCGGCGGCGTGTACACGTTCACGGGTACAGCGGCTCAGGCCACTGCGGCCGTCCGGGCGCTGATGTTCAACCCGGCGGACAACCGGGTTGCGGTCAACCAGACGGAGATCACGGCGTTCACCGTCGTGGTGAATGACGGCAGCCTGACTGCAAGCAACACGACAACCACGGTGGTGAGCCTGTCGATCAACGATGCGCCGACGATCATCGGAGCTGCAAGCGGGCAGCCGGTGAACGACAACGCGACCATCCAGCCGTTCAGCGGCATGACGATCGGCGATGTCGACAATCCCGCTCAGACCCTGACGGTGACCGTCACGCTGGATCTGGCGGCCAAGGGCACGTTCACAACTGCGTCGCTGTTGGCCACAGGCTTCACGGCGACCGGGCCAGCTTCGTTTGTCTTCACCGGAACGGCGGCTGCGGCCACGACGGCCATTGGTGGGCTGGTGTTCCAGCCGACGGCCAATCGCGTGAGCCCGGGCCTGACCGAAACGACCGTCATGACCGTGCAGGTGAACGACGGCACCGGCAGCCCGTCACCGTCGACGACCACCACCAATTCGGCGACGTCGGTCGTGAGCACCTCGATCAACGACGCTCCTACGGTGGCAGGGGCGACAGCGAACCAGACTGTCAATGACAACGCGCTGATTCAGCCCTTCGCGGGTTTCACCGTCGGCGATGTCGACATCAGCCAGCCTGTGACGGTGTCGGTAACGCTGGATTCGGCGGCCAAGGGCGTGTTTACCCCTGCGTCGCTGTCAGCGAGCGGCTTCGTACATCAGGGCGGCGGGGTGTACACCTTCAGCGGTACGCCGACGCAGGCGACCGCCGCGATTCGCACGCTGGTGTTCAATCCGTCGGACAACCGGGTGCAGGTCGGCTCGACGGAGACGACGACATTCTCGGTTGCGGTCAACGACTCAATCGCGGCCATCGTGAGCAACAACGTTACGACGGTCGTCTCGGCCAGCGTGAACGACGCTCCGGCAATCACTGGCGCGGTGGCGGCCCAGCAGGTGAACGAGAACGCGACAATCACGCCCTTTGCGAGCGTGACCATCGCGGATGCGGACGTCAACCAGACGCTGACCCTGCTTGTGACCATGGAGAACTCGGCCCAGGGCGAGTTTACGTCCGCATCGCTGCTGGCCGGCGGGTTCGTGCAGGTATCGCCGGGCGTGGTGAGCTTCACCGGCACGGCCGCAAGCGCTACGGCGGCGATCCGTCAACTGGTATTCGCTCCGGCGGACAACCGCGTGGCCATCGGCAGCAGGGACACGGCACGGCTGGTCATCTCGGTGAACGACTCGGTCGCTTCCGTGCAGACCAACAACACGACGACGGTGCAGAGCCTGTCTATCAACGATGCTCCGGTGGTCGGCGTGCTGACGATTCTGCCGGGCTCGGTGCAGCGTGGCAGCACTGCGACCCTGACTGCCGGCAATGTGGCGGATCCGGACAATGCGGTGCAGTTGATCGAATTCTATCGCGACAGCAACAACAACGGCGAGTTCGACCCGGGGATCGACACGCTCGCCGGCACCGCGACGCCGGTTGGCGGCGTCGCAACGGCCAGTGTGTCGACGACGGGGCTGGCGACCGGAAGCGTGTCTTTCTTCGCTCGGGCTCGGGACGCAGCCGGACTGTTCGGGGGCGTGACCGCCGGCACGGTGACGATCACCAACCGCATGCCAACGGTGACATCGGTGGCTTCGTCGACATCGGTGGTGAGCCTGCCTGGCAACGCCCTGACGCTGACCGCATCCGGTGCGGCGGATCCGGACGGAACGATTGCGGCAGTCCGGTTCTATCTTGACGACGGCGACGGCGTATTCACGCTGACGGGTGACACACTGCTTGGTCAGGACTCCTCTTCGGCCGGCGGATTCACCTTCGCGGTGAACACGGCGTCGATCGACGCGGGCGTGCGCCGCGTGTTCGCAGTGGCTATTGACAATGACGGTGATCTCAGCAATGCCGTAAGCACGACCTTCCGCATGAACGCGGCGCCCCTGCTGGCACTTGTTGACAGTTCCGTGACGAACGTGGCCCGACGGGTGGCGTTCACGCTGAACGCGGCGGGTGCTGTTGACAGCGACGGCACCGTTGCCCGGGTGGAGTTCTTCCGCGACTCCAACGGGAACCAACTGTTCGATGCGGGCGTTGACACGCTGCTGGGGTCCGACACGACGGCAACGGCGGGGGTCTACAGCCTGTCGGTCAACACGACCGGCTTTGCGATGGGGCCGAACCGGTTCTTCGCCCGCTCGGTTGACAACAACGGGCGAGCCGGCGAGGCTCAGAGCGTCGAAGTGACCGTCAGCAACGCCGCCCCGACCATCACATCGGTCGCGGTGTCCACCACCGTGGTGGGCATTCCCGGCGCGGCCCTGACACTGACCGCATCGGGCGCCGTGGACAGCGACGGAGCCGTCAGCGAAGTCCGGTTCTTCCTGGATGATGGCAACGGCGTGTTCAATCCGGCGGTTGACATGCTGCTCGGGACCGACAGCACCGCCAGCAGCGGCGCATACAGCCTGGCGGTGAACACCGGATCGATCTCAGTGGGTAACCAGCGGGTGTTCGCCGTCGCGGTCGACAACGACGGCTTCGTAAGCAACGCTGCGACTGCGACCTTCCGCATGAACGCGGCGCCGACGCTTGCCGGCCTTGACGCGTCGGCTGAGTCGGTGGTGCGGCGCAG
Organism: Planctomycetaceae bacterium; assembly: GCA_021294835.1. Classification (GTDB taxonomy): domain Bacteria; phylum Planctomycetota; class Phycisphaerae; order Phycisphaerales; family UBA1924; genus CAILKP01. The sequence goes on from JAJTDF010000007.1 coordinate 4,527, forward strand.
CGCCTTCACCCTGACCGCGACCGGAGCCGCCGACAGCGACGGCACCGTAGCGCGAGTGGAGTTCTTCCGTGACGCCAACGGCAACCAGATCTTTGATCCGACCGTCGACACCCTTCTTGGCTCTGACACGACGGCGACGTCGGGTGCCTTTACGTTCTCGGTCAATACCACCGGTATGGCCGTCGGCGCGAACCGGTTCTTCGCCCGCACTGTCGACAACAACGGGCGAGGCAGCGAGGCACGCAGCATCGATGTCACGATCAGCAACGTGGCGCCGACAATCACGTCGGTGGCGGCGTCGACTACGGTGGTCGCCAACCCCGGCGCGGCGTTGACGCTGACCGCGTCGGGCGCTGCGGACAGCGATGGAACCGTCAGTCAAGTCCGGTTCTTCCTTGACGACGGTAACGGGGTGTTCAATCCGGAGGTCGACACGCTGCTGGGCAGCGACGGCACCCCCAGCAGCGGTGCATACAGCCTTGCGGTGACCACGGACAGCATCGCAGCCGGCACCCGGCGGGTCTATGCGGTCACGGTTGACAGTGACGGAGCGATGAGCAGCGAGGTGAGCACGACCTTCCGCATGAACGCCGCGCCGACGGTGACTTCGGCGACCGCGTCGGCGACCAGCATCCAGCGGCGGACGTCGTTCGTCCTGACCGGGTCCGGGGCCGTCGACACCGATGGCACGGTCGCTCGCGTCGAGTTCTACCGCGACAGCAACAACAGCGGCACGTTGGATGCCGCAGACACCCTGCTCGGCAGCGACACGACTGCGACAGCCGGAGCGTACACGTTCAGTGTCTCCACCAACACCATGCCCGCGGGTGTCAATCGCTTCTTCGTCCGGGCCGTCGACAACAACGGCGGGCTTGGGGCCGGTCAGGCGGTGTCGGTGACGATCAACAATCTCACGCCGACGATCACCAGCCTGGCCGTGTCGACCGCGGTGGTCGCCAACCCGGGTCCCAGCGTCACCGTCACGGCCTCCGGAGCGGCTGACACCGACGGCACGGTCGCCGGGGTGCAGTTCTTCCTCGACGACGGGGACGGAACGTTCGACGCGTCGGTCGATACGCTGCTGGGCACAGACAGCGTATCGTCCAACGGCTTCGCCTTCGCGGTCAACACCTCCTCGATGTCGCCGGGCATCAAGCGGGTGTTTGCCCGGACCGTGGACTCTGACGGCGATTTCAGCGTGCCGGTCACCAACACCTTCCGTGTCAATGCAGCCCCGACCCTCGCCGGGTTCGCGGCCAGCGCCTCGCCAATTTCGCGAACGGCCACGTTCACCCTCACGGCGACGGATCCGGCGGACAGCGACGGAACCATCAGCCGAATCGAGTTCTATCGCGACCGCGGGGTGCTGGGCTTATTCGAGCCCGCCACGGATGCGCTGCTCGGCAACGCCACCCTTGTCGGCGGCGTCTGGCGGCTGTCGCTGAACGGGTCGGTGTTCTCGGCGGCCGGCACCTACACGCTCTTTGCCCGTGCCGTGGACAACAACGGCGCGTTCTCGGAGGTGCGCAGCATGGTTGTGCAGGTCGCCTGATCAGCGGATCACGCGGTCATCAAGCGGCTGTCGGCGTCGTTTCTCGGCTCCGGCGGCCGCTTTGCTCTTTGATTGCGGACCGGGGGTACTGTGGGAGATGGCGAAGGCATCACGGACGACGGGACGAGCGGCGCGGGGCATCGCGGAGTCAGGCGGGCAGCCCACACTGCTGCTTCTTGGCTCGGGGGAACTCGGGCGGGAGGTGGTGATCTCGGCCAAGCGGCTGGGCTGTTGCGTGGTGGCGGTGGACAGCTACCCCGGGGCTCCGGCGATGCAGGTGGCCGACGCCCATGAGGTGATCAACATGCTTGACGGGGAGGCGCTTGAGCGGGTGGTGCGGACGCACCGGCCCGACTTTGTGGTGCCGGAGATCGAGGCTATCCGCACCGAGAGGCTGCTGAAACTGGAGAAGGATGGGGTGAGCGTGGTGCCGTCGGCACGGGCGGCGCACCTGACGATGAACCGCGACGCCATCCGGGCTTTGGCGGCCGAGACGCTGGGGCTGCCGACGGCCAAATACGCCTATGCCGAGAGCGCCGAGGAGCTTCGGGCGGCGGTGCTGGGGGTCGACGGGGCTGGCGGGGCCGGCGGGGCCGGCGGGGGTGGAGGGGGTGGAGGGGGCAGGGCAGCTGCGAAGAACGGGGGCATCGGACTGCCGTGCGTGGTCAAGCCGGTGATGTCGTCATCAGGCAAGGGGCAGTCGGTGGTGCGGACACGGGCGGAGATCGACCGGGCGTGGACGTATGCGACGGAGAACATGCGGGGCGACACCCGCCGGGTGATCGTCGAGGAGTTCATTCGCTTTGACTACGAGATCACCGTGCTGACGGTGCGGCAGCGGCCGGTGGTGGGGGGCAAGCGGCGTAGCGAGCGGGCGCGGACGCTGTTCGTGCGGCCGATCGGGCACCGGCAGGAGCGGGGCGACTATCAGGAATCGTGGATGCCGTGCCCGATGAAGCCGGCGGCGCAGCGGGCCGCGGAGCGGATGGCTGCCAAGGTGGTGGCGGAGATTGCCGGGCCGACGGGGGCGGGGCTGTTCGGCGTCGAGTTCTTCGTCGCGGGGGATCGGGTGATCTTCAGCGAGCTGTCTCCGCGGCCGCACGACACGGGAATGGTGACGATGGTCTCGCAGGACCTGTCGGAGTTCGACCTGCACGTGCGGGCGATTCTGGGGCTGCCGATCCCGCGGATCCGCTACGCCAAGGCGGCGGCCAGCGCGGTGATTCTGGCGGATTCGGCCTCGCCGAATGAGCCGGCGTATGCGGGGCTGGAGAAGGCCTTGGCGATGCCGGATGTGCAGGTGCGGCTGTTCGGGAAGCCCAGCACGCGGAAGTACCGGCGGATGGGGGTGGCGCTGGCGGTGGCGGAGACGGCGCAGGCGGCGCGGAAGGCGGCGACGCGGGCGGCCAAGTGCGTGAAGGTGGTGCCGCAGGGCTGAGGTGGGGCGAGGCCTGGGGGCCGAATCAGACCTGGGGATGAATCAGGCCTCGGGCTCGATGGCGTGGGCGTTGTAGACGTCGGATTCGACCAGGCCGTCGCGCAGGCGGATGACGCGGTGGGCCCGCCGGCCGATCTCGGGATCGTGGGTGACCATGATGATGGTCATGCCCTGGCGGTGCAGATTCTCGAAGAGTTCCAGCACGGCCTTGCCGGTGGTGGAATCCAGGTTGCCGGTGGGCTCGTCGGCCATGAGCACGGCGGGCTGGGTGACCAAGGCCCGGGCGATGGCGGTGCGCTGCTGCTGGCCGCCGGAGAGTTCGCTGGGGCGGTGGCCGAGGCGGTCCCCCAGGCCGACGAGGCTGAGGGACTCGACAGCGCGGCGGTGGCGTTCTGACGGGGTCACGCCCTGATAGAACAGCGGGACCTCGACGTTCTCGCGGATGTTCAGCTCGGGGATCAGGTTGAAGGCCTGGAAGACGAAGCCGATCTTGCGGCCCCGGTAGCGGGAGAGGTCCTCATCGTTCATCACGGCGCAGTCCTGGCCGTCGAGGAGATACTTGCCGGAGGTGGGGCGGTCCAGGCAGCCCAGCACGTTCATCATGGTGCTCTTGCCGGATCCGGATGAGCCCATGATGGCGACATATTCACCCTTGCGGATGGCCACCGACACGCCCTTGAGGGCCTCAACGAGCACGGTTCCGTCGGGCTTGTAATAGACCCGCTTGACCTGCTGCAACTCAACCACCGGGGGCGCAGCCCCGGAGGCGGCGGCACGGGAGGCCAAGGCGGGGGCGGCGGCGGCGGAAGGGGAGGCAACGCGGGACACGAGCAACGGTATGGACGCCGGTTGATGGGGTTGCACCCAAGCCTGGGGTGCGGGTGATGGCCGGGTGCGGGGCGGGTGGGGCGACGATGTTTCGGGGTTGGATCGGTCAGCGGAGGTGACGGGCGATGGTCGGGGGTGTATCTTGGGGGCACGTGAGACCGTTGGCCCCGCCGGCCCCTGCCAACCCGACAGTCCGGCCCGAGAGGGGGTCCTGTGGCGCGACATGATCCGTACGGGGCGTTGCGAGAGGCGAACTACCGACTGTTCCTGTCGGGGTTTGTGTGTTCGTCCACCGGCTTGCAGATGATGGCCGCGGCGGTGCTGTGGGAGATTTATCAGCGGACCAACAGCGCGTTGGCGGTGGGGCTGACGGGGCTGGTGCGGGCGTTGCCGGTGGTGTTGCTGGCGTTGCCGGCCGGACACGTGGTTGACAGCGTGGACCGCAAGCGGGTGCTGATGTGGACGCAGTTGGCGATGGGGTCGGCGGCGCTGGGGCTGGCGGTGGTGAGCTGGTCGGAGGCTCCGCTGTGGGTGATGTACGCCATGCTGCTGCTGACCGGGTGCGCGCGGAGCTTCAACGGGCCGGTTCGCAGTGCGCTGCTGCCGCAGCTGGTGGATCGGGCGCACTTTCAGAATGCGGTGACATGGAACGGGTCGGTGTTTCAGTTTTCGGCGATCTGCGGGCCGATTCTGGCCGGGGCGATGATGGGCTGGCTGGGGTTGGCCTGGCCGGTGTATGTGGTGACCGCGGCGGGGTGTCTGCTGCTGGCGTTCAACGCGGCCGCATTGCAGCCCCGGGCGGTGGAGAGCACAGCGCCCAAGGGTGTGAGTCTGTCTGGCATGCTGGCGGGGCTGGGGCACCTGTGGCGGGAAAAGGCGATCTTTGGGGCGCTCAGCCTGGACCTTTTCGCGGTGCTGCTGGGCGGGGCGACGGCGCTGCTGCCGGTGTACGCCAGTGAGATTCTGCACGTGGGGGAGTTTGAGTACGGGGTGCTCAAGGCCTCGCCATATGTGGGCGCGCTGGTGATGGCCCTGTTTCTGGCCCACAACCCCATCCGGCGGGCGGCCGGCAAGGCGATGCTCTGGTCGGTGGCGGGGTTCGGTGTCAGCATCATCGTGTTCGGCCTGTCGAGCAACTTCTGGCTGAGCCTGGCGGCGCTGGCGCTGGGCGGCGCGGCGGACATGGTCAGTGTGGTCATCCGGCATGTGCTGGTGCAGCACCGCACCCCGGAGAACCTGCGCGGCCGGGTGGCGGGGGTGAACAGCGTGTTCATCGAGTGCAGCAACGAACTGGGGGCGTTTGAGAGCGGGCTGGTGGCCAAGTTCTTCGGGCCGGTGTTCTCGGCGGTGTCGGGCGGGGTGGGCACGGTGCTGGTGGTGCTGGGGATCGCCTGGCTGGTGCCGGAACTGCGGAAACTGGACCGGCTGGATGAGGCTGAGGATGGCGGATCGGGGCCGGGCGGGGCGGGGCCTGGGGGGGCGGGATCCGATGGGGCGGGGCCCGGCGGCCCGGGGGCAGGCGCAACGGCGGGCGGCAGCGGGGCAGCGGGGGCGGGGCCGGGGGCAACCGGGTAATGGGGCCCGGCGGGCCCGGGGGGTGTGGCGGTGGGCGGGGGAGTGGCGGGAGGCGGGGCGGTGGGCGGGGGGGCGACCTGCTAGGGGTTGGGGGCGGGGGCGGCCCAAGCCCTATGGTTGGTGGCTGTGCAGTGCCCGTTCTGCCAAGTTGACAACGACAAGGTGATCGACAGCCGCGCATCGGACGCGGGCAAGGTCATCCGTCGGCGGCGCGAGTGCCTGGGCTGCGGGCGGCGGTTTACCACCTACGAGCGGGTGGAGGAGCTGTCGCGGCTGACGGTGATCAAGCGGGACGGCTCGCGGGTGCCGTTTAACCGCGAGAACATCCTGCGGGGCATCCAGAACGCCTGCGGCAAGCGGCCGATCTCCGAGGACGCCAAGGTGCAGCTGGTGGCCGACATCGAGGAGCAGGTGAACCGGGAGTACGAGCGGGAGGTGCCTTCAGAACGGATCGGGCACCTGGTGTGCGAGCGGCTGAAGAACCTGGACGAGGTGGCGTACATCCGCTTTGCGTCGGTCTACCGCAGGTTTGAGACCGCCGGGGAGCTGGTGGCGGAACTCAAGCAGCTCTCAGAGCGGGTGAAGGACGTGAAGGACCAGCAGCGGATGTTCTAGCCGACGGGGAGCTATCCTCGGCGGCTATGGCACAGAAAGTGTTCGCAAACGCGGCGGCGGCCTTTGCTGATCTGAAGTCCCTTGGGGTGGTCAAGGACGGCATGACCGTGATGGTGGGCGGCTTCGGGCTGTGCGGGATTCCCGAGCAGCTCATCCTGGCGCTGTGCGACAGCGGCGTGAAGGGGCTGACATGCATCTCCAACAACGCCGGCGTGGATGACTGGGGCCTGGGGCTGCTGCTGGCGACGCGGCAGATCCGCAAGATGATCTCCAGTTACGTCGGTGAGAACGCCAACTTCGAGCGGCAGTTCCTCTCCGGTGAACTGGAGGTGGAGTTCAACCCGCAGGGCACGCTGGCCGAGCGGATCCGCGCTGGCGGGGCGGGCATCCCGGCCTTCTACACCGCGACGGGCGCCGGCACGGTGGTGGCCGACGGCAAGCACACGCGGGAGTTCCTGCGGCCCAGCGAGGGGCTGTGCGGCTGCACGATCCCGGGCATGGGGTACGCCGGTCGGCCGGCCAAGCCCGGCGAGAGCCTGCCCCAGCACGGCCAGCCCCGGCAGTATGTGCTGGAGACCGGGCTGTATGCGGACCTGAGTCTGGTGAAGGCGGATGTGGCCGATGAGTTCGGCAACCTGGTGTACCGCAAGACGGCGCGGAACTTCAACCCGATGATGGCGACGGCGGGGGCGTTTGTGATCGCCGAGGTGGAGAAGATCGTGCCCGCGGGGCAGTTGGACGCCGATCACATCCACACCCCGGGGAACTTCGTCAACCGCGTGATCGTCAGCACGCCGGAGAAGCGGATCGAACAGCGGACGGTGCGGAAGTAAGTCCGCTGCCGGGGTGAGGGAGGGGAGGGGCGGGGGGGGGCTGTGGAGGGGCGAGGGCGGAGTCTGCACTCAGGCGGGCGTGAGCCGCGCCAGCACATGGCCGGTGGGGACCTCGTCGCCGACTTTGACGGTGATCTCGCTGATGGTGCCGGAGGCCAGCGCCCGCACGGTGCCGACCAGCGGGGTGGTGCTGCTGGCCAGCGTGCTGGAGACCTGCACGGTGGCGATGGGGTCAGCCATGCGGACCACCGATCCGGGGCTGACGAGCACCGCGGTGACGGTGCCGCCGAGCGGGCAGGGGATCTCATTGGGGTTGGCCGGGTGCACGTGGTGCATGTGCGGGTGCACGAGCAGTTCGTGCCCATCGGGCAGGGGCTCGGGGCGGGGCCCGGCGGCCGGGGCGGGCCCGCGTGGGGGCAACGGTGGCAACGCGGGCAGTGGGGCGGGCTGCGTGCCGGGGGGGTGCATCTGCCGCACCGGGTGGTGCGAGCGGGCGGCGGGGGCTGCAACGGGGGCGGCAGCCGGTTGGGGCGTTCCCGGCTCCCTGGCAACAGCGTGGGCCGCGGTGGCTGCCGGTGCGGCGGCGGGCTCGGCCGTCGCTGGTCCTTGGGCGCCGGTGCTCGCCGGCGGGGCGAGCACCGAGACGCCGCTCTTCGGTGCAACATCAACCAGCACGTCGTAGGGGATGTGGTCGACGGTGATGCGGAGTTTCATGCGTGGCTCCGGACGGGGGTTGCAGGGCGACGGGGGCAGGGCGGGGACAGTTGGTGGGCCGGGAGGGCTGGCGGACAGCGGACCGATCACCACCCGGCGGGGGCGTGGGAGCCCATGGCGGCGCGGCGGCCGGCGATGACCCACGGGCTGGGTCGATCGCTGTGGTACGCCGGCGAGATCCGCAGCACGCGGGCCTGCTCGCCGAGCAGCTGGCGGACGGCGGTCTGGATGACGCGGACGTGGGCGTCGGGCACGCCGGGGGCGTGGGCGGTGTCGGTGGCAGCAGTCCGGGCGTCGGCTTCGATGACGATCTGGTGCTTGATGTTCATGGGGGTTGGCTGCGGAGTGCGGAGGGTGATCGGGTCGGTGCGGAGCATGGCGGCATCACAGCGGCATCAGGCCGTGCTTCTTCTCAGGGCGAAGTTCGCGCTTGGTCTTCCACTGCTCCAGGGCGCAGGCGATGTAGCGACGGGTGTCAGCGGGGTCGATGATGTTGTCGACCATGCGGCGGCCGGCGGCCATGAAGGGGTTGGAGAAGGTGGCGCGGTACTGCTCGACCAGTTCCTTCTTCTTGGCGTCGCGGTTCTCGGCCTCGCCGAGTTCCTTGCGGAAGATGACCTCGGCGGCGGCCTCGGCGCCCATGACGGCGATCTCGGCGGTGGGCCAGGCGGCGACGGCGTCGGCGCCCAGGTCCTTGCTGGCCATGGCGACGTACGCACCGCCGTAGGCCTTGCGGATCACCACGGTGATCTTGGGCACGGTGGCGGCGGAGTAGGAGAAGAGCAGTTTGGCGCCGTGCCGGATGATGCCGCCGTACTCCTGCTTGACCCCGGGGAAGTAACCGGGGGTGTCCACCAGCGTGACGATGGGGATGTTGAAGCCGTTGCAGAAGCGGACGAAGCGGGCGGCCTTGTCGGAGGAGTCGATGTCCAGGGAACCGGCCTTGACGGCGGGATTGTTGGCGACGATGCCCACGGTGCGGCCGGTGACGCGGCCGAAGCCGACGATCAGGTTGGGGGCGAAGGCGGCCTGCACTTCCAGGAAGTCGGCGTTGTCGACCAGCCGCTCGATGATCTTGTGCATGTCGTAGGTGTACCGCTGGTCGGTGGGCAGGATGGCGCCGATCTTGTCATCCGGCGGGGTGCGACCGTCGTGCGGAAGCCGGGGCGGGTCTTCCATGTTGTTTGACGGCAGGAAGGAGAGCAGCTTGCGGCAGATGCGGGCGGCGTCGCGGTCGTCCTCGGCAATGAAGTGGATGTTGCCCGAGTAGTGCATGTGGGCCTCGGCCCCGCCCAGTTCGTCGGCGGAGACTTCCTCGCGGGTGACCTGCTTGATGACCGAGGGGCCGGTGATGAACATCTGGGCCCGGCGGGTCTGGATGACAAAGTCGGTGAGCGCGGGGCTGTAGGCGGCTCCGCCGGCGCAGGGGCCGCAGATCAGGGAGATCTGGGGCACCACGCCGGAGAGCAGGGTGTTGTGGTAGAAGACGCGGCCGTAACTGGCCAGCGAGTCGATGCCCTCCTGGATGCGGGCACCGCCGGAGTCGTTGATGAAGACAAAGGGCGTGCCGGTCTTGAGGCTGGCCCGCATCATGTCGACGATCTTGTCGCCGTGCACCTCGCCGAGGGCTCCGCCGCCGACGGTGAAGTCCTGGCTGGCGGCGTGCACCAGTCGGCCATCAACGGTGCCCACGCCGGTGACCACGCCGTCGGCGGGCAGGTCTTTACCGGCCATGCCGAACCATGAGCAGCGGTGCTGGGCGAAGCCGTCGCGTTCCTGGAAGGAGCCCTCGTCGAGCACGGCGGCCAGCCGCTCGCGGGCGGTGAGGTTGCCGGCGGCGTGGTGCTTGGCGATGCGGTCGGCTCCGCCGCCCAGCTCAACCTTGGCCCGCTTGCGCTTGAGTTGCTCAACCCGCTCGGCCATGGTGGGGGGCGGTGCGGGCTTGGCGGGGGCGTCCGGCTTGGGGGCTGCTGCGGGGGCGGCGGCCGGGGTGGCGTCGATCTTGCCGTTGGTGGTGCTGTTGGTGCTGGCGGCCATGGTGGACTTTCGGTGAGATGGGCGTGTGGTGAGGGCCGGGGGATGGGCAGTCGCTCAGACCGATGCGGCCTGATGGGCCGGCTCGCACAGTTCGGTGAGCACGCCCATGGAGGCCTTGGGGTGGAGGAAGGCGATGCGGGTGTGGTGGGCGCCGTTGCGGGGCTGCTCGTCGATCAGCCGGACGCCGGCGGCTTTGAGTTCGGCCAGCCGGGCGGGCAGGTCGGCGACGGTATAGGCGACGTGGTGCAGCCCCTCGCCCCGCTTCTCGATGAAGCCGGCGATGGGGGAGGTGGGGGCGGTGGGTTCGAGCAGTTCCAGCCGCACGGCGTGGTCACCCTCGCCCAAGGTGTAGAACGCGACCTTGACCTGCTGCTCGGGCACCTCCTCGATGCCCTCCAGCCGGGCGCCCAGCACGTCGGCATAGAAGGCGTGCTGGTCGGCCAGCGAGCGGACGGCGATGCCCAGGTGGTTGATGGCGCGGGCGTTGATCATCCGGTCTCTCCTTTCGGGGCTCGCTCGGCGGGCTCGGTGGCACGCTCGGGGAACCCTTTGGGGGGTGCGGGTGTGTGCTGCCAGTAGTTTACGACCAAAGGACCCGATTGTCATCTATTGGGGACGATTCACGCAAAATCCACCGTTTTCGAGGAGTTTGGGCGGGCATTGAGGAAGCAAATCACCTGATTGGGTGGGTGGGTCACTTGCCCGGGTGTTCCGGTGAGGCCTCCCGCCAGGCGGCGAGCAACGCCTCCAGCACCTCGTCGGCACCTTCGGTGGGCAGCAGCCGGCCTTCGGCGACCGCCAGCCGCGCTGCGTCCCACGCCTGGGTGGCCTTGTCAGAGCGGCTGAGCAGGGCGTGCAGGCCCTGGCGAACCAGCCCGTCCAGCCAGGCGACGGCCTGTCGGCGGCGACGCTCGGCCAGAGCGCCGCTCGCGCGAGCGGTCTGCACGCGGGCGTCGACCGCCTGCCAGACGGTGTCGATGTGCTCGCCGTTGAGCGCGCTGCAGGTGAGCACGACGGGTGGCGGCGTGTCGGTGTTCTCGGCGGCGCCGGCGGCGGCGTGCATCATCCGCAGGGCGCTTTGGTACTCCGCGGCGGCGAGCTTGGCCCGAGTGGCCAGAACACCGTCGGCCTTGTTCACGGCGATCACGTCGACCAGTTCAAGCAGCCCCCGCTTGATGCCCTGGAGTTCATCGCCGCCACCGGGGACGGCGAGCGCGAGCAGCACGTCGGTCATGTCGGCGACGGCGGTCTCGGACTGGCCCACGCCGACGGTTTCGATGAGGATGACGTCAAAGCCCGCGGCCTCGCACAGCAGCATGGTCTCGCGGGTGGTGCGGGCGACACCGCCGAGGTGGCCGGCGGTGGGGGAGGGGCGGATGAAGGCCTGCGGGCAGGCGGACAACTGCGTCATGCGGGTGCGGTCGCCCATGACCGAACCGCCGGAGACGGCGCTGGAGGGATCGACCGCGAGCACGGCGACGCGGTGACCCTGCTCGACCAGCAGCAGGCCAAGGCGCTCAATGAAAGTGGACTTGCCGGCCCCGGGTACGCCGGTGATGCCCACGCGGGTGGTGGAGATGCCGTTGGCGGCGGTAGCGGCGAGGGTGCGGAGCAGGTCTCGTGCGGCGGCGCGGTGGGCGGGGAGCGTGGATTCCACCAGCGACACAGCGCGGCCAAGAGCCATGCGGTCGCCGACGCGGAGGCGGTCGGCGAGTTGCTGCGGGGCGAGGGCGGGCGGACGGGGGCGGGGGCGTGGCGATGGCGCCGACGGATCGGTCGGCGGGACGGCGCCATTTGCGGCCGGGGCGGCCGGCTGGGATGCGGGCGCGACAGAAAGCCCGAAGCCCATCGCGGGGGGCGAGGGGGGTGAGGGGGGCAAGGGGGGGTGGGCCGGCGGGTTGGTGCCCGGTGCGGTCATGCGTTGGCGTTCTGCGGCGAGGGCGGAACCGGAGTGGACTGGGCGGGCGCGGGCGACGGCGGCTCGGCCAGGGCGGCCTCGAGCGCATCGAGCACGGCGGCGGCGGCGGCGGTGATGACCGTGCCAGGTCCGAAGATGGCGCTCACGCCCATGTTCATCAGGGCCGGGTAGTCCTGCGGCGGGATCACGCCGCCGACGGCGACGAGGATGTCGGGCCGCCCCGCGGCATCCAGCGCAGTGCGGAGGGCGGGCACCAGCGTGAGGTGCCCGGCGGCCAGCGAGGAGACACCGACGATGTGCACGTCGTTCTCGACGGCCTGGCGGGCGACCTCGTCGGGGGTCTGGAAGAGCGGGCCGATGTCGACATCAAGGCCCATATCAGCAAAGGCGGAGGCGACCACCTTCTGGCCCCGGTCGTGCCCGTCCTGGCCCATCTTGGCGACCAGAATGCGCGGGCGGCGGCCGCTGGTTTTGGCGAAGGCCTCGGTGCGGGCCCGCACCGCCCGGAGCGATGCGCCGCCGGACTTGCCGGATCCGGCCTCGGCCTCTGCGGCTTCGCGTCCGTAGACCCCGCGGACGGAGCGGACATCGGCGGCGTGCCGACCGAACACCTTTTCCATGGCCATGGAGATCTCTCCGACGGTGGCCATGGCGCGGGCGGCGTCGATGGCGCATTGCAGCAGGTTGCCTTGATTGTTCGCAGCGGTCTGGGTGATCGCCTGCAGGGCGCGATCAACGGCGGCCTGATCACGCGAGGCACGCAGGGACTTGAGACGGGCGGTCTGGGCGGCCAGCACGGCGGAGTTGTCGATCTTGAGTACGTCCACGCCGGGGTCGTGATCGGGGCGGTACTTGTTCACGCCGACGACGGTCTGCTTGCCCGAGTCGATGCGGGCCTGGGTGCGAGCGGCGGCCTCTTCGATGCGCAGTTTGGGCACGCCGGCCTCAATGGCCTTGGCCATGCCACCGAGGTTCTCCACCTCGGCGATGTGGGCCCAGGCGCGGGAGGCGAGTTCGTAGGTGAGCCGCTCGACGTAGTACGAGCCGCCCCAGGGGTCGATGACGCGGCAGGTGTCGGTCTCGAGCTGGAGGAACAACTGCGTGTTGCGGGCGATGCGGGCGGAGAAGTCCGTCGGGAGGGCCAGGGCCTCGTCCAGCGCGTTGGTGTGCAGGCTCTGGGTGTGGCCCTGGGTGGCGGCCATGGCCTCGATGGCGGTGCGGACGATGTTGTTGTACGCGTCCTGCGCGGTGAGGCTCCAGCCGCTGGTCTGGCTGTGGGTGCGAAGGCACAGGCTCTTGGGGTTGCGGGGCGAGAAGGTGCTGACCAGGTGGGCCCAGAGCAGCCGGGCGGCGCGAAGCTTGGCCACCTCCATGAAGAAGTTCATGCCGATGGCCCAGAAGAAGCTCAGCCGGGGGGCGAAGGCGTCCACCGAAAGGCCCCGGGCGACGCCAGTGCGGAGGTACTCAAGCCCGTCGGCGAGCGTGTAGGCCAGTTCGATGTCAGCCGTGGCGCCGGCCTCCTGCATGTGGTAGCCGCTGATGGAGATGCTGTTGAAGCGGGGCATGTTCCTGGCGCAGTAGTCGAAGACGTCGCCGATGATGCGCATGCTGGGCGCCGGCGGGTAGATATACGTGTTGCGGACCATGAACTCCTTGAGGATGTCGTTCTGGATGGTGCCCGAGAGCACGCCGGGGGCGTGCCCCTGCCGCTCGGCGGCGACGATGAACATCGCCAGCACCGGCAGCACGGCGCCGTTCATGGTCATCGACACGCTGATCTGATCCAGCGGGATGCCCTCGAACAACCGGTCCATGTCCAGCACGCTGTCAATCGCGACGCCGGCCATGCCCACGTCGCCGGGGACGCGGGGGTGGTCCGAGTCGTATCCCCGGTGGGTGGCCAGATCGAACGCCACCGAGAGGCCCTTCTGGCCGGCGGCCAGGTTGGCGCGGTAGAAGGCGTTGGAGGCCTCGGCGGTGGAGAAGCCGGCGTACTGGCGGACGGTCCACGGCTTGAGCGTGTACATCGTCGCGTATGGGCCGCGGACGAAGGGGGCGATGCCCGGCAGCGAGTCCAGGTGATCCAGCCCGTCGAGGGCTTCAGCGTGGAACTCTGGCGGGAGGGCGATGCCCTCGGCGGTCCGCCAGGGTTCGGGGCCATCGGGCAGGCCGGTGCGCTGGGCGACAGCGCGGGACCAGGCGCGGGCGTCTCCCGGGGCGGCGGGGCCAAGGGCGATCTGGGCGAAGTTGGGGATGGCGGTCATGAGAGGGCCCCTTGCTCGGTGAGCAGCGAGGAGAGAACGGCGACGACATCGCACTTGACGAAGATGAAGCGGTCAACCCCGGCCTGGCGGTAGAGCGTTTCTTTGTCACCCGGGTTGCCGGCCAGCAGCACGGTGCGGGCGCCGGCGGCGTGCAGCGCCGGGGCCAGTTTGGGCACCAGCTCGGGGTACTGGGCGTCGGAGGCGCAGATCACGGCGATGGCGGCACCGTCAGTGGCGAGTGCCGCGGCGGCGGCCTCCACGGAGGCGAAGCCGTCGTGCACTTCGGGGACAAAGCCGCCGGCCTGGAGCAGGTTGCGTGCGAAGTTCGTGCGGGCCAGGTGCTGGGCGGGGGTGCCCATGCTGGCCAGGAAGGCCCGCGGGCGGGCGCCGCACTGCTGGGCGTAGCGGTCGGCGGCCTCGCGGAGCCGCTCGAAAGGCTCGGCATACGGATGCACGGCGATGGGCGTGACCGAAGCGGGCACCGAGCGGCGGTCCAGGGCCGAGGCGATCTGGCCGAGGGTGGCGCCGGCGAGGGCGGCGTGGAAGGCGCGGTCGGTGAGCGTGCCGAAGCGTTCATCGCTGCGCGGGGCCAGGGCCGAAGCGACGGAGGCGGGTGGCACCGAGGCGCGGTGGGCCTGTGTCGCCTGGGCCGCGGTACGGGCCAGCGCGGCGCGGTCCACGGTGGGCGCGGTGGGCAGGGCCTCATCAATGTTGGGGAACTCGCTGACGCCCAGCACCGCGTCCTTGCGGACGGCGATGTTGCGCAGGCGGGGCTGCACCGCGGCGTCGATCTGCTGGGCGACCCAGCCGTCCTGCAGGGAGCGTGCCATGCCGCCCCGGGCCTCGATCTTCTGGAACAGGCCCCAGGCCAGTTCGGCGAGCGAATCGGTGAGCCACTCGATGTACCACGAGCCGCCGGCGGGGTCGTTCACGCGGTGCAGGTGGCTCTCTTCGGTGAGAATCAGCGGGGTGTTGCGGGCGATGCGGCGGCCCATCTCTGACGGATCGCCCAGCAACGCATCAAACGGCACGCTGCCGACGGCTGAGGCCCCGGCAACGCCGGCGGCGAACACGCACGCGGTGTTGCGGAGGATGTTCACCCACGGGTCGCGGGTGGCCAGCACCCGCTTGCTGGGGCGAACGTGCATGTCCATCCCGGCGTGCGAGGCGGGAACCGAGCAGGCCTCGGCAACGCGGGCCCACAGGCGGCGGGCGGCCCGCAGCTTGGCGATGGCCAGGAAGACGTGACAGCCGGTGGCGTAGGAGAAGGTCATCTGCCCGGCGGCGGCCGAGATGGGCAGGCCGGCGGCGGTCATGGCCCGCAGATACTCCACGGCGGTGGCCATGGAGAAGGCCAGGTCCTGCGTGGCGGTGGCGCCGGCGTGGTGGTACGCAGCGGTGCCCACGCGGACGGCCCGCACGGTGGCATGGTCGTTGGCCACGTAGCGGCCGGCGGCCCAGATCGCCAGATCGGCCAGGCGACGCAGACCTTCGTCCACCGAGTACGGCAGGTGACCGTCGCGGGCCAGCACGGCCAGCGGATCAGCCCCGAAGCCGCCCTTGCACTTGGCCGGCTCAAGCCCGACACGCTGCCAATGGGCGGCGAGCTCGCCCGCGGATTCGATGAACGCGGCGCCGGGCTCAAGCCACACCCCGATGGCGCCCGGGTGCACGCCGGAGAGCACCTCGGCCCAGTCGGCCGGGCGGCTGAGTGAGATGCCGTCGCGGCCGACTGAAGGGCCGGCCCGCAGGTCGTCCGCGTCCAGACCGTTGCGGCCGGCGAGATCGAGCCGCAGCAAGGCCGAGGTGGCGCCGTGCAGCAGATCGGCCAGCAGGTGGCCGTTGGCGGTGGCGGGGCAGGGGTCGGTGATCTCCTGACGGATGTCCCAGCCGACGGTGCCCTCGGGGGATGCGACCGCGGCGCCGCCGGGCAGGCTGCCCCGCGTGAACGGTGGCTGGCCGGAGAAGCCGGATGGGTCGCCATCGGGTGGCCAGTCCGCCCGGGTGTACAGGGGCTTGATGTCCAGGCCTTCGTAGGTGTGGGTGATCAGTTTGCGTTCAAACGGGGCCCCGGCGAGGTCCTGATCCACCAGCCGACGCCAGTCCTGCAGGCTGGTTTGGGCAAAGGCCTTGGCTGAGGGGAGCGTCGTGGGCAGCATCGTCGTTCTCCTTCGCATTCCCCGTGGGTATAGGGCCGGGGCAGGTGCTCCCACATGCGGGTCACCCGGCGGCACGGCCTGTGGGAGCCGGGGGCCCGCGGGTGGGGCGGTGGGTGGCGTGCTGGGCGGGCCAGCCGAACCCGATCAATGGTACCTCATCTTGGCCAATTGGCGACTTCATGGTCATCAATTCACTAATCAGTGGGGCGTGAACCGGTGTCAAATCACCCTGAATGGGTGTATTCATCTGGGGTGCCTGGCCGGCGGATGGCAAAACAGCGGGCTTTGGGGGCCACACGGGACGGGCGAGGGCCTGGGGGGAGTGTGGCGGCGAACTGGTGGGCTAGCCTCGCGCGGTGTGGCTGACAACTGGCGGGCAGGGCACCCGGGCGTGGCTGGGGATCGGAGGTGTGGGCCGAGCAATGCAGCGGGTCATTCTTCATGTTGATATGGACGCGTTCTTCGCGTCAGTGGAGCAGCGGGACGACCCGGTGTTGCGGGGCAAGCCGGTGCTGGTGGGCGGCAGCGCCGGACGCGGGGTGGTGACGGCGGCGAGTTACGAAGCCCGGCGGTTTGGCTGCCGCAGCGCCATGCCGATGGCGCAGGCGCTGCGGCTGTGCCCGCAGGCGGTGTGCGTGAAGGGGCGGCACGGGGTATACGGCGAGGTGAGCCGGCAGGTGATGGAGGTGCTGGCGGGGATCTCGCCGGATGTGCAGAAGGTGAGCGTGGACGAGGCGTATGTGGACTGCACCGGTGTGACGCGGCTGTGGGGGGACGGCCCGGCGATCGCGCAACTTGTCCGCAGCCGGGTGCGCGAGGCGGTGGACCTGCCGTGCTCGGTGGGCATCGGGCCCAACAAGTTCCTCGCCAAGGTGGCCAGCGATCTGGCCAAGCCCGACGGCTGGCGGGAGATCACGGCGCAGGCCGCAGCGGCAACGCTGGCCCCGCTGCCGGTGACGGTGCTTCGTGGGGTGGGCCCCGCGGCGGCGGAGCGGCTGGCCAAACTGCGGGTGCGGACGGTGGCGGACTATCTGGCGACGGACCTGGGCATGCTGCGTCGGGCGTTTGGCGAGCAGGCCGAGGTGTGGGCGCGGATGGCCGTGGGGCACGATGACCGGCCGGTGGCGGTGCGTGGGGAGGCCGCCAAGAGCATCGGCAAGGAGCAGACTTTCTCGGAAGATGTGGGTGATCCGGAGCGGCTGCGGGCGACGCTGCTGGCCCAGTGCGAGGCGGTGGCGCGGCACCTGCGGGCGGACGGCCTGCGGGCCAGGACGGTGACGATCAAGGTCCGGCTGGCCGACTTCAGCACGTTCACGCGGTCGCGGACGATGGACGAGCCTGCGGACACCACCGAGCGGATATGGCGGACGGCAGCGGAACTGCTGGAGGAGTGGGTGGCGGCCAACCCGGCGCCGGCGACGGACGCGACCGGGGCAAGGGGTGTTCGCGGGCATACGCGGGCGTTGCGGCTCTTGGGAGTGAGCCTGCACGAACTGACCGACCAGGCGCAGTTGGGGCTGTTTGACCAGCCGGACGCTGAGCGGCTGGAGAAGGTGGATCGGGTGGCTGATGCGATCGCGGAGCGGTTCGGGAAGGAGGCCATCGGGCGGGCGAGGGCCATCGGCGGGGGCCGCAAACACAAACGCCCAGGCGGGGGGCCGGGGCGGGTGGAGGGCTGACGGGACTGACAGCGCCGCAGGCTCGCGGGCAGCCGGCCGGGTGGATCAGGCGACCACCGGGACGCTAAGTGAACGGAGGGTGATGCCGCCTTGCAGGTCCACGATGCGGGCGAAGAAGGTGATGTTCTGGCCGACGAAGGAGGTCGGCAGGATGGAGCCGACGAAGCCCAGTTCCCAGTTGGTGGCCCCGGGGTTGGAGCCGGACTGCCGGAACGCGTTGCCGATCAGGCGGTCGGTGGTCTGGAACTGGCCGTCGCCGACGGCGGTGCCGTTGCGGTCGAACCAGATCTCGACGCGGGAGATGCCGCGGTTGTCGGGGTCGAGCGCACCGGCCAGGCGGAGGAAGTTGTTGCCGGAGCGGGAGAAGGTGGAGGGGCCGAGGGTGGTGAAGGAGGTGGAGGTGGGCAACGCGTTGACCGGCACGGCGGTGGTGGAGGCCCGGGCTGTCGAGGCGGTGGTGTCGTTGTCGGTGGCGACAGCGAAGAAGCGGTTGACGATGGTCGAGTCCAGGCCGATGGCCAGGCCCGAATCGGCGGCGGTGGAGATCTGCGAGCCGAGCACGGTGACCTTCCAGTTGCCCGCGGACGATGTGTCCTCGCCGAGGAGTTGGTCAGTTGCGTTGTCGAATACGCCGTTGCGATTGGTGTCAAAGTAGAAGCGGACGCGGGAGATCGTTCCGTCGCTGTCGCTCGGGGTGGCGGTGAGGGTGACCGAGCCATTGGTTCCCAGAGTGGCCAGGGTGGAAGAGACTGTCAGTGCGGAGACGGCGGGGGCGATGTTGGTGACGGTGATGGTGGCGACGGCGAGTTGATCGCCGAAGCCCAGGCCGCCGAGGTTGTCCACGGCGCGGGCGATGATGTCGTTGTCGCCAGTGGCGAAGCCGGCGGTGGGGATGTTGTTCAAGGTCCAGGTGGCCGAAGGGCCGGTGCCGGAGCGTACACCGTTGCCCAGCAGCTGGTCACTGGAGGTGATCAGGCCGTCATTGTTGACGTCGCGCCAGAATTCCACGCGGGCGACGGTTTCGCCGGCATCAGCCGAGGTCGTGATGCCGGAGGCGGTCGCGTTGAATCGCTGCAGCCGTGCGATGGAGGCGACCGAGGTTGTCACCGCATCGACGGCGGGGGCGTTGTTCACGCGCAGCGGGACGGCCGTGAGCCGGGGGACGGACTGTGCGTTGTCGTTGTCGACGGCGACGGCGAGGAAGCGGTTGGGGGCGGTTGAGCCGAGGCCAACGCCCAGCCCCGAGGTGATGGCGGAGAGGTTGATCACGGCCTTCCATCCGCCGGAGGCGGAGGTGTCCTCGCCGAGGAGTTGGTCGCTGCCGCTGTCGAAGACGCCGTTGGCGTTGGTGTCGAAGTAGAAGCGGACGCGAGCGACGGTTCCATCGGCATCGGCCGGTGAGGCGGTGAGGGTGACGGATCCATCCACGCCGGTGTTCGCCTGGGTGGGCGACACGGTCAGGGATGTGAGGGTGGGAGCGAGGTTGGTGACGGCGAGGGTGGCCGAGCCGAGCTGGTCGCCGGCGCTGGAGGCGCCGGCGCTGTCGAAAGCCCGGGCGAGGATGGCGTTGTTGCCGGTGGCAAAGCCCGCGGTGCTCACGTTGTTGAGCGTCCAGACCGCCGTGGGGCCGGTGCCTGAGCGAACGCCGTTGCCGAGCAGGCGGTCGGCCGAGGTAATCTGGCCGTCGTTGTTGACATCCCGCCAGAACTCGACGCGGGTGATGTTCGCCGGGCCGGTGATGTCGGTGGCCGACACGCTGAAGTTCTGCAGGCGGGCCAGTGAGGTGGGGTTCACGGTGACAGTGCCGACGGCGGGCGCCGTGAGCACGCGAAG
The DNA here is from genome assembly GCA_021294835.1 of Planctomycetaceae bacterium. Classification (GTDB taxonomy): domain Bacteria; phylum Planctomycetota; class Phycisphaerae; order Phycisphaerales; family UBA1924; genus CAILKP01. The sequence goes on from JAJTDF010000007.1 coordinate 23,972, forward strand.
CTGCGCGGAGAGCAGGGCGTTGCTGGCGCCGAGCGCGGCCGGGCCGTCGTTGTCAATGGCGACGGCGAAGAAGCGGTTGGCGGCGGCGGGGATGCCGACCGTGCCGACGAACAGGCCGCTGCCGCCGGTGATGCCGTCCAGCGACTGAGCCCACGTGAAGCCGTTGGCGGGTGTGGCGTCTTCACCGAGGAACTGGTCGGCGTTCGGTCCACTGGTGGTCAGGACGCCGTCGCGGTTTGAATCGAAGTAAAAGCGGATACTGGCAATGGTCCCGTCGGCGTCGACGGCGCGGGCGGTCAGGGTGATGGTGGAGAAGGCCGACGGAGCGGTGGTGGGGGAGAAAGTGACGGCGGTAACCGACGGCGTGAGGTTGTTGACCGTGGCCGTGGTTGTGACGACCGAACTGAGGGCGTTATTGCTGTCGACGGCCCGCACGAAGAACGTGTTTACGCCGGCGGAGAAGCTGCTGGTGTTGGCGTTGAAGGTCCAGCCGCCGGCGGAGGAGGTGTCCGATCCAAGCAGCTTGTCGGTGCCGGCTTCGAAGGTGCCGTTGCCGTTGGTGTCGCGCCAGAACTCCACTCGGGCGATGCCGGCGTCATCGGTGACTCCGGTTGCGGTGATGGTCAGGGTGCTGCGGCGGAAGACGGTCGGGGCCGAGGCGGCGGCGACGACGGGGGCCGCGTTGATCCGCAGGGTGGCGACGGCCGGTGTTGAGTCGGCGTTCTCCTGATCGCGGGCGATGGCGAAGATGGTGTAGGTGCCGGGAGTGAGCGATCCGTCGGCGAAGGCGGCGTTGGTGCTGGTGAGGCGGTAGGTGCTGGAGGTGCCGACGCGGGCGGCATCGCCCAGAAGCTTGTCGACGCCTTCGTTCCAGACGCCGTTGTTGTTGGTGTCGGCGAAGAAGGCCACCCCGCCGATGCCGTTGCCGCTGAGGGGGTCGCGGTCGGAAGCGGTGACCGAGAAGGTGATCTGCTGGCTGTTGCTGGTGAGAACGGCGGTCGAGAGCGTGAAGTTGGAGACGGTCGGCGGGTTGTTGATGATCTGCACGATCACCGAACCGAGTTGCTCGGTCAGCGAGACAGTGCGGTTGCCCAGGCCGACGACGGTGTTGTTGCCGTCCGCGAATCGCGCGAAGGAGGAGGAGATGGTCAGCGTCCAGCGTCCGTTGATCAGGCGAACGGTTCCGGGGAGCTGCTCGTCGATGCCGGGATCGGCCAGGCCGTTGTCATTGGTGTCGTAGAAGAAGCGGACGGACTGGAAGCCGCCGCCGGCGGTGGAGATGTTCTCCACTTCAACGGCGAAATTGGAGTTGCGGGTGACCGGGTTGGGCGTCGCGGTCATGGCCCGTACGGTCAATTCGAAGGTGCGGGCGACGGAGGTTCGCCCGGCGGAGTCGGTGGCGACGGCAAAGAGGCGGTTGACGCCCCGGGTGAAGTTGCCGGTGACGGCGGAGTTCAGATTGGCGGTGAAGGTGCCGCCAGTGCCGGTGGTGGTGGTGGCCAAAAGGGCGTCGGTGCCCTGGTCGAACTGGCCGTTGCTGTTGGTGTCGCGGAAGAAGCGAACTTCGGTGATGGTGCCGCCCGGGGTGAGGGTGGTGACGCCGCCGGCGGTGAGCGTGACCGGCTGGCCGGGTGCGCCCAGCGGCGACGGGTTGGCGGTGAAGGTGCCGACCTCCACCGGCGTGGAGCGGACGACGTTGACCGTCACGGCGACGGGGTTGGACAGGTTGCCCGCCGAGTCGGTGGCCTGTGCGAACAGACGGTTGTTGCCGACGGTGAAGCTGTTGGTGACCGCATTGAGCGTCCAGCCGCCGTCGGCGGAAGTGTCCTCGCCGAGGTTGGCGTCGCCGTTATCCAGCAGGCCGTTGTTGTTGGTGTCGCGGAAGAAGGTGACGCGGGCGATGCTTCCGCCCCCGATGGTGGTGGCGGGGTTGTTGCCGGTGAGGGTCAGCGGGGCGCCGGCGTATTGCAGCGTCGCTGTTGAAGCCGTGACCGACTCCATCGACGCGGGGCTGACGGTGAACTCATCGGTCACCTCGGTGCCATCAGCGTCGGAGATCACACGGACGCTGACAACCGCGTCGGCGGTGCGATTGGCGCCGTAGGTGAGTTGCAACTGACCTTGTGCATTCACGGTGGCTTGCACCACTGAGGCGTCGGAACTGGTGACGATGTAGCGGAGTTCGTTGACCTGCGTGATGTTGGTCACTGAGACGAAGCTCTCAGGCTGAATATTGACCGTGGGTGGCAGGGTGGCGGGCAGGCCGGTGAGCGGCAGTTCACCCAGAGCGTTGTTGCCGTAGAAGTTGGAGGCGTTGTACACCGGCACGCCCGCCATTTCGTCCACGATGGTCATGCCGTTGCCGACAACGCGGCCGAAGACCGTGAAGCCGCCGTTCTGGTTGTTCAGGTTGGCGGCGTTGTTGCCGAGGTTGAAGAAGAACTGGTTGGAGGCGCTGTTCGGATCGCCCCCGAGCTTGGCCATGGCGATGGTGCCCCGGACGTTGGAGTTGCCCGGTTCGTTGAGGACGGTGGGGAGCGTGGTGATGGGCCCGGTCGGCTCGCCCTCCGGCCCGGCGACGTTGCTGGGCGCAGTGGGGCGTCGGAATCCGCCGCCCTGCAGCACGAAGGGGATTCCGCCCTGCAGGTTGGCCCGCCGATGGAAGATGGTGTTGGAGTATGTCCACGTGCCGTTGGATGGATTGGTGTACTGCAGGAAGTTGGCGACCGTCAGCGGGGTGGTGCGGGTGCGGTCCGGGCCCGTCTGGTCGAACAGTTCGACGTAGAAGGTGCGGTTGTTGTTGCCGAAGTTCACGTCCCAGCGGACGATGCTGCCGGTGAAGTTGGCGTTGTCGTAACGGGGACCGAGGTTGATGGTCTGGTTGGGCGTCGAGGGCGACAGTGTCACATCAGGCAGCGGGTTGAGGATGCTCACCGAAAGCAATTGCCGCGATTCGAGCCCTTCAAGCATCGCTGGCTGAGTGTCGGCAGGTGCCGACGAGGCGACGCGGGCGGCGCCAGCGGCGCGGAGCATGGCCCGGAGACGAGAGGCGAAGGAGCGGGGAGTGCCGGCGGAGGAATCGGTGAACATGAAGACTCCAGAATCGAACGAAAGTGAAAGCGTGCTTGTTGGCGCGGATGGTGAGCGTGGTTTGGTCCACGCTGCCGGACGGGAAGGGAACGCTATCGGTTCAGCGGCAGCGCCTGCCGTCGTGAAGCGCACCTCGTGCCCGAAAGCCAGATTCGCACCAGGAGGGACATCGGGTGCGATGTTCGTAGAAAGGTTGGCATTTGTTCCGTGCCTGATGGTTGACCGGCCGGGAGAATAGGTAATCTGTCCACGCACACATCTTGCCTTGTCCTGCGTTTCGTGCCAAGTCTCGCCAAGCAAAAGCCGGCCCTGACAGTGGAAAGGTGCAGGGCTCGAAACGCGCAGGGTGGCCGGGATTGCCCGAAACCGGGAGGGGCGTGGAGACGCAGATGTAAACCCCCTCTTTGGGTTGTCCTGGCCAGCAGGGGTCGGGGATCGGCCCGGTCGAGATGGGCACGGCGGCGGCGGCTTCCCAGCGGCATCCCTGACTCGGGGTGAAGTTCAGGTCCGAACGCGGCCGGCGGTGTTTTTCGGACCATCGTTCGGCGGAGAGGCGGTAGACTGATCGACATGGCAGCAGCAAAGAAATTCAAGGGTTCTGCATCGTCCAAGAGGTTTGCTCCCGGCGTCGGGCGGTATCCGGACAATCCGTCGTTTCACTTAGTGAATTTGCGGAAGTGGATCAAGACCAACTCCAAGGACCTGCAGCCGCCGGTGAGCAACAAGCAGTTGTTCAGTGATGCCAAGGACGTGGTGCTGTTCGTGTCCGGCGGGCCGAACACCCGCAACGACTACCACGTGAACCCGACCGAAGAGCTCTTCCTGCAACTCAAGGGCGACATCGCGGTGCGCATCCGACCCCTGGATGGCTCGCCGCCCCACGATGTGGTGATCAAGGAGGGCGAGTTGTATCTGCTGCCCCGCTGGGTGCCGCACCGGCCGCAGCGGCCCAAGGGCACGGTGGGGCTGGTGGTGGAGTTCCCGCGTCCTGAAGGCGAGTTGGACGGGCTTCGCTGGTATTGCCCGAAATGCGATGTGCTGGTGCACGAGGCCAAGTGGCGGCTGCGAAAGATCGACGAGGACCTCCGCATCATCATGAACAGTTTCTGGGACGGCCCGGAGGCGGACCGCACCTGCGGCGGGTGCGGGTATGTGATCCAGCGAGCCGGGGCCATCGAGGTCAAGGGCGGCAAGGTGCGGGCCGTCGGCGGCAAGGCCGGCAAGCGAGCGAAGGTGGGCAAGCCCGGCAAGGCGCCCGCTCGCAAGCGGGTGACTTCGCGGAAGGGGAGATGATGCGTTTTCGTGCGGCGGCCGTGCTGACGGTGGTGGGGACGACGATGTTCGGCATCGCGACCGGGCTGGTGTTTGTGGATGTGCGACTGGCGCGGCTTCCCGCGCCGGACGATCCGGCGCCGAGCCTGCCGGATCCGTCTCTGGCCCGGGTGGTCGCGGCGATGGCGCTTGGGCCGCTGGGTGCAGGGCTGGCGCTGGTCGGAGTTGGGGGCATGGCGTTGTGCGTGGCACGGGCACGCAGGCAAAGCGGTCAAGACCGTTGAGCGGGCCGGCAAATGGTGGTTCTGGCAGTGCAAATGGGGAGGGAACTGGGTGAAGACGGCAGGGGAAAAATGGGTGGGCAGACCAATCGGCGGTGCTCCGCGCGATGGGGTGGATGGGTGCCGGAGTTGATCTCTGGCTTTTTTTTACATTTTGCGACCGATTTCCGCGCGGTTGTCGCTCTGTCTGGGCCGGCTGGTGCATCCGCCCTTGAAAGGGGGCGGCGGTGCATTTCTTGTCTGCCTTGCCCACAATGTGCTTTGGAGGATCGGTGATGACCAAGAGCGTGATGTCGGTCGCGGCGCTGGTGTGCTGCTGCGGAACCCTGGCGGCGGTGACGGACGCGAGCGGGCCGGTGATGCTGGACGGCAAGCCGCTCTCGGAGCGTGACGCAGCCTTGGCCTTCCGGCCGGTGCCGCCGACGGCGGAGGAGATCGCCGAGCGGTTCACACTTCCGGGGTATGCCGAGAAGAAGGACGGCGCGCTGGTGCTGGCGAGCATCAACTGGAACGTGCCGTTCTCCGGCGACGCGGGGGCTCCGAACTTCTACATGTATCGGGGGCGCGGCGTGCCGCTGGCCCTGCGGCGTGACGTGGTGGCTGTTGCGATGCCGGCCGGGGTTCAGGTGGCCGATATGGTCAGGCTGCTGATCGCGGCGGGCGTGCCGGCGGTGAAGGCGGATGATCTGGGCAACGGCTACGCGCTGGTGACGCTGGCGCAGGCGGCCAAGGACAACACCGAGATGCGTGCGTTGATCGACCGCATGACCGTGGTTCCGGGCATCGCGTACGCGGCCCCGGTGTTTGACGGGCCGGTCAAGGCCCGGCTGTTTGTGTTCCCCACGCCGGACGTTCTGGCGCGGATGGCCGAGCGTGATCAGGGTGCTGCCGAGCGGCTGGCGCTGGCGGTCTCGGGCGCCCCGGCGGGCGCGACGGCCGAGGCCTTCTCGGCTGCTGAAGGCCGCGTGCGGGTTCGCACCGGCCTGAGGAACGGCTACGACGTGCTGGTGGCGGCGAACAAGGCGGCCAGTGATGGGCGATCAATGTGGGCCGAGCCGGACATGGTGACCGAGGGGTTGAGTGACATCACGCCCAACGACCCGTCGTTCAACACGCAGTGGTGGCTGTTCAACTCAACCACCTCGGGCGTTGACCTGGACGTGCGGGCGGCCTGGGAGGTGACCTTCGGACGCAGCAACCTGCGGGCGATGGTGTTCGATACCGGCGCCCAGGAGAATCACCCGGACATCAACTCCGCCCAAGGGCGGGATTTCACCAGCGGCACGGCGACCGGGACGGCGGGTGGCGGGCCTGTGTTCGCCTGCGAGCGGCACGGCACACCGTGTGCCGGCATCATCGCCGGTCGAACGGACAACGGGGTGAGCATGGCCGGCGTCGCCGGCGGCTCGTTCGTACTCGGCGCACGCTTCGCGACGCAGAACCAGGTCACCTGCTCCAACAGCTTCTCGGCCAACTACTCGCATCTGGCCAACGGCATCAACTGGACGCGCACCAACAGCATCCGCGTCACCAGCCACTCGTACTCGCTCGGCGGCACCTCCGCTGCGGTCGAGGATGCCTTCGAGAATGCGTACAACGACGGCATCATCCACTTTGCCTCCACAGGCAACGACTCGGACACCTCGATCAACTATCCGTCGTCGGTCGCGTTCGTGAACGCCGTGGGTGCCATGCAGAGCGACGGCACGCGGGCGGGCTTCTCCAACACCGGCACGGGCATCCAGTTCGCCGCCCCCGGCGTGAACGTTCAGACCCTCGACCGCAGCGGCGCCGACGGCTACACCAGCGGCGACACCACCAGCTTCAGCGGCACCTCGGCCGCCTGCCCGGCCGCGGCCGGCACGGCTTTGCTGATCTTGGGCATCTTCCCGGATCTGTCGCCCGCATCGCTGGAGTTCCTGATGAGGACCGGCGCACGGGATCTCGGGGCCTCGGGCTACGACACATCGTTCGGCTGGGGCCTGCCCAGGGCGTACTCCACCATCAACCTGTTCGCCCCCGCGAACGACAAGTGCAGCGCCGCGAAGGTGATCTCGACGAACGCCTACACCGACAACATGAACACGGCCCGCGCCTTCACCAACACCTACTACGAGCCGCGCCCGTCGTGCGTCAGTTCATCCTCCAACAGCGTGTTCTACAGCTTCAGTCCGCCGAGCTATGGCACCATGTCGGCAAACACGACCGGGTCCAGTTATGACACCGTGCTGAGCGTCTTCACCGGGTGTGGAACGAAGCTGTTCCTCTTCGGCCAGCCGAACGCCATCTACCTCACGCCGACCATGCTGGCCTGCAATGACGACTCCGGCGGCACGCTGCAGTCGTCGATCACCGGCCTGGGGCTGAGCCCTCGATCCTCGATCATCATCGAGGCGAGCAAGTTCGGCACCATCTCGTCGGGCGGCACCCTGAACCTGAGCTTCAACTTCACGCCGACCTCGCCGCCCAACGACGCCTGGCCGAACGCGATCGCGATTCCGGCTGGCGGCGGGTCGGTCACCGGGGCGACAATCCTCGCGACACCCGACGGCGGCACCGGCAACTGCGGCAGCTCGGACAACACCGGCGACGTGTGGTACTCATATGTTCCATCGTGCACGGGAACGCTTGGCCTGCGGACCCAGAACCACACCTATGACACCGTGCTTGCGGTGTTCTCAAGCGGCGCCAACAACAACCCGCAGACGCGGCTGGCGTGCAACGACGACTGCAACCCGCCCCAGCGCGACAGTTGCGTGTCGCTCGACGTGACCGCCGGCACGCGGTACCTCATCCGGGTCAGCGGCTTCAACGGAGCGACCGGCGTGTTTGACCTGGTGCTCACCCCGCCCGGGGCCCCGTCCAACGACCTGTGCGAGAACGCGACCGCGGTGGTCGACGCCGGTGTGTACCTGTTCTCCAACGGTTGTGCCACCGCCAGCGCCGGTCTGGGCCTCACCGGGTGCGGGGCCGCGGCGGACGCAGGCCGCGACGTGTGGTACACCTTCACCGCCCCTGGCGACGGTGACCTCACCGTCAACACCTTCGGGTCCAACTTTGACACCGTGCTGGTCGCCTATGACGGCTGCCCGATCGCCGGGCAGGCGGCGATTGCGTGCAGCGACGACGCGCAGGGCGTTCAGAGCCGCATCACCATCCCTGTTGTTTCCGGTCAGCAGTATCTGCTGCGTGCCGGGGGCTATGTGGGCTCCGGCGGCGGCGCCGGGGCTGCCGGGGACGGCGTGCTGAACGTCGACTTCGTGCCCGCCCTGCCCCCTGCGTGCTCGCTGGCCGACATCGTCAGCATCGGCGGCTCGCCGCCGCCGGACGGGCTGCTGACTGGCGACGACTTCAACGCCTTCATCGGCGCCTTCGCCCAGAACGATCTGCTCGCCGACATCGTGTCGATCGGCGGCACGCCCCCCGGCGACGGCCTGATCACCGGCGATGACTTCAACGCCTTCATCGCTGCCTTCGCCGCTGGTTGCCCGTAACCGGCCGGATCGACGAGGAGACATCCCTCCGACGCCACGCCGCCTGAGGGTGTGCCGTCGGCATGCGAAGTCCGCGGCCGGTTGAGCGAGAGTTCACCGGCCGCTTTGCTTGCCCTGGGGGCGATCCTGCGAGGCCGTCGGGTCGGCCAGCGCGGGTGTGGGGGCGCCGCCCGAGACCGACGCGGCCGCGGGCGCCACGGGCAGGAGGCGCAGGGCCGGATCGGCCCCGTGCAGTTCCGGGTGCAGGTAGCGGCCCCGGTTGGGGCCCTTGTCCTGCTCCACCGGGGCGCCGGCGACGCGCACGAAGGCGTCGTTCCGCACCGCTTCAATCCGCCAGGAGACCCGCTGGCCTGGCTGGCCGCCGGCGATCACGAACTGGTTGTCCTGCACCTCCTGGGCGATGTGCAGCAGCGGGGCGGGTGCGCCGATGGCCGTCAGCGTGTAGCGCGGATCGCGGTTGATGGCCTCGAACCACTCCGGCAGGCTGACCACCGCGTTGCCGGCCGCATCGAGCGTGACGTTGCCGGAGTACACGTTCATGGGCTCGGGCCCCTCGGCGCAGTAGTGGTTGAGCACCTTGTTGGCTGGGTCCAGTGGGTGATCGATCTGGAAGGCCTTTGTGCCGGTCGCGGTCAGCCGGCCCGATGCGTACACACCATGCCCGGTGATGATGGCGTTGGTGGCCCCCAGCACGCCGATGGGCTGCCCGGTGAACGCGGTGGCAAAGCCGAACACCGCCGTGCCCTGGTTGCCGGCGGCCTGGATGTTCAGCGTGGTGCCGGCGGGGTCGGTGGTGGCGGCGTCCATCACGGTGACGATGTCCCGCGCTGTGATGCGGGCGAGGCTGAGCGTGGTGTTCAGCAGCAACCGGCCGTCGGAGGTGATGCGGGCCCGCTCCGCCCCGTTGGTTGCGAAGATCATGGCGTTCTCGCTGGTGCGGTAGCCCACCTGCCCGAGCAGCGCGCCGGTGCGTGAGAGGAAGCTCACGGCCCCCAGAAACGTGCTGGTGGCGGCGTTGTTGCGGAGTTCAAGGATGGCGCCGGTGGCGTTGCTCTCGGTGGTGAAGCGGGCGATGGCCAGCGGCACCCGCATCTCCAGCGGCTGCGACGGCGTGCTGGTGCCGATGCCCACCGGACCGGCCAGAAACGCCCCCGCGTCCACCGTCAGCGTGCTGTCCATCTCCACCGCGCCGGTGAACCGGCCCCGCCCCTGGAACCAGCCCGCGAAGCCCACGTCGCTGCGGCCGTACACGCCGATGGCCGACGTGCCGCTGCCCGACAGCCCCACCACGCCCTTGCCTCCGGCGACGGTGCCCTCGCCCCGCACGCCCACGCCGCCGGTGCCCAGCAGGCCCGACGGCGCATCAAACAAAATGTCCGCCGAGCCGGTCTCGCCGATCACGCCGTAGCCGTTGGCCAGCCCGGCGCCATACACGCCCGCGGCGTTGATGTTCAGCCCGTCGGCCAGGCCGGTGAGGCCGGTGAACACGCCCACGCCCAGCACGCCGGTGCCGCTGGGGCTGGTGGAACTGCCGCGCACGCCGGCGTTGGCGCCGGTGCCGGTGTTGGTCACGTCCACCAGCGCTGCGTCCTGGCCGTCCAGCGCCAGGCTGGCGATCAGCGGCAAGGCCGCTTCCGGATAGCCCCAGCCGATGTTTTCGCCATCGAAGACCAGCCCGGCCCCGGCGAGGGCGCCGGTGGGGTCCAGGCTGAAGGTGTTGTTCTGCAGCAGCAGGCCGGTGCCGGCGAAGTACGCCGAGCCGGGCGGGCCAGCGGGACCGACCGGGCCCTGCAGCCCCTGCGGCCCCTGCGGGCCAATCGGGCCTTGCGGGCCGGTGGCGCCAGTGGGCCCAGCGGGGCCGGGTGCTCCGGCAGGGCCAGCAGGGCCAGCAGGGCCAGTGGGGCCGCTTGGGCCCGTCGGGCCGGCGGGGCCAGTCGGTCCGGTTGGCCCAGCCGGTCCCGCCGGGCCCGGCGTGCCGCTGAGCGCGAACAACGCCAGCGGCGCCGGGGTGATGGGCTGGCGGGGCAGCAGATCGGTGAACTCGCCCGCCCCAGCCGGGCGAACGGCGACGGCCAGCCAGCGAGGCCCGCCCGAAAGCGCCTCAAGGCCAAAGTCCACACTCACCGCGAACCGCCCGGAGTCGATGCTCACGCCGCTGCGCTCCAGCGGACCGGCCACCGGCGTGCCGCCGCTGGCGTCGGCGAACAGCCACAAGCGAACGTCCACCGTGCCGCTGATGGGCACACCCGCCTGGCTGAGCGTGCCCTGATACGTCCACGCGGTGGGCGAGATGGGCTGGGCCAGCGACAGGCCGCTTGGCCAGGATGCAACGGCCGCGGCCAGCAGGGCGACGGCTAGGCGGCGAGAGTGGGGGAGGCGGCAAGCCGGGCGAAAGCGGGTGGGCGGCATGCACCAAGGGTGCCCGACAGGCCGGGCGGAGCAAGGGCCGCGGCGGGAATCTGGCTTGCCGGAGGCGTCGGCGGGGCCGCGGTGGCTCAGCAGCCATTCCATCCGGCGGGTCTGAGGGCCGGTAACATCTGCCTGACGGGGGGACGCAGAAGGGACGGTGCGGGCGGATGGGCGAGCACGATCATGGCACCAAGCGGGGATCGCAGCGGGGCGGTGCGCTGATGCCGCAGCCGTATGCCCGCGAACACCGCTGGCGGCTGTGGCTTGCCGGCATTGCCATGGTGCTGGCGACCGTGCCGTGGGCGGCGTTCCTGGCGTGGGTGATTTGGAGCATCTTGGAGGTGCAGCCGCCTCCGACGGTCCAAGCCGGTTGGCTGTTGCCGGCACAACTGGTAAGCAGTGCGGTGATCGTGGCGCTGGCAGGGTGGACCACCCTGCGGCTGTGGCGGGGGCTCATGGGCGCCGTGCGGCGGTCGATCAACTGGTGGGGCTGTCCGCGGTGTGGCTTCTCGCTGCGAGGACTGCGGGCGGAGCTGGCTGCAGACGGTGGCTGGCGGGTCACCTGCCCGGAGTGCGGCAGGTGGGGCACGGTGGCGGCGGTGGCCGTGTTGGGCGATGGGACGGTGGCGACGGAGGCGGATCGGGAGGTCAGTGCAGCGGCGGACATTGCGCTGAAAGCGGTTCGGCAAAGGGGCTGCCTTGGCGAGCTGGTGCGATTGGCGATGAAGAGCTGTGGTCTGGTGTTCTTGGCTGTGGCGACCACCGCTCTGCTGGTCGGGGTTGATCTTTGGCGAACCCGGTCCAACGTCGTTGGTTCACTGCAGGATATTGAGCAGATGCACCAGTGGCGCAAGCCCATCTCGCCGTACGTGGAGAGGGCGTTGCGGCGAATGCACCGGATGGCCACTTCGAGCGATGTGACGTGGGCCATGAAGGCGGGCTTGCTGACTGATCGCCACCCGATCAATGTGGCGATTGAGGCGTGGCAGGTGTACGGCTTCTACCCCACATTCCTTGACGCCGCGATCTCCGCATCCAGCGTGCGGCACAGTGTCAGAGACGATCTCCGAGGAGGGAGTTGCCGAGAGGCGATCGTCGAGGTCCAGCGTTGGATCACCGAGGCCAAGGCCGTGCATCCCGGCAAGCCTCCCGACCCAAGGACTGGGTACGAGCTCTTCTCGGGGCTGGCCGCCGGCGTTCGGATGGCGGTGCTCGAGGCGCTCGCCCGTGCTGAGGAGGGCGACTGGCCAGGGGCGGCCGAGATGCTCATCGCGGCCGACCTTGTCGGTCGCGCCGTATCGGCTGCGGCACCAACCACGGAGATGCTTCGAGCCAGCGAATCTCGCGACGTGATTCTCGCGACAGTGGCTCGGCTGGTCCGCGAGTGGCCGCCCGAGAGTTTCCTTGGGCCGATCATCGAGTCGGGCATGTTGTCCGACGATTGGCTGAGCGTCGCCGATGCCCGGCTTGCACTCCGTGGACTTGTGGCAGTGGGGGCCGAGCCGGGCTATCGATTCATGCAGAAGCGTCCGCTCTGGCCGTTGGACGAGTTGGTCGGCGATCGATGGCGATTGCCGCGATTGAAGTGGGTCGTGGAGAGGCGTCTCTTTTTCACATCCGGGCGCCTGGCCTCGTTTCTGCCCGATGAAGCAAAGACGGCCGAGTTGGTTGAGCGTGTGACCAGGGGTGATCAGTTCGCTTTCAGCGAGGCGAGGACATGGTGGGTGGGCGTCGGAGATGTAGTCGTTTGGCTTGACGTGTTCTGCATTCAACTTGCCGCCGGCCACACGCTGCTTGATTGCCGCGCCCGTGCCATCCTTCTGGCCATCGCCTGCCAGCGGCACATCCTCCAGACCGGCCAGACGCCCGGTACGCTGGATGACCTGCGTGCCTCCGGCCTGCTCCCCGACGGTTTGCACCCGCTGGTGCGCCCGGGCCGCGACATCCGGCTTGCGGTACGTCGCCTGCCCGGTCGCCCGCCCCTGGTGGTCGTCTCCAGCGGTAACCATCTGCAGGTGGCGACGAGGTACGCCGATGAGGGCGGCGTCTGGTTCCCCTACGAGGGTTCCGATCTGGAGTTGCCCGTGGTGAAGCACCCCGGCGGTGTCGCCGCGGCCGAGGCCGAGCGGCCGAAGTTCCTCGGCACGCGGGCCCCGCCGTGAGAATCGCCGCTTTCGCAGCGCTGCACGCAACCGGCGGCGGGTTATCGGCGAATCGACGCTGCCGGGGCATGCCCCTTTGGCCCCTGGTGCCGGGCGGCGGTCGGCCTGTGTGGGAGTGTGTCATGGGTGCGCATGCTGACGACCGCGAGCGTGTGGGCGAGCGTCTCTCCCGCGTGGGTGCCCCGCTGAGCGGCGGGCGCAGCGAAGCCCGCCGGAGCGCACAGCCATGATGCCCCGTCCGCTGGCCACACTGCGACGGGCTTGGAATGGCCCGGCGGACCTGCCGACGGTCGCCGCCGCCGATGACCAACTGCTGCGAGGCAAGCCCGGGCCGTGGGTGTGGGCCGGTCGGGGGGCGTGTGTGCTGCTGGCTGTCGTGCTGGTGGGGCTCCCGTTGCCCCTGCTGCTGAGTCTGGTGGCGACGCGATGGGCGATCGTTGATCCGGCCTGGTGGCTGGCGGTCCGCGCGGTGTTCCCGCTGGCGGTGCTCGGCGTTGCCACGCTGGTGGCGTACCGTCTCGGCCACTTCATCATGGTGCATGCGTGGTGGAGCCAGGCGGGCGGCACGTGCAACCGCTGCGGGCATGGGCTTGAAGGCCTGCCGGTCGAGCAGGTCGGAGGCGATCCGACCGTCAGGTGTCCCGAGTGCGGCACGCTGATGACCGTGAAGGCCGAGGACGTCGATCCGGCCTCGCCGCGGATCGCGGGCGATCACGGGCACAACCGCTTGGTGATCACCCTCGCCCAGCAGCGGCGGCTCGCCGCCATGTGGCCGGCCGCAAGGCGTCGGCTGCTTCGGCGGACCGTGCTGAGCGGCTCGGCGGTCGTTGTGTTGGTCCTGGCGCTGCCCATCGCCGTGTTCGGCGTGAGGCTCGGGTTCGCTGCCATCGATGCTCGGCAGGCGCGTGCCGATCTGGCGAGGTTCAACGCCACGCTTCGCCCGCTCGATGCAAGCGTGTCGGGCGTGGTGGCCCAGTTGCAACGGGCACGGGCCGAGGCGAGGGCCGGCGGTGCCGACCTGTACGCTGATGTGTGGCAGATGATGCCGGAGCGGCTTGGGCTGTGGCTGCCGGGCGGGGTGATCGCACGGTCGCCCACGACAGTCGACTGGGGCCGTCCGCTCCGCGTTCTGCTGGCCCGCCCCCTGCTGGCAGAGGCACTGGCCGCCCTTGAGCATGGCGCGCCCCCAGCCCCCGAGCGGCAACCGCCACCGCTGCAAAGCCTGCGAGAACTGGCGGCGAACCACTTCCTCGCGGATGATCCTGCAGCCCTCTGGCTTGAGCACGGGATCTCGCTGGGGCTGGTGGAGGCATTGATCAGGGCCGAAGCCGGCCGGTGGCGCGAGGCGGCGGAGATGCTCGTGGCGACCGATCGATTCGGCCGCGCTTTTGCCCTCAGCCTGCCCATGTGGATGGTGTCGCAGAACCTGCGGCTGAATGACGCGGTGGTGGAACTTGTTGCTCGGCTGCTGCTCGAGCGACCGCCGGCGGAGTTCATCGACGCCATCGATGCTTCGGGCCTGCTGACCACGCCCTGGGTCGACCGCGATCTGCACAACGCGGCCGATGCCGCGGCCAGGCTGTTCCACGAGGCGTGGCTGTTCTCCGATCCGCTGAACCACGCTCTGATGCCCTGGTATGACCCGGGCGAATTCGCAGACAAGCGGCCCGAGACGGTGCCGGAGTTCATCGCGGCGTGTCTCAGTCTGCCGCGCGGGCGATATGCCCAACGTGTTGAGCCGTACCGGTCACTGGCAGAGAGGCTCCTGCGGGCGGAGGCAGTGGGGCGCCCGCAGCCGTTCGACCATCACGTGCTGGTGACATCCAGCAATCCTGCACAGGCCGGCATCAGTGACCGGTGGACTGGGTTGGCACGATCAGCACTCGGCACTCAACTGGCGTTGGCGGCGCTCCGCTGCGAGCGGTGGATGGGAGGGCCGCCGGCAAATGCGGCCGAGTTGGCGGCCACCGGGTGCTGGCAGGCAGCGCCGGCCAGCGCTGCCCTCTGGCAGTCGGTCACCATCACGGTTCGAAAGGTGGTCGGCGGCGGGCGGAGCGTGCGATGGCACGAGATCGTCACCGCCCCGCTGCACGAGCCGGACGGCATGAGCGACGAGCATCTGGTGTTCCCACATAGCAGGATGAGTTGGGAACTGGCCGCGCTGCTGCGCGACCCGCAGTGGCACGTGTGGTGGCCGGTGTTCAGATCCGCCCCCTGAAACCGGAGCGAGAGCGTTCCGTTCGGAGGAATCACCTATGCGATGGCTCGTCCGCCGCCTGTATCGCGCCTTCCCCGAGCTTGACCCGTTCAGCGACCAGGAGTGCCGCGCCTTTGTGCATCGGGCCCGGTGGTCCAAGCGGCACGTGCTCGTGCACCCGGCGTTGTTGCTCGGGACGTGGACGGTGCTCGCGGCCTCGTACTGGGGGCTGGTGCTCTGGCTGCTCGATGCGCCGGTGACCAAGGATGGGCAATGGTGGTGGTGGGTCTGGCGGCTGGTGGTGGGGGTGCTGGCGGCTGCGGCGGTGTTGCTGGCGGGCCTCCGGGTCCGGCATGTGCTGCTCCGGCGGGCGGTGGCGGCCCTGCTTGCAGCCCGCGGGGCGTGCGATGGTTGCGGGCATGGCATGGTCGGTGTGCTGGTGGGCGAGCAGGGGGCGGTGTGCCCGGAGTGCGCGCTGGTCAAGCGGCTGGCGGAAGGGGAAGCCGTGATGGCCGAAGACGGGCGCGAGCGTTTCCTGCCCCGGCCGGAGGGTGCGGCGCTGGCGATCCCATGGACGGCGCGATTGAGGCCGGTGATGCGGAAGGTGGGGCTTGCCGCCACCGGTGTGGTTGTCATTGCAGCGGTGTACCTCGCGGTCAACGAAGTGCGCATCCAGATCGATACGCGCGGTTACGCGGAGATGCTGGCACGCGAAGCGGCACCCCGTGGTGTTCTTGACGCACGCCTCGCTCGGGCGATGGAGAGTCTCGGTCAAATCGTTCAAGGGCGAGAGGCCGCGTTTGTGCAGACGCTGGAGTTCAGGCTTCTGGAACATCCAGACCTCGCTCTCGCGCCATGGGGCCTTCGGTCGGACTGGTTGACTGTCGCTCCCGAGGAGTTCGCAGCCAATGCGGTGCGGGCCGTGGCGATCGGCCAGTTGCAAGAGGCCTCTGTGCGAAGGGTCCTCGAGGCGCTGATCTCAGAGACTCAGCCGGATAGCTCCGGAACTGCCGGCGCTGTGCCTGCAACCAGCCAGTTGACCAGCATGATCCACGGGGTGACTTGCTGGATGGTCCGGCAGGCATTGGTCAGCGCCGAAGTGGGTCGCTGGGCTGACGCAGCGAAGTGGTTGATTCGGGCCGATGAGATCGGTCGGCGGGTCGGCTCCGTGTCGGGGGCGTGGGTGATCGATCAATGTCTGTACTCTCAGTCTCTGCTCATGCAGGGCGTGTGTCGGTTGATGATGGAACGGCCCCCAGATGAGTTCATCAAGCCCATGCTGCGATCGGCAGTATTCTCGGGGCTTTGGGTGAGCGATCAACAGGTGTGGGAGGTGGTCCGAAATCGGCTCTTTGCAAGAGCGTTCTCGCGTTTTCGGGATGCCGAGGACATCAGATGGCTTCCTTGGCACGACCCACGTGGCATCTACGGGGGCTCTGGTCGCCCGTCATCGATGCTGAGTCGGCTGCAGCAGCCACTGGGGCGCTTGCAGGAGCATGTTGATGCGGCCGACAAACTGACCGCCGCCATGCGAGCCTGGGCGCCGACCCGTTGGATGACCTTCTCTACGCCGACATTTCCGCCTACAGGCGTGTGGGCGATCGATGCGGCGGTGGTGAAGGTCCCGCGAGCAGTCGATGATGTCTTGGACCAGCCGGTCCACCTTGCGGCATTGCATGTTGCCGTGGCTGCCGAAGGCTTTGCCCTGCGGACCGGCTCAGACCCATCCAGTCTTGCCGACTTGCTGGGCTCGCCCGAGTTGCCAGTTCTGCCGGCGGCGCTTGCCGGCACAGGGAGTGGCGTTGGCTTGGCGATGCACACGTTCGCCGATGGTCATGCTCGGCCGATCGTCTACCTGTTCGGCCCGGATGGCCAGGACAACGCGGGCGGCAGGGGCGACATTCTCCTGCACCCCTTGCCCAAACTCATCGGACCTTCCGGAGCCCCTTGGCACACAGTCGACCCTGACCGCCCTGTCTTCATCGGCAGCCGACTCCCCCAGCCGCCGTGATCACCCCCGCTGCACGATGAGCGTCGGCCTCCGGTCTGGATGCCGCACTCCGTACTATGGGCCACGCGGCGGGCCATCGACCGACCGCATGGCTGGCGGGCGATGGGCGGGATTCGTGGGCAGATGCAAAGTTGAGCGGGCGGGTGGCAGGAGGTGGTCGATGCGTGTGATCGTGCGGCAACTCTGGCGGGCGTTCCCTGAACTCGATCCATTCAGCGACCAGCAGTGCCGCCTGTTCCTGCGGAGCGCCCGCCGCACGCGCCGGCACATGCTGCGGGGCAACGGCTTACTGGCTTCCGCCTTTCTCCTCAGTCTGCTCATGGTCGGCGGGCTGACCTTCGCGCTCTTCTATCACATGCGCGATGGTGAGGTGTCGTGGTGGCCTCAGACCTGGCGGGTGCTGGTCAGCGGCGGCGGGTTCGCCGTCGCCGCTTTCGGGTTGCTTCGCTTGCGCGACCGCACGCTTCGCCGCTCTGTGCTGCACCTGTTCGCCACCCGTGGTTCGTGCGAGGCCTGCGGCCATGCCATGAGCGGTCTGCCGATCCCGGAGGATGGGCTGCGCTGCCCGGAGTGCGGGCACCGCAAGGCCCTGCTGGAGGTTGAACGGACGCTGGATGAATCAGGACGGGTGCGGTTCCTGCCCAGGCCCGAGGGGTTGGAGGTCCATGATCCCTGGCAGTTGGGGACGAAACTCCGCCGGCTGGCCAAGCGTGCCGCACTGGTTGTGATCGCCTGCGTCGTGCTTCTTGGGGCAGCGGTTGGTGTGGCTTTGCTGGTGAATGAAGCGGCCAATCAGGCTGATGCGAGGCTGGCGGTGGCGGATCTGGCGGCGCTGTCGGCACCAGAAGTGCCGCCTGAGCCGGAGGTGCTGCAACTGCTCAACGGGCTCGCAAGACTTGAGGACAGGTTCGGTCCGGGGGCCGAGGCCCGCAGCCCGGACCAGACTCTGGACGATATCGCTCGCAGCCCGGATCTGGTTCTCAGTGCGTTCGGAGTCGGTACCGATGTGTCGTCGACCGTCCGACATCCTCCGGCCGACGTGCGTGAGATCGCCCGCGCTGCCCTGATCGGTCACCCGTCTTGGCGGCTGCTCGCCGACGTCGTGCTGGGGCGAACCGCTCCGCCGATTCACGCGACAGACGGTGAGAACCCAGCCTTTGGCTGGCGGGGGCCTCCCGCGGCGTCGGTGCTGTACCGGAGCCACTTGGCCGCCCTGTCGCTGTGCGTCCTGAATGCCGAGCGAGGCGAGTGGCTGCAGGCCGCGGAGTTGCTGGCCGGCGCCGATGCGCTGTGCCGCAGGTTGGGGGCCGGCCGCTCGGTGCGCGACCTGTTCTTGTCTCAGCGCATGCAGGCTGCGCAGTTGCGTGTACTTCACCGCTTGCTGGTCGAGCGACCGCCATCGGCATTCCTTGACCGCATCGCCTCGTCATCACTGCTTGATGCCGTCTGGGTGGATGACGAGGCCTTGACGGACAGCCTGAGCAGGTGGGTGCTTGGGTCCGCCGTCGCTCCGAACTACCAGCACCCCGAGGCTCTGCGCTGGTTGCCCTTTGCGGATCCCGAGCAGATCACCGCCGCGCCGTCCAGATCTCTTGAAGGTCTCCTGGCGAGGATGACGGTGGCCCGACTCGGACGGTACGAAGACCATCGGCAGGCCCTGCGGCGGAAGGTTGAGGGCATACAGGCCGCCCTGGCCGGACCGGCCGACCCGATCATTCCGGTGGTCCTTCCCGCCAGCGGCTCCCATCTTGTCGACTCGTTCACACCCATGCTCTCCCTCGCGGTCACTGAGGTGGTGCGACTGAAGCACGATCTGGCCCTCGCCCGCGTAACGCTCGCCGGTGAGCGATTCACCGTTCGGGAGGGTCGCCGCCCGCGGGATCTTCAGGAACTGCTCGACTCGGGCTTGTGCCCACACGGTCTGGGCGCGCTGGCCGAGGTCACGCCGGCCATCCGCCTCACTTCTCTGCCGACGGCCGATGGACGGCTGGTGACGGTGATCTACACCGCCGGTCCAAATGGTCAGGACGAGGGGGGTGCCGGTGACGACGCGATGTTCTTCCCCACACACATGCTCCTGCAGGCCGGCGGTGTGACCATGCAAGGCGGCAAACCTGGGCCGGCCGATGTGGTCTTCAAAGGCGCTCGGCCCGAGTGAATCGCAGCGTGGACTGCCGGGATGGGATGCTTATCAATTGCCCGGGCACACGTTTCCAGAGGGCAGACGGTGGGGGTTGGGGGGGGCGGTCGGTCCCCGGTCGCCAGAGTTCACATTGGGCGGCCATGCTCGGACGCCGGTGCAAGGAACAATTGTGGATGCAGACTTTCGTGAACAGGGCGGCTGGCTGTTGGCCGAAGGGCGGCACGCGGGCGGTGCGTGGAGCGGCATGGCGGCCCGGCCGCACCACCGTGATCGTTCTGCTTCTGGCGGTGTTGCTGCTGCTGGGCGGGGTGGTCACCTTCGTTGTGCTCCGCTATGGGTACTTCGGCCCGAATGTTCCGCGACGGAGTGACTGGCCGGAGGCGAGACGGGAGCATCTGCTCAAGGTGGTGGCGCGGCTGGGCGGTCGGCAGACGCTCGGCGAGGCCAGCGGTTGGGATTATCTACAGGCTGCGGTGACGGCCCATTTGGCCGCACACGGTGCCGCCGGGGTGGACGTTTCCAGAAGTGGGATGGTTTTCGACGGCCCGTTGGCACACTCCGAGGAGCAGATCGCGGCGTACATCTTGGGCTTTCGGGAGGCCGGGGGGATGGCGAGTCTTGACCTGCTGGCTTCGGGTGGGCCCGGGGTCCAGCCGCTTTCAGGGTTTCTGGTGGATCCGTTTCGTCAGGCGGAATCGCCAACCCGTCGACCGATCTTGTCGAGTGTGCGGGATCTTGCCCGGGCACTGGCCTACGACATCCGACGTGCGGGGACCAGCGGATCAGAGGTGGTGGCACATGCCCGCCGCTTGGCGGCTTTGTCCGCCTCGGCTGTGCAGGATGGCAATCTCCTCGATGGTCTCATGAGCATCGCTGTCGCAGATGCTCTGGACCGGGCCGTGATCGATCGCGCGCTGAGCGCCGCCCGATTGCAACCTTCCGAGTTGGCCGAGATCAGAAAGGTGCTCTCGCAGGCCGGGCACATGAGCTTGGGCGAAGCCCTTGAGGGGGAGCGGTTGGCCATTCGTCAACTGATCGACGACGTAGTGAGCGACAGTCCGCTGAAATCAAAGTCGCGTTCGGCGCAGATCTCGGCGGTCGAGGCCTTCTTCGCATGGGCGCAAAGCGTCATTGATCGTCCGCCCGCAGAGCGGCGGATGCTGGCCGCGGGCGGCTTTGTTTCTGGAGCGGAGCCTCGTTCGGTCGCCGCCATGGTGATCCCATCGACTCACAAGATGTTTCAGTCGAGCGAGCGGGTGGCCAGTTCACGTGCGGCAACCATCCTTGCTTTGGCGGCCCTGGAGTTCCAAGCTCGGCACGGCCGTTTGCCGCAAGCCCTTGCCGAACTTGTGCCTGAGTTTCTCCAAGCCATTCCGCTGGATCCGGTCAATGACGAGCCATTCGTGTATGCATTGGCAGATGCGCCGGCTGGGTTCACCATCGTGAGCCTTGGTGAAGATGGCAAGCCAAACGTCCGGCCCGGTGACGGAGACGATCTCGTGCTGGTCCCGCCCCGCAAGGACTGAGCCGCGTTCGGAACCCGTGGCCGCGGCCCGTCTCTGCCCCCTCGCCAGCGTTCTCCCCACCAACCGACAGCCCTGTTCGTCCGCCGCCTCACACGCTGGTCACACCCCTCACCCGGCTGCGACCCCGACCGACCACCCCCCGCCCGGACCCTCCCCGCGACTCACGATCTACACTGCCCCATGCCCGCGCCGTCCGCCCCGTTTGACGCCCCCGCGTCGGTCCATCCCGTCCGCATTCACCGCTTCGAGGTCTCGGCCAAGCCCGGGACCGCCGACCCCATCGGCGACGCCGTCGTGCGCGAGGCCGCCGGTCTGGGCCTGATGCCTGCCGCGGTGCGGGCGACCCATGTCTACCTCATTCAGGGCGGCATTTCCGACCAGCACGCGCGCCGGATCGCCGAGGAACTGCTGGCCGACCCCGTGGTGGAGCGGGCCTGCGTGGGGGCCTCGCCGGTCGCCCCCGGCTGGCAACTGGTGGAGGTGCACCCGCTGCCGGGCGTGATGGACCCGGTGGCCCAGTCGGTGGAACTGGCCGTGCGCGATTTGGTGGGGGCCGAGGTCAAGGTCGCCAGCGGCTGGCGGTACGACCTTCAGGGCCTCACCGCCGATCAGGCCGGCACCCTGGCCCGCCGCCTGCTGGCCAACCCGGTCATCCAGCGCGTCACCACCCAGCCCTATCACCCGGCGGATTTTCCGCACGGCCGCAGCCACGAGCACGCCGTGGTGCACGTGCCGCTCACCGGGCTGTCCGACGACGCCCTGACCAAACTCTCCCGCGACGCCCACCTGTTCCTCTCACTTGAAGAGATGCGGGCCATCGCCGACCACTACCGCTCGCTGGGCCGCGAGCCGACGGACGTGGAGCTGGAAACCCTCGCCCAGACCTGGAGCGAGCACTGCGTCCACAAGACCCTCAAGAGCAAGGTGCTGTACACCCAGGGCGAACTGCCCCGCGGGCACGCCCGGCTGAACTTCGCCGGCCGCCCCGGGCACACCGTGCTGGCCGACGGCTCGGTGCAGATTGACAACCTGCTCAAGTCCACCGTCGCCGCCGCAACGTTCGAGTTGATCGCCGAGGGCGTGGACTGGACGCTCTCGGTGTTCAAGGACAACTCCGGCGTGGTGGCCTTCGACGACAAGCACGGCGTGTGCATCAAGGTCGAGACGCACAACCGGCCCTCGGCCATCGAGCCCTACGGCGGGGCCGCCACCGGCGTGGGCGGCTGCATCCGCGACGTGATGGGCACCGGCCTGGGCGCCCGGCCCATCGCCAACACCGATGTCTTCTGCGTCGCCTTCCCCGAGGGCTTTGCCATGGGCGAGGCGGGGGCCGCCGCTGCGGTCGAGGTCAAGCCGTGGCCGCTGGGCCACCACGCCCAGGCCCAGAAACTGCCCAAGGGCGTGCTGCACCCGCGTCGCATCCTCACCCAGGTGGTCGCCGGCGTGCGCGATTATGGCAACCGCATGGGCATCCCCACCGTCAACGGCGCTGTGAGCTTCGATGACCGCTACATCGGCAACCCGCTGGTGTTCTGCGGCTGCGTGGGCGTCATCCCGCGTTCCTGCGTCAAGGGCGAGGCCCGGCCGGGCGACCTGATCGTCGCCGTCGGCGGCCGCACCGGGCGAGACGGCGTGCACGGGGCCACATTCAGCAGCGCCGGCCTTGAGAACACCTCCGCCGACGAGTTCGCCCACGCTGTGCAGATCGGCAACGCCATCGAAGAGAAGCGCGTGCTCGATGCGCTGCTTCGCTGCCGCGACGAGGCCGTCGAAGGCCCGCTGTACACCGCCATGACCGACTGCGGCGCCGGCGGGTTCTCCTCGGCAGTGGGGGAGATGGGCGGCAAACTGGGCGCCACCGTCAAACTCGAGGCCGCGCCGCTGAAGTACGACGGCCTGTCGTACACCGAGATCTGGATCTCCGAAGCCCAGGAACGCATGGTGCTGGCGGTTCCGCCCGCCAACGTCGACCGTCTCAAGGCCATCTGCACCGAAGAGTCCGTCGAGATCGCCGTCCTTGGCACCTTCGGCACACCCCAGCGCGACCTGGTGCTCACCCACCGGGGCGGCGAGGTTGGCCGGCTGGCGATGGACTTCATCCACGACGGCATCCCGCAGCCCGTCCGCCAGGCCAGTTGGCCGCCGACGCCCCCGCCGCCCGCTGCGGCCGGTCCGGCCACCGCCCCCGCGGCCGTCCGCGTGCTCAGCGAGCGTGTGCACCTCAAGGACGCCCTGCTCGGCCTGCTCAGCCATCCTGAGATCGCCAGCAAGCACTGGATCATCCGCCAGTACGACCACGAGGTCCGGGCCGACACCGTCGTCAAGCCCCTGGTCGGCCCGCGCGGGCAGGGGCCCGCCGACGCCTCCGTGCTCGCCCCGGTGGCCGGCAGCAACCGGGGCATCGCCATCGGCTGCGGTTTGGCGACGCCCATCGGCGATGCGGCCTTGGGCGGCGACCCGTACTTCATGGCTCTGGCAGCCATTGATGAGGCCGTCCGCAACCTGGTGTGCGTCGGGGCCGATCCGTCCCGCATCGCCATCCTGGACAACTTCTGCTGGCCCTCCTGCTCGCGCCCGGCCAACCTGGGGGCCCTGGTGCGGGCCTGCGCCGGGTGCTATGACGGCGCCAAGGCCTACCGCACCCCGTTTGTCAGCGGAAAGGACTCGCTGAACAACCAGTTCACCGGAGAGGACGGCCGCGTGATCGAGATCCCCTACACGCTGCTGATCACCGGCCTGGGCATGGTGACCGACGTCAACGCCGCCGTCACCAGCGACGCCAAGAAGCCCGGCAACCGCCTGCTGCTGGTCGGCGGGCTGGCCAGCCACTTCGGCCGCCTCGGCGGCAGCCGGCTGCAGCAGCGCATCGGCCTGCCCACCGGCAGCGACGCGGCCATGCCCACGCTGGACCTGACCACCGGCCCGGCCGCCGCCCGCGCCGTCGCCGCCGCCATCGCCCGCGGCTGGGTGGCCTCGGCGCACGACGTTTCCGACGGCGGACCGCTGACCGCCGTCGCGGAGATGCTCATCGGGGCCGTCGCCCCCCCCCCCGGCAAGCCGCTGGGTGCCAAGGTGAACCTGGCCGGCGTGAGCAGCGACCCGCTGGCCGCCGCCTTCGGCGAGGCGCCCAGCCGCTACGTGCTGGAAGTGTCGCCGACGCACGCCGCCGCCGCCGCTGCGCACTTCGCGGCCACCGGCATCGCCTGCATCGACATCGGCGTGCTGGATGGCAGCGGTCTGCTGGCGGACGATGCGGGAGAGCTTTCGGCGGCGGCGGGCGATCTGGTCTCGGTGTGGCGCAAGCCGCTGGACTGGTAAGCCGGGGGCTCGCCTGCGGCAGGTTCGAGGATCGATCAGCAAGCAAGGGCACACGATGATTTCAGGGAATAGAGCACCATTCAGCCGCCGCCGGGCCCTCCGACGGCCACACCGGGGGCAGGCATGAACGAGCACACCCCAAGTCCTGCCGGACCGCTGGCGATTCCCAGCCATGTGGCTCATGCAGCCGTGCCCACGCCGCCGCCGGGCCTGCTGGTGGAGGTGGCCTGGGAGGTGTGCAACCAGGTCGGCGGCATCTATCAGGTGCTCAAGAGCAAGGCCCCGCTGATGGTCGAGCGGTGGGGCGAGCGGTATTGCATGGTGGGCCCGTGGATGGGCCACGCCTCAGCGCTGGACTTTGAGGAGACCACGCCCACCGGCTGGATCGGCCGGGCCGTGATGGCCCTGCGGGCCGAGGGCCTGCAGGTGCGGCACGGCCGCTGGATGATCTCCGGCAAGCCCCGCACGCTGCTGATCGAGCACTGGCAGGGGCAGCCCGCGACCAACGCGGCCAAGTTCCGCCTCTTCGCCGATCATGCGCTCAGCGTGCCCTCAGGCGACGCCCTGGTCGACGGCGTGGTCAGCTTCGCCGACGCGGTCCGCCGTGTGTTCGAGAAGCTCGCCGAGCACGCCGGCACCGGCCCCACCGGCACCGACAAGGTCAATGGCGTCACGCCGATCATTGGGCACTTCCATGAGTGGATGGGCGGCCTGGCCATCCCCATGATCCGCCGCCAGAACCTGCCGGTGGCCTGCGTCTTTCAGACCCACGCGACGCTGCTGGGCCGCTATCTGGCCAGCAACGACGATGCGTTCTACGACCGCCTTGCCTGGGGCACGATCGATCATGCGGGCGAGGCCAAGCGGTTCAATATCGAGTTCCAGCATCTGGTCGAACGCGCCTGCACCCACGGCGCCCACGTGATGACCACCGTCAGTACCATCACCGGCGAGGAGTGCGACGGGTTGCTGGGCCGCGCCCCGGACGTGGTGCTGCCCAATGGACTGGACATCAACCGCTACAACGTCGGGCATGAGTTCCAGACGCTGCACGCCGGGTACAAGGAGCGGATCCACCGCTTCACCATGGGGCATTTCTTCCCCAGCTACGCCTTTGACCTTGACAAGACGCTCTACTTCTTCACCTCCGGCCGCTTTGAGCCCCGCAACAAGGGCTTTGATCTCTGCCTTGAGGCGATGGCCCGGCTGAACGCCGAGCTCAAAGCCGCCAATCTGGGCATCACCGTGGTGTTCTTCATCATCACGCGAAGGCCCACCCGCAGCCTGCACCCGCAGGCGCTCCACACGCGGGGCGTGCTCAACGAGTTCCACTGGGTCTGCAACGAGATCATGAAGAACATCGGCGAGCGCTTGTTCAAGATCGGGGCAGCCGGGGCCCGCGTGAACCTTGAGGACATGATCGACGAGTACTGGCGGCTCCGCTATCGCCGTACCCAGCAGGCCATCAAGTCCTCCGGGCTGCCCCCGGTCACCACCCACGTGATCGAGGATGACGGCGAGGACCCTGTGCTGGAGCAGATTCGCAACGTCTGGCTGTTCAACCGGCACGACGATCCGGTCAAGGTCGTCTACCACCCCGACTTCATCAACCCCACCAACCCGCTCTGGGGCATGGAGTACGACGAGTTCGTGCGGGGCTGCCACCTGGGCGTGTTCCCCTCCGCGTATGAGCCGTGGGGCTACACCCCGCTGGAGAGCGTGGCCATGGGCGTGCCGGCGGTCACCAGCGATCTGGCCGGTTTCGGCAGCTACGTCGCCGCTCAGCACCGCAACCATGACAGCCCCGGCATGTGGGTGATCCGCCGCCGGGGTCGTGAATTTCATCAGTCCGCCGCGGATCTGTGCCGCTGCATGCTGGAGTACTGCCGGATGGACCGGCGGGGCCGCATCTCGCTGCGCAACCAGGTTGAGGCGCAGAGCTGGATGTTCGACTGGTCGGTGCTCGGACACGCCTATTTCAAGGCCCACGATCTCGCTTTGGAGCGGGGCTTCGGTTATCGCTGAACTGCCGCCCGGCCCTCACCTGCACGCACTGCCGGGGCTGTGTCGCTCACCGGCCGATGCGAATGGGCCGCCGGATGCGAGACAGGCCGCGGGTGCTGTCAACCGGATTCGCTGCGGGCAGGCGCCGGCGGGGATGTGCACCCGCGTGATGATGCCCGCGACCAGACCGTGCCGCCGTGGCGAACACCCAACGATGGTCGCATGGCCCAATCGTTGGGGTTGCGGTCGTTGGATTGACAGCGGACGCCCATGGGTGAACATGGTGGTCGCAGTTCGAAGACAAGCCAAAGACAAGCGGCGGCGGACCAGTGCCTGTCGGCCATCAAGTGGGCGGCCGGTGCTCCGCAACTGCAGACAGTTCCGTGAGGCTGCCGTCGGTTGTGAGAGTCGACAGTTCACGCCTGGAGCGCAGACGCGTGTCACCGGGTTCTGCATGAACATCAACGGGGCAGTCTGGAAGCGGGTCACGGGCGGCCGGCAGTCGATTGACAGGCGTCCGCAGTAACGCATTTCGTATCCGCTGGGCCTCCTCCAACGATTCGCAACGATCACCGGTACAGGCGGATGCCGCCGCCCAAGTGGGCAGCTGGCGACTCTTTGAACATGCGGTCCGCGGGCATCTCCCACGTGCGGTGTTCATCATGTCGGCTACGTGAGGCGTCCGCCCGCAATCGGGCTCTATGACCGGCCCGCCACGCACACGATAAACCCATCGTCGTCCTCCAGGTCCCCCCCGTCGCGGAGCGGCATCGCCAGATACCGCCCGTCGCTGTCCTGAGCATCCGGAAGCGTGCCGTACACCGTCGGCGTCCGCAGCCCGGCCTCGTGCATGGCATCGGTCAGTTCCGGCACGCTCCACAGCCGCCAGCGATACACAAACGCGTCCGTCCGCTCCTGCACCACCTCGCCCCCGGTCTGCACGCGAAAGTGCAAGGCGCACACCACCCTCCCGCTCAAGGGGTCCGCCGAACGCTGCTCCCAGGTGTAGCGGATGCGATCTCGTCCCGTCTCGTCCACCGGCACCACCCGCTGCACGCTGCCCGTCCGCCAGGCTGACGGCCCGCCATAGGTGTCGCACACCATCACGCCGCCGGGGGCCAGCCTCGCCGCACACCGCTTCAGATACGCAACCAGATCGGCCCGCTGGTGAATCTCACCGATGGAAAAGTTGCCCACAAACAGCACGTCCAGACGGGCGATTCCCGGCGGTTGCACCTGCTCTGTGGGCGTGCGCAACGCATCGCCGTGCACGATCCGCAGCCGCTCGCCGGCCCAACCGCCCAGCGCAGCCAGACGCTCCAGCGGGGCCGGGTCCAGATCCAGCGCTGTCGCCGTCGAGCCCGGCACCATGTCCAGCCAGGCGCGGCTCAGCGCCCCCGAGCCGCAGAAGTCCTCGCCCAGGTGGTGTGGTTCGCCGCCGTGGATCCCCAGCAGCAGCTTGACCGCAGCCTGCGGGTTCTGCACGCAGCGTTCGTACAGGTCCAGGTCGGTCAGGTCATACGCCGGCGCAGCGGTTCCGCCGGACGAACGCCCAGTGGCGACCCTTGTCTTGGCAGCGGGCTTGCGGGCCATGGAGCGAGTTCCAGATCACCGGCATCAGGCCATCCGTACCCAGCGGATCAGCGTGCGGAAATCCGGCGGCTTGCCGTACATCAGCACGCCGATGCGGAAGATCTTCGCCGCCGCCCACGCGGCGAACACCGCCGTGGCCACGCCCAGCACCACCGTTGCCGGGTACTGCCAGGTGGGAATCGGATCCGACCCGCCCAGCCGGATGACCATCACAAACGGCGACAGCCCCGGGACGAAAGACAACGCCGTCGCGAGCCCGGAGTTGGGCGCCCGGCTGATGGGCATGACCAGCAGCCAGGGCAGCATCACGATGGCCATCACCGGGGTCTGCAGCGTCTGGGCCTCGCGCATCTCGTTCACCGCCGAGCCCACCGCCGCCATCATCGAGGCGATCACGAAGAACGCCAGGAAGAAGTAGACCACCAGCCACGCCAGCTTGTACAGCGGCACCAGATCAATCGCCGCCGCCGCCACCAGCCCGGCCACCCCCAGCCCGCCGAACACGCCCAGCATCAGCATGGCCACGCACATCTGACCGACGATCTTGCCCACCATGAGCTGCATCGGTGAGACCGCCGACAGCAGCACCTCCATGACGCGTGAGCCCTTTTCCTCCACCACAGCGGTCATCAGATACGCCCCGCCGGTCATCACGCTCATCATCAGCAGGATCATGAACGCGAAGGGGATCATCAACTGCAGGGGCCCGAGGCTGGTCTTCTCGCCGTCCTTGGACAGCGAGATCGGCCGGGGCGAGGGCGTGTCCATCAGGGCGCGGATGTCGTCGGCGGTCAGGCCGCCGGCCCGCAGCCGGCTGTCGCTGGCCAGCCGCGTGTCCACGATGCCCCGGCCGATCGACCGGCGGAGGGACTCCTGGATTTCAAAGTCCAGTTGCGGGTGCACGAACAGTTCGAACTGGCCATAGGCCAGCCGGCCCTCGGGCGTACGCGCCGGGTCGCGAACGGCGCCGGCCGGAATCACCGCCAGGGCCAGCAGCGGGGTCGGGCCCTGCTGCTCGCCGGTGGCGCGGATCTGCGCCACGGTGATCTCTTTCTTGAGCGCCTCGATGTCCGCATCCGGGCCAAAGGCCTCAGGCGTCAGGCTGGTTCGCGAGGCCTGGGCCTGCTTGGCCTGCTGCTCAACCGCCTGGGCGATCTGCTTGCTCTGCGCCTCCGGCAGGTTTAGCCGCGAGGCCTGATCGGCCGCCAGCTTGCCCACCTGCTCGGCCACATCGCCCTCGCCGGCGTTGCCGGATGAAAGCCGCTTGAGCACCGCCTCGCTGGCCGTGCCCGACGCGTCCACCACGGCGATGCGCCCCTGCACCGCCGGTGGCTTGGCCCGGGCGGCCAGCGTGCCCCCCAGGATCGCCACGCCGATCATCACCGGCACCAGCAGCACGCCGATCAGAAAGCCCTTGGTGAACACCACCGAACGGAACTCTCGCCACGCGACCAGCAGGGTGCGTCTCATATCACTCGCCTCCTTCCGCGCCGCTGTCGGCCGCCACTCCGCCCGCCGCCAGCACCGAGCGGTCCAGCCGCTCGCCGCTGGTCCGCTCCACCAGTTCGATGAACACTTCTTCCAGCGACACCCGCTTGATCTCAATCCGCCGCAACGCCACCCGGCCCAGCGCCGCCGCCATCGCCCCCTGAGCGTCGGCCCCGTCGGGCAGCAGCAGTTCCAGCACGCCGCGAGACGAGCCTGTGCCCGCCACCGCCTGCACCTGCCCCAGGTCCGCCAGGCGGGCGGCCGCCTCGCGGGTGTCGCCCACCGGCTCAATCAGCAGGCTGCGATTATCGTATCTCGCGGTGATCTGCTGCAACGATCCGTCGAGCACCTTCCGCCCATTGTGGATCATGAAGATCTGGTCGCACAGGCTCTCGGCCTCGAACATCGCGTGGGTGGAGAAGATGATCGTCCGCCCCTCCCGGTGCTGCTCATCGATCAGCGACCGAAGCAACTTGCGGTTCACAGGGTCCAGCCCGCTGAAAGGCTCATCCAGGATCACCATGTCCGGCTTGTGGATCACCGCCGCGATGAACTGGATCTTCTGCTGCATGCCCTTGGAGAGTTCCTCGCACTTCTTGCGATACACCTCCGGCAGGCCGACCTTCTCCAGCCACCCCCGCACCAGGTTCTCCGTAGCCGAAGCGTGCACGCCCTTCAGCCGGGCGATGTAGGTCAGGAACTCCCCGACGCGCATCTTCTTGTACACCCCGCGTTCTTCGGGCAGGTAGCCGATGCGGTCCTTGCTCTCCAGGGCGCTCTCCCGCCCCAGCACGCGGATCTGCCCGGAGTCCGGGAAGATGATCGACATCACCATGCGGATGGTGGTCGTCTTGCCGGCGCCGTTGGGGCCGATGAAGCCGCACAGGCTGCCGGTGGGAATGGTCAGATCCAGCGCTTCAACGGCCACCTTGGGGCCGAAGCGCTTGTTGACCCCGCGAATATCAATGGCCGTGGTCATGGTGGGCAGTGGGCGTTGAGTGTGGCGGGCAGATTGGGGTGGGCGGGCGGGTGGGAGGGTGGGGGGGTGGGGGGATGAGGGGGGAATGGCGGGATGGGGGCGAGAGCCAATGGTGGCCGGAAGTCAGGGTGGGCGGGCAACAACGAACCGACACAAAGTCACAGGGGGTCAACGGGGGCGTACGCCGGGGCAATGGTTGGCCGGTGGACGGCCCGTGTACACCGTCAGTCAACCAGACCCGAAGCCTCAGCCGCCCGGAGCGGGAACCGGAGCGGGAACCAGAGCGGGAACCGGAGCGGGAACCGGAGCAGCCGCCGGCGCCGGAGCCTCGCCCGCGTTGATCGGAACCGCAGGGCCCGGGTTGCGGGTTTCAGCTCCCGGAGCAGGAACCGGGGCCGGGGCCGCCGGTCCATCACTCATCGGCGCCCCCTCCGCTCGACCCATCCCCGGCAACCGCAGCAACTGGCCTTCACGGTCCACCCGCAGCTGCCCGGTGGCGACGAGGTAGTTGAGCACCGCGATTCGCAGGTTGGCCATAGCGCGGTCGCGGGCGTTGCGGGCCCGCAGCAATTGGTCCGCGGTTTCCACAAACTGCTGGCTGCTCACTTCTGATCGTTTGATCTCCTGCTCCTCCTGCCGGCGTTCGTTGATCTTCACGCCCTGCTCGGCCAGCACCAGATCAAACCTCGCCCGCTCCATGTCGCGGACCGCCCCCCGCACCTCCGACACCACCTGGTCGCGCACTTCCTCCAGCCGCCGCTGCGCCCGCTGCGCTGCGATCTGCCGCGACCGCAGCGTCAGCCGCTCGGTCTCCCGGTCCAGCGGCAGCCCGAAGGTCACGGCTCCGCCGTACAGCACATCACGGCTCTCATACACCAGCCCGCCCTCGGCCACCGAGGGGTCGGTCCTCGCTCGCACGTTGCCGGACACGTCCAGGTCCGGCAGCAACTGGTTCTGCGCCGTCAGGATGGCCCGGCGGGCGTCGTCGGCCCGGTCGCGCTCGTTCTGCAGGTCCAGCCGGTAGGTCAGGGCCAGTTCCGTCGCCGCGGCGGGCGTGGTGTCCGGCTCGGCCAGCGGCAGCACAAACGGCGCGATGGTCAGCGGCTGTGAAATCGGCAGCCCGAGCCTGATCTTGAAGCGATCCAGCGACTGGGCGTACGTCTCCTGCAGGGCCACCAAGGCGCTCTGGCCTTCTAGGAAGTTCGACTCGGCGATGCCCAGTTCAAACTCGCGGGCCCGGCCCGCGTCCACCAGCGCCTTGGTCCGCGTCCGCAGGTCGTCCAGCAGCCGCAGGCTGTTCTTCTGGTTGTCGATCTGCGCCTGCAACTGCAGCAGCCGGAAGTAGTCTGTGGCGATCTCCACCAGGTAGCGTCGGCGGAAGTCTTCAAAGTTCCGCGCCGCGTACACCAGGTCCCGCTCCGCCTGAATCAGGTCCTCCTGCGCTACCAGCCCCGCCCCCCGCAGCAGCGGCACGTTCGCCTGCAGCACCACCGCGCTGGACTGCTCGTACTGCCCGCTCACGCTGGTTCGCAACTGCTCGGTCGCGTCGAACAGAAATGCCGCCTCCACCTCCCCGCCGAACGGCAGCCGCTGAGTCGCCCGCAGTTCGTTGATGATCCGAAGCGGCGTGTTGAAGGCCGCGTCCCCGCGTCGGCTGGTCCGGTTGATGCCCACCGTCGTGTCGTTGAAGAACCTGGGCTCCCACAGGTGTCGTTCCACCAGCAGGCGGATCGCCGCCAGCGTGTACTCCTCCTCCTCGGTCAGAAACTCCCGTCCGGTCTGCTGGCTCACGCGCAACGCCCCCGGCAGATCCAGCGTCATCACCTCCTGCCCTGAATTCTGGTTCGACAGAAACTCCTGCAACCGTTTGTTGATGTCGCGGGCCTCGTCCGCCGGCGAATAGCGGAATTCCGCCGGCTCGGCGTTCGCGGTCACCGGGTTTTTCTCGTAGAGGGCACCGCGGCCCGGCGGGATCGATCCCGCCGGGAGGCGACGAGCTGGTACCGCCCCGCCGCCAAGCCGCTCGGTCCGCTCCCGAATCAGCCGATCCGCCCGCGCATCGATATCCGTCAGGTCTGAGGAGCACCCCCCAAAGCCCAAACCTGTTATCCCTGCCCATGCAGTGAACAAAAAAGATCGAAGCAGATGGGGGGCGGATCGCATCGGGTTGGTACCTGTCCGAGGGTTGTTCGGGCGATTGCGGTGGAAATCTGGGCCGAGTCTACCGGTCAGACCGTTGGTGCGTTGAGGGTTCTCGATTCTTTCCCTATCCTTGCGGCCCGAAGCGTGCGGATACCAACCCGCCCGATTGGGGGATAGCTGCACGGCCGGTCCATTCACCGGCCCCCGACGCCTTGCCAGCGTTCGGGTCCACCCGCCGGCCCGCAGCGGTCGGCCGCGGCCCTCGTCCACCCCGCCAAGCCCGGATGCTTGGCCGGCGAGTCGGGGGAGCCGCCAGAGAGGAGCGTTCCGCTTCGATGGCATCGATCACTTACGACGGTCAGTCATTCCTTGTGGACGGTCGGCGCATCTGGCTGGCCGGAGGCACCATCCACTACGCCCGCTGCCCTCGGGAGCAGTGGTCTGACCGTATTCACTCAGCCAAACAGGCGGGGTTGAACGCCATCACGGTGCCGGTGGTGTGGTCGCGTCACGAGCCCCGCCCCGGTCAGTTCGACTTCGGCGGCGACAACGATCTTCGGTATTTCGTCGATCTCATCGGTCGTGCCGGGCTGTACGCCATTCTCCGCATCGGTCCGTACATCGGCAGCGGATATGACCTGGGCGGCCTGCCGCCGTGGATTCTCTCTCTCCGCGACGTTGCCCTTCGCACCAACAACACGGCCTACCTCGAGGCCTGCTCCCGCTACATCGGCGCCGTCGCCCGCGAATTGCGCGACCTGCAGGCCATCGTCAAGCCCATTCCCGGTCTGGGAGGCGGGGCGGGTGTGGCCTCCGGCGCCGCCAACGCCACTCCGACCCTCGGCCCCATTTTGCTGGTGCAGAATGAGTCCGGCTGGATCAGCGGCGTTGATGAAATGGCCACGCCGTATCTCGGCGAACTCAACCGGTATCTGCGCGAGTCCGGCTTCGAAGTTCCAATCATCAATTCCAACCAACTCTGGCAGGGCGTCGAAGGCGAGATCGACGGTTGGACGGGACGTGACAACCTTCTGGCCAATCTGCGTCAACTGGGCATGGTCCGCCCCACGCAGCCCCGCGTGCTGACCGAATACCCCGTCTGCACTCCCGGCGTCTGGGGCGGCCCCTCGGTCTCTGAATCGGTGGTTTCTCCGGCCCAGCTCAACCGCGATCTGGTCGAGGTGCTGTGCGCCGGCGGCCAGTTCAACATCGAGCCGTTCTTCGGCGGTCAGCACCTGGGCTTCTCCGGCGGCCGTCTGGCCCGGGGTGAGAACGCCTTCCCGGTCACCCAGTGCGATCACAGCGGCCCGCTGGATGAGGCCGGCCGCCCCGGCCCGCTGCTCGCCCCCCTCCGCGAAATCGCGATGTTCGCCTCGCGATTCTCCCGCGTCCTGGCCCATCTGGATCCGCGTCGCCAGCCCGTTTCGCTCCTGCCGTCATCCGTTCTGCCCGCCGGCAAGGACCTGCTCAAGGCCGACGGCAAGAAGGCCAAAGCCGTTCCCGGCACCGCCCGCCACGCTCTGGTGCATTGCACCGGCACCCAGGGCGGCATCGTGTTTATCTTCGGTGACGGCATGGCCCGCGACAAGCACGAGCCCGCCACGCTGTTGCTGGCCGACGGCTCCACGCTGCCGGTCTATGTCGGCGATCAGCCGGCCACCTGGTGCCTGTTTGACGTCC
This sequence comes from Planctomycetaceae bacterium, assembly GCA_021294835.1. Classification (GTDB taxonomy): domain Bacteria; phylum Planctomycetota; class Phycisphaerae; order Phycisphaerales; family UBA1924; genus CAILKP01. The sequence goes on from JAJTDF010000007.1 coordinate 57,761, forward strand.
GCCTCGCCGGGCGTTCGCATCTGGACTACACCAACCTCACGTCCTTTGCCGTCGTCGGCCGCGTTTATGTCTGTTTCGGCCTTCCCGGAACGCCGGCAATGCTGAGCATCAACGGCTCTCCGCTTGAGGCGGTCGTGCCCGAGCCCGACGACGAGCCGCTGCTGATCGACCACGAGGGCATTCTTGTTGTCATCGCCTGCCGCGAACACCTGCCGCGCATTCAGATCGGCGACGACGCGGTCTACATCGGCTGCGACACCCTCACCTCCGCCGGCGAGCCTGTGCTTCACAGTGAGAAGGAATCCGTCCGACGCATCTCGGCCGAAGGAGAGCTGGTCGAGCTGAAGTACGAGCCGCCCGGCAAGCACAAGCCCGTGCCGCCGCCCCCGCCGCCGCCGCCCGCGCCCGTCAAGGGCAAGGGCAAGGATGCCAAGCCCGCCGGCAAGAAGGGCAAGCCCCTTCCGCCGCCCCCGCCCGAACCCGAGCCGGTCAAGCTGCCCTCGGTGGTCGTTCAGCCCGTCGGCAAGGCGCCGGTCGCTCCCGCTGTCGCCCACTGGAGCACCGTGCCCGCTTCCGATTACCTCGACGGAACCAGCGCCCGCTACGCGTCGATCAATGGGCCGGCTGATCTGGCCGCGCTCGGCGCCCCCTACGGCTACGGCTGGTACCGCCTTCGCCTCAAGGGTGAGGTCTCCGGCCGTGTTCGCATGGGCTGGCCTCTGGGCGGCGACCGCCTCCACCTGTTCCTCGACGGCTCCCCGGCCGGCATCCTCGGCGTCGGCCCCGGCGCGCACCACCATCTCAACGCATCGTTCCGCAAGGGCGAGCAGATGATGGTCATCCTTGCCGAGAATCTCGGCCGCTTTGACGGCGGCCACGCTCTGGGCGAGGGCAAGGGCGCCATCGGTCACGGCTGGGTCGTCGAGCCCCTCAAGCATGCCAAGGGCACGCTGGTCAAGTCCCAGCCGCTTGATGCCGGCGAGATCAAGGGGCTGAGTTTCGGCATCCACCGGGGCGATCTCACCGACCCGCAGCGCATCAGCTTCGATCTGCCCCACAAGCGAAAGACCGGCGTGGTCGTCCGCTTCAAGCCCACCGGCCATCGCGGACTGATCGTCCTGGATGACAAGCCGCTGCGGGTTTTCGACGGCGGCGGTCCCACGAGCTTCATGCTCGACGCCGACAGCCTCGGTCGCGGCAACCACAAACTCCAGCTCGCCGTCCTTGGCGACGCCGCCGCCGCTCTGCCCGCCCTCGCCGACTCGATCTCCTTCGAGGAGTGCATCGAGCCGGTCACCGCCAAGGCTGAATGGGCCTTTGCCAAGTGGGAGCCGCCCGGCGCCGAGGCCTTCCTCGGAGGCAAGGGCAAAGGCCCCAAGGCCGGCGTGCCCTGCTGGCATCGGGGTGAGTTCCTGGCCCAGCGCGGCGGGCGAATTCCGCTCTATCTCGACACCGCCGGTCTCTCCAAGGGGCAGATCTACGTCAACGGCCGCCACCTCGGCCGCTACTTCACGGCCACCGCTGATCACGCCGCGGTCGGTCCGCAGAACACCGTGCTCATCCCCGAGCCCATGCTCTCGCCGGCCGGTTCGCCTACCGAGATCGTGATCTTCGACGAGCACGGCTTCTCGCCCGCCAAGAGCAAGTTCATCTACAAGGCCTGAGCTGCACCGCCCAAACCGGCTGCTTCCCCGGCTCGCACGGCCCCGAGTCGTAGCCCTCCGCCCGCACCGATTCCCTCGGTGCAAGACGGAGAGCCTCGGGCTGCGCGGTCACGCGGGCCCGCATCGCGGGCGTTCGCGCTCACTCGCCGGATGAACATCTCAACCCCGTGCCGGGCGTCCGCCCGATGACGGTGGCTTACGGCCGAACCACGTCGGCGTTCGGTTGCGCCGGCTGCACCGGCTGGCCTGCCCGCGATACCGCCGCTTGCACCTGGATGATCTGCTCCTGCAGAGACGCCAGTTCGGCCTCCTGCTCGTCGTACATCATCTTGAGCATCTCGATGCTCTGCCTCTGCTCCTGCCCCATACCTGCCGGCAGGTTGCCCATCAGCGTCTGGATCGCGTTGATCTGGGTCTTGATCACCGTCATCTGGGCTTCGACGGTCCGTTGCTGCATCATCAGCGCCGCCAGCCGCTGACGCGCCGCCTCGGCAGCCGCCGCCTGGTTGTTGCGGGTCTGAGGCCGGTCCGCAGGCACCCAGTCGCCGTTCGGACCCAGCACAAAGACCTGCGCCGGGCCTTGGCCGTTTTGAATCACCATGCGCCCGTTGGCCCCGCCGTTGAACGTGATCCCCGTTCGTCCCGCTCGTCGGCTGGGCCATCCGTTGTTTGACAGTTCCGACGGCGCCGGCTCGCCTCCGGCCACCACCGAGCGAGACACCCCGTCAAAGCCGGCCTCATCAATGCTCCGAAGTCCGCTCCCCCAGTTCTGCGCCGTGTCCGGCCGAATCACCTCACCGGCCAGCTTGGTTGTCATCCGTGCTTCGCGGTGCGTCCAGGCCGCGGCCAGGTCGTCCTCGGACAGTCCGGCGTTGTTGTTTCGCAGTTCGTCAAAGCTCCCCAAGGCCACGTCCACCTCAATGGTGTCCGTAGGGCCGATGATCGGCGGCAGTGCCGCCCGGCCGTTGGCCTGATTGAGGTTGATCGCCGGCGCTTCCCTCGGCCGGATGATCGTCAGTCGCACCGTGTCCCCGGGGTCCCGGCTGATGACAAACGGCCGAATCGGCGAGTTGCCCGACCAGCCGAAGCCGCTGCTCGATGGAATGACCTCCCCGTCCACTGCGACGATCCGGTCCCCCGGACGCAGCACCTTCGCCGCCGGAAAGTTCGCCAGTGGAGCGCTGATCATCAGCCCGTCCGACCCCGGTCCGAAACCGAAGGACACGCCCAAGGCTCCCCGCGGAGTCTCGCGAAACCGCACCGACGCCAGATGCAAAAGCCGCAGCCGCTGCTCGGCAGACAGATCGGGACGCGTCAGCAGTCCCTCGATGGTCTTCAGGTCCGCATCCGCCCTGCCGGACAGTGCCCGGGCCGCCTCTTCTCGCACCGACAGGTCCGGGCTGGCCAGGCGTGCCAGCACCTCATCCATCGGCTCGCCCGCGGCCACACACACCGGAGCGAACGACAGCGTTGCATAAACAGCCGCGGTGCCAAGCATGCTGCGCATGGGCTTCTCCGTTGACCGTGCCCCCGGACTCGGCGACCCACAGTTCGGACCAAAGCGGCCGAACGCGGGCACGAGCGGTACCGGTGTGGGCGGTTCCGTGTCGTCCAAGTGTAACCCGCCAGCCGCTCTCGCCTCGTCCGGGCGGTCAATCATCACAGCGACACCCCCGCAGCGACACTACGCTTGCCGCCTGATAACCCTTGGCCGGCGGGAACCCCTTTCCCTACCCGAGCCCGAACAAGGCCCGATGCGTGCGACTTTCCCCGGCGCAGTTGCTCCGGGGCCGTCGGCTGCCCCCCGGAGACTCTCGATGGCGAACTTCCCCGTCCCCGCTGCTGATTCCGCTGATGTCGGCCTGGTGGGCCTGGCCGTCATGGGCCAGAACCTGGCGCTGAACATGGCGGACCACGGCTTCAAGGTGGCGGTCTACAACCGCACCACCGCCACGACGGAGCAGTTCATCAAGGACAACCCGCCCGGCGTCTTCGGTGCCCTCGGCGGCGGCCTGGTCCCCGGAGCCGAACTCAAGGACTTCGTCAAGTCCATCAAGCGGCCCCGCCGCATCGTCATCCTCGTCAAGGCCGGCGGCCCGACCGACGCGGTCATCGACGGCCTGGCCCCGCTGCTGGACAAGGGCGACGTGATCGTCGATGGCGGCAACGCCGAGTGGAACGACACCGTTCGCCGCGAGAAGGCCCTGACCGACAAGGGGCTGCTGTTCGTCGGCTCGGGCGTCTCCGGCGGCGAGGAGGGCGCCCGCTTCGGCCCCAGCCTGATGCCCGGCGGCAAGCCCGAGGCCTGGAAGCTCTTGGAGCCGGTGTGGACGGCCATCGCCGCCAAAGTTGACGCCAAGACCGGCAAGCCCATCCCCGGCGCGTCGCGGGGCAAGCCCGTCACCGGCGGAGTCGCCTGCACGACCTACATCGGCCCCGGCGGAGCCGGCCACTACGTCAAGATGGTGCACAACGGCATCGAGTACGGCGACATGCAGCTCATCTGCGAGTCGTACCACTTCATGCGCGACGTGCTGGGCATGAGCAACCGCCAGATGTCCGACGTCCTCGCCGAGTGGAACGCGGGCGATCTGGACAGCTTCCTGGTTGAGATCACCGCCGACATCCTCAAGCAGAAGGACCCCGTCAGCGACAAGGACTTCGTCGACATCGTGCTCGACGCCGCCGGCCAGAAGGGTACCGGCAAGTGGACCATCGGCAGCGCGTTGGAACTGGGCGTCCCGGCCGCAACCCTCGCCGAGGCCGTCTTCGCCCGCAACATCAGCGCTATCAAAGAAGAGCGTGTCGCCGCCGCTCGCATCCTCAAGGCTCCGGAAAAACACCATCATGATCACGGCCAGACTCAGCGAAACTGGGTCGAATGCTTGAGGCCTATCAGCGCAACGCCGATCTGGCCAACCTCCTGCTTGATGAGTACTTTGCTGGCGTCATCCAGCGCAACCAGCACAACTGGCGAGCAGTCGTCGCTCGCGCCGCAGTCGACGGCGTGCCCGTGCCCGCCTTCGCCAGCGCCCTGAGCTACTACGACTCCTACCGCACCGCCCGGCTCCCCGCCAACCTCCTCCAGGCCCAGCGCGACTACTTCGGAGCCCACACCTACGAGCGTGTGGATCAGCCCCGCGGCCAGTTCTTCCATGTCGACTGGCCGGACCCCGCTCGCCCGCAACTCAAGGCCTGACCGCCACGCCTGGAAACTCGCTCTAATCAGCAGTCGGGCGGCTCCCATGGCCCGCTCGATTCCGTTCTCTCCCGGCCGCTGCATTCGTGAACACCGCGTTACGCCGGGCAACCGCTGCAGTATCGTGGCTTCACCCCTCGCCCACTCGCCACACCAACAGTGGCGGTAGCGTGCGCCCGGCGTGGTGGTGCGGGCGGACGTGGCGCTGCGGGGGCTGGGGGCGGGGGGGGGCAGAGTGGGGGGGCAGACGCGGGTCGGGGGCAATCGCTCGGCCGAGGATGCCCCGGAGGCTGGTCGTTCGCGCGCGGCGTCCGATGTCCGAATGCCCCCGGACGCGGTGGCCGTTGCCAGGGCCGGCTCCCCAGCGGCGGGCCGACGGAAGCGCGTCCAGTCATGTGCAGTCACAGCCGACGCGTCCGGGTGCATGCTCCCGCCAGTTGTGTATCCGTTTGTCGGCCCCCAGGCACGCACTGCCGGCGGTCGATTCTGCCGGGAGTGCCAGCGCGGGCTGTGATGCCGCCCTGTGCTGATGCGACGCGCTGGGTTCCCTCGCGAGAGCGCTCTTGGCCGAACCTGCGCTGTCCGAGTTACACGGTCTTTGGGCATCGCGGTGTAGGGTGATCCTCTGGCATGATCGCGTTATTGTGCGGTGGAAGTCTGCGGTCAATGCCCCAATGGCCGCGGAAATCGAGAAGAAGTCGGTGTTGCGGTCCGAGTTACCGACACCTGATCCACTGCGCTGCATGTTGCTGCGGCGGCCGGGTTGTTCCCTGTCCCCTTTTCGCGAGACTTCTCATGAACAAGATCCGTTTGACCAACCTGCCTGTCGTCGCTCTGCTTGCCGCCTGCGGCGGCGCTGCCTGCTTCAACGGCCAGGCCGCTGCCCAGGATGTCGTCGGTGCCGCCGGCGCCAACATGGAGTACCTCGGCCCCGTTCTGCCCGATCAGCCCGAGGCGCCTCGCTCGCGCACTGAGAACGCCAAGCCCGAGGCCGTCGCGGCTCCCGCGAACGCCGAGTCCCGTGACTGGTTCGGCGGCAAGCCCTGGACCCAGTGGGAGAAGGCCTTCGGCGACATCGGTGGCGTCCGCACCGAACTGGCCAAGGTCGGCCTCGCCTTCAACATGTCCTACACCATGGACTGGCAGGGCGTCTGGTCCGGCGGCGTGAACAACCGCGCCTCCACCCGCCACCTGCTCGACGTGAACCTCGACTGGGACCTCAGCAAGGTCGGCCTGAACGGCGGCCGCGCCTTCGCCGCGTACAACTGGGCCGACGGTCGCGCCATGGTTGAGGACCTCGGCGGCGACGAGCATTTGCTCTCCGGCATCGAGGCCCGCAGCCTCAGCCAGTTGGCCCAGCTCTGGTACCAGCAGTCGTTCTTTGATGACCGCTTGCGGATCAAGCTCGGCAAGATCGACGTCAACTCCGAGTTCGGCTTCGTCAACGCCGCGTCAGAGTTCTTGACCGGCGACAGCGGCCTCTCGCCCACGTTCTTCTTCTTCCCCACCTATCCCGACGCCGCCATGGGCGCCGTCGCCTTCGTTTACCCCACCGACAACCTCTACGCCGGCTTCGGCTTCTTTGACGGATCGCTCTCCGCCGGCATCCGCACCGGCGGCTATGGCCCGGCCAGCCTCTGGCGGGGTGATGAGTACTTCTACGTGGGCGAAGCCGGTCTGACCTGGGAAACCCTCGGCGCACTCGGCGGCGGCCGCCTGGCCGCCGGAGCCTTCTACCACACCGGCTCGTTCGCGACCTTCGCCGGCGGATCCGACAACGGCACCGGCGGGTTCTACGCCATCCTCGAGCAGCAACTCATCGCGACCAATACCGATGACGCCTCCCGAGGCCTCTTCGCGTACATCCGCGGTGGCACCGCCGACGAGGACGTTTCACTGACCGCCTGGAGCGTCGGCGGCGGCCTGAGCCTCCGGGGCACCTTCCCCGGTCGCGACAGCGACTCCGTCTCCGGCTTGTTCTCCGTCGCCGGCACGTCAAATGTCGCAGGCTCGCCGGCGGACCGCGACGAGATGGTCTTTGAGGTCAACTACCGGGCGCAGCTCACGCCGTGGTTCTCCATCCGCCCCACTCTGCAGTACCTGATGAATCCCGGCGGCCGGTCCGCCATTGACGACGCGGTCGTCGGTGGCGCTCGCTTCGAAGTGCGGTTCTGATCCGGGCCGCCGCGGGTCGGCCGTCGGCCCCGGGCCACTTGCCTGAGCCGTTCGGTTTGTCGATCCGGCGTGGTTACCCTGCCGCCGATGAACCACCGCGACGCCGTCGTGGAACTGCTCAGCTGCCGCACCGAGTTTGAGGCGGAAGCAATCGCCGCTGCTCTTCGCGCCCGCGAGATCACCGCCCAGGCTATGGGCGGCATGCTCACCGGGTTTCGCGCGGAGGCTCCGGCGATTGCTCGCGTCATGGTGCTCGCCGGCCAGTTTGAGCAGGCCCGGGCCGCTCTGGCCGAACTGCGGGCGCAGTCGGCTCAGAATGAGGCCGAGCCATCGCCGATCGAGGCTGAAGGCGGTTCGGCATCGGCCGTTCAGCCCGATCCCGTTCTCTCTTCTGCAGACCAGCCCACTGCCGATCAGGACGGCGACGGCGGCGCCCAGGCCGCCGGTCGCCGCCTGCCAGCCGTCACCGCCGGCGTGCTTGCGGTCCTGTTGGTGGTCGCTTCCAGCCTCGGGGTGCCGCCCGCGGTGCAAATGGCCGTCGGCATCGCTCTGCTGGTCGCCGTCGCCCTGCTGGTGAAGGACGTGCTGGCCGCCCGGTCTGATGCACCGCCCTCCGGCCCGGTTGATCCGTTCGGCGGATCCTCCGGCGACCCCTCCCCAGGGCCGTACCGCTTTCCATCTGAGCGACGGGACCGCTGAAGCGTTCGTTGCGCTGGGCCCGGCCCGCCGAAAACGCTGGGCGACCGGCCTTCTTGGAGGTACACTCTCGCTGCCGAGATTCCATCGGCACGGTTCGCCTGCAAGGAAGCCTTTCTATGTCGTTGCGCCTTCGTGACCGCTCGGCGGTGCTGGCCGTCGCCTTGTTCGCCGGTCCGGCGATGTCCGACCCGGTCGCCGCCATCGCCCAGCCGTCGATTGCCGGCGATCCACCCTCGGTCACCATCACCCCCGGCGTGGACGTCGTCCTTCCTCCCGGTCAGGGGTTGCTCTTTGCCACCACCGTCCGCGCCCCCGGAGCCCCCTGGATGCGTCTGGAACTCTCCGGCACGCGACTGAATGCAGGCGACGGAGCCCTCTCCGGCGTCACCCTCCTTCTGCGCAGCGAACGCGACGGCGCCGTGCAGCAGCTTGATGAGTTCACTCTGGATCACTGGCTCGCTGGCTCCGCCTTCTTCAACGGCGAGGCGGTACACATTGAAGTCTGGGCCGAGGTGCCCGGCGATCAACCTGTCCGCCTTGCCGTGCCCCGGGCCTGGGCCGGTGTGGACCCCGGCCCTCGCGTCACCCCTGCGGATCTCTGCGCTGTCGATGACCGCCTGCCGTCGACCGACAACCGCATCGGACGGCTTTCCGTCGGTTGCACCGGCAACGTCATCGACGACCGCAACCGGATGATGCTCACCGCCGGCCACTGCATCTCCTCCTCCAGCACCGGCGTGCTGCTGCTGTTCAACGTGCCGCTCTCCACTGCCACCGGGGCCATCCAGTTCCCCCCGCCCGACGACCAATACGCCGTCGAGCCGGCCTCCATCCAGTCCCAGTCCGGGGGCGTCGGTTCTGACTGGGCCTACTTCGGCACCTTCCCCAACAGCAACCACGGTCAGACACCCGCGCAGCGCTACGGGGCTTGGCTCACCGCCCTCGCCGCCGCTCCGGCGCCGGCTGCCGGCAACGCCATCCGCATCACCGGTTACGGTACCGTTGCCAGCCCCATCAGCCCGACCCTCAACGCCACCCAGCAAACCAGCACCGGACCATACAACACCCTCAGCGGCACCCGCCTGCGTTACACCGTCGACACCACCGGCGGCAACTCCGGCTCGGCCGTCCTCCTGCTCCCCGGCGAGCAGGTCATCGGCATCCACACCCACGCCGGTTGCAACAGCGGAGGCAACCAGGGCACCGCCATGCAGCAGGCCTCGCTCCGGGCCGCGCTGGCAGCGCCGCGGGCCGTCTGCGCCTCCGGCAACGGCCAGGTCACCGGTGACCTGTTCGCCCTTGGCGACAACGCCAACAACTTCGGCACCCTCGCCCCGCTTCCCGCCGGCTTCGGTCGTGTCGCCCAAATCGGCAGCCGCTGGATCGCCCTCGACGGCGATCCGGCAGGCGGCTTCCTCGCCGTCGACCGCGTCCGCGGGCTCTTCTCCATCTCCGCTTCCGGTGCCGCCACCCCGCTGGGCAATGTCTCCGGCGCCGCCGGCGTCCCCGGAGGCCTCACCGTTTCCCCCGACGGGCAGACGCTCTTCGTCACCGTTCCCGCCACCGGCCAGTTGCTGGCCATCAACCGCGCCACGCTGACGGCCGCGGCCCGAGGTCCCGCCCGGGGCTCCACCGCGTTGCTGCGTGCCATCCAGTTCGATCCTGGTCGCAATCTCATCTGGGCCTTCGCGATTGACCCCGCCACGCCTGGTGTCACCTCATCGCGAGCCCTGATCGCCATTGATCCCGCCACCGGCTCCACACTCTTCAGCGTTCCCGTCAACCGTCCCGGTGCCAGTGTGGCCGACCTTGCTCTGGAACCCGGCGGCGCTGCCCTGCTCGCCTTCGAGCCCGCCACCGCCACGCTGGTTCGCATCTCCCTGCCCGGCGGCGGGGTGACCTCCATTCAGGTCTCCAGCGGCAGTTGGGGCGCCGCCATGGGCCTTGCCTACCGCCCGCGTGCCTGCCCCGCGGATGTCGTATCCGTCGGCGGCCAGCCGCCCGCCGACGGCCTGCTCACCGGCGACGACTTCAACGCCTTCGTGACCGGCTTCGCCGCCGGCGAGGCCATCGCCGATGTCGCCGGAATCGGTGGGGCGCCCGGGGCTGACGGCTTCATCACCGGCGACGATTTCAACGCCTTCATCTCGTCATTCGCCGCAGGTTGCCCCTAAACTGCCGCATGAGCACCTCCGCAAGCAAGCCCCGTTCGATCGTGGGCGGAAACTGGAAGATGAACACCGACAAGTCCTCCGCCTTCGCCCTCGCCCGGGCGGTGGCCCAGGGCGTTTCGCAGGCCCACCTCCACAGCCGGGTTGATGTCGCCGTTTTCCCGCCCTTCCCCTACCTGCTCCCCGTCGCCGAGGCCCTCGCCGCCTTCCCCGGCGCTGTCATGCTCGGCGCTCAGGACTGCTACATCGCCGACAAGGGCGCCTTCACCGGCGAGGTTTCCGTCCCCATGCTCAAGGACTGCGGGGTTCAGGCCGTTCTCGTTGGCCACTCCGAACGCCGCCACGTCATCCACGAGGGCGACGATCTCATCGAGGCCAAGGTTCAGGCCGTGCTGAACGCCGGCCTCACCTGCGTGCTCTGCGTTGGCGAGAAGCTCGAGCAGCGCGAAACCGGCCAGACCAACACCATCAACGAGCGCCAGGTCCGCAACGGCCTCAAGCACGTCTCCGCTGACCTGCTCAAGCGCGTCGTCATCGCCTACGAGCCCGTCTGGGCCATCGGCACCGGCAAGACCGCCACCCCCGCCGACGCCCAGTCCGCCCAGCACGCCATCCGCAACGTCCTGGCCGACATGTTCGGCGATCAGCCTGCCGCCGCCGTCCGCATCCAGTACGGCGGCTCGATGAACGCCGCCAACGCCGCGTCGCTCATGGCCGAGGTCGATGTCAACGGCGGCCTCATCGGCGGCGCCTCGCTCAAGCCCGAGGACTTCCTCGCCATCATCAAAGCCGCCGCCCACTAAACCCGCCGCGCTGCCGCAAGGCGCGTCATTGCCCCGCAAGGTCAGCCCATCCCCATGAGCACCGCCGACCAGACCGCCGATCCGGTTCCCGCTGCCGTCGCCGGCAGCCCCAGCACCGGCATGCTGTTGATCATCTCCGGCCCATCGGGCGTCGGAAAGACCACCATCACCCACGCCGTTGAACGCGCCTTCCCCGACGCCTGCTTCTCCGTCTCCGCCACCACCCGCACCCGCACCTCGCAGGACCGTGACGGCGTGGACTACCACTTCATCTCCGACGCCATGTTCGACGAGATGGTCCGCGACGGCGCCTTCCTCGAGCACGCCGGCGTCTTCGGCAAGCGGTACGGCACGCCCCGCAAGTGGGTGGAGGACCAGCTCGCCATCGGTCGCCTGGTCATCCTCGAGATCGACGTGCAGGGCGCTCAGTCGGTCAAGAAGCTCCGACCCGATGCCTATGGGCTCTTCGTCCTCCCGCCTTCTGAGCAGGAACTGCTCACCCGCCTCCGCTCCCGGGGCCGCGATGACGAGGGCGCCATCCAGCGGCGTTTCTCCGCCGCCCAGCAGGAGATCTGGGTCGCCCAGCAGTGCAACGCCTACGACTGCTTCCTGGTCAACCGCGATCTCAACGAGGCCATCGCCTCCGCCATCGCCCTGGTCCGCGCCGTCCGCCAGACCCGCAGCGTTGCCGCCCGCGTCTGACCTTCGGCAGCGTCACCCCTCCGCCACCACCCGGTCCGCCGCCCGCCGCACCGCATCCCACACCGCCTCCGCGTGCGCCCACGTCAGCCCCGTGGAGCCCAGCGCCAGCCTGATCACCGCCGCCGGTGTCCCCGCCTGCGGACCCTCGACCAGCGGCCATGGCGCAACCGTCGTCCCCAGAAACGTCCGGCCTTCGGCGTTCGCCAGCGCCACCAGCCGCCGGTTCGCCTCATCCGATCCCTTCAGCCGCATGCACAGCAGGCTCAGCCCGCCGCCGGTCAGCCGCCGGTCCGCCAACTCAAACCGCCCGTCGGCCGCGATCAACGCCTCCAGCCGCTCGGCGATCTCCACGTGCCCGCGGATGTACCGCCGCAGCCCCTCGGTCCCGAAGCACTGCAGCACCAGATACAACTTCAGCGCCCGGAATCGCCTTCCCAGCGGCACCTGCCAGTCCCGGTAGTCAAACACCGCCCCCGCCTCCGCGGCACTCGTCTGCAGATACGCCGGATTGATCGACAACGACCCGGTCAGGCTTGCCCGGTCCTGCGTCCACATCACGTCGCAGTCAAACCCTGTCAGCAGCCACTTGTGCGGGTTGAAGCACAGGCTGTCCGCGTGCTCCGCGCCGCGCATCATCCACCGGTGCTCCGGACATACCCACGCCGCCCCGGCGAACGCCGCGTCCGCGTGCAGCCAGACGCGGCGTGACGGCCCGTCAAACGCCCGCAACACCGGCCCGATCGCCGCCAGATTGTCCACCGCGCACGTCGAGGTCGTCCCCAGCGTGGCGCACACCAGCGCCGGCCGCCGACCGGCCGCCACATCCTCCCGCATCGCTGCCAGCAACGCCCCCGCGTCCATCCGCAAGGCGCCGTCGGTGTCAATCAGCCGCACATGGCGCTGATCCTCCACCCCGTCGGCGATCCCCGTCACCACCGCCGCCTTGGTGATCGACGAGTGAGACTGATGGCTGGCGTACACCACCAGCCGGCCCTCCCGCCCTCCGTCCAGCCGCCGCAGCCGGTGCCTCGCCGCCACCATCGCCACCACCGCCGCATCGCTCGCCGTGCTCTGGATCACCCCGCCCCCGTTGCCCTCAAACGGCTTCGCGTCCGCCCCCGCCTCCAGAGCCTGTCCGGTCTGGCCGAAGCAGAAGGCCTCCGGCAGCCCGATGATGCGTGCCAACTGGTCGGTCACCAGCATCTCCAGTTCCGTGCACGCGGGGCTGGTCGCCCACAGCATGCCCTGCACCCCCAGGCCCGAGGACAGCAGATCACCCACCACCGCCGGGGCCGACGTGTTGGCCGGAAAAAACGCCGCAAACCTTGGCGACTGCCAGTGCGTCAGCCCGCCCATCAGGCCCGGCACCAGCCCGCCGAGCACGTCCTCCATCGCCCGCCCGCTCTCCGGGGCAGGTCCCGCAAACCGGCGGTACATCTCCCCCGGCTTGGCCGTGCTGCCCACCGGGAAACCCGGCTCGATCGCCTGCACGCTCGACCAGTACGCCGCCAGCATCTCCAGCGCCCGCTCGCCACCCCGTCGCAGGGCGTCTCCGTCCAGGGTGTGAAGGTCGGGCATCACAGGGTGGCGTGCAGCGGGGGGCGACATGGCAGAGCAGGGGTACGCACCATCCGCCCACGGGGTCTGCCGGTCAGCGCGTCTCAGCCGCCGCGGCCGCCCTCTTCACGCTGCCGGTAGCGTGCGGGGCGGGCGGGGAGCCGGGGTGGAGGCTGGAGCGGGGATGAAGGGGGGAAGCGGGATGCCGGGTGGCGAGTTGGCGGGTAGGTGGGTGGGGTGG
>JAJTDF010000125.1 GCA_021294835.1 Planctomycetaceae bacterium
GGCCGACGCGTTAACAAACCCGTAGCGAATCAGAAGATTTAGATCCAGCACCGCCGCATTGGGGCCAGCGAAGAAACCCGACTGGCCCATGCTCACCACCGGGCTGCCCGCCACGGTGTATCCCCCGGAGGAATGATTGGGCAGAGACAGATGAATGGAGGTGGGCGAGGTGGACTGGATGCGGGCGTGGCCGTTGGTCTCGGGATTCATGGCGATGCTGCCGCGCACCGTGAATTCGCCCGGATTCGGCCGTCCGATATCGAAGCCGCTAAGCACGGCGTGGGCGCCGGTGCCAGTCCCGCCGTTAAGCACCAAGTCGCCCGCCACGGTGCCGCCGCATTCAAAGGCGGTGGCTGCAATGCTTGCACTCGCCCCCGAGGCGCTACCGCCCTGCAAGGTGAGGTTGCCGCCGATGTTCACCGTCACCCGGGCCCCGCTCACGCCCGTGGCCGTGCCGTTGGCCAGCACGCTGGTGGAGGCAGCGCTGCTCAGGGTGGCGTCGCCCGCGGCGACCACCATGGCATCGCGCACCCGCAACGCACCGGCGGCAGCCGTGAGGCTGACCTGGCTCGCCGCGAGGTTGGTATTGATCTCCAGGTCGCCGCTCGCCTGGCGGATGGAGACGCGCTCCCAGGCACCGCCGAAGGCCCCGCCGCTGCGCGCGTAGCTGTTGGTGACGTCGAGGCTGCCGGGGCCGTCAATCAATCCGCCGGACTGCGACAGATTTGCCACTACAAGGGTGCGCGCGGCCGAAACCGCGACCGACCCGCTGCTCAGCGCCAAGCCATCGACGCTCCCGGTGCCGAACAGGACTCCAGCGCCGTCGACGTTGAGGGTGCCGATCACCACCGCGCCATCGGCGAAGCTGTGGCTGCCGCCCTGGAAGCGCACGTCCGGCCCCGCCAGGGCGATGGTGCCGCCGAAGCTGCCGGTGCCCTTCAAGCTGAACAGGCCACCGCCCATCACATTCAGGCCGGTGCCGCCGATGAGGCTGCTGCCTGGTGCCTGGTTCAAGCCGCCCACGCTGTTGAAGCTGAGCGCGCCGTTCAGGGCCGTCACCGCATCGCTGGTGCCGATCTCGATGGCCCCGGTAGTGCTGATCAGCGACACCCCGCCCCCCATGCCGGTGGCCAGCACGTTGTTGCCAGCTCCGGAGAGGTGCACGCCCGCATCGCCTGCGGCGCCCGCGCCGCTGACCATAACGGCAGCAAACACCGCGGCAGTGCTGCTGACCTCGCTGCCCGCCTGCAAGCTCACACCGTAGTTGCCGCCCGCGGTGTTGCCCGCCGCCGTGCCCGCGAGGCTTACCCGGCCACTACCCAGGGCCCTGATCGTGGAGCCCGACAGCAGCACGCCCAAGTTATCGGTGGTGGCGCCGGTCGCGGCTCCGCCGCCGCTGATGGAGATGTCGCCAGCGCCGGTGGTTTTCACCGTGGCGCCGTCCAGGGCAACGCCCACGTGCAAATCGCCACTCGATGCCGTGCCGCGGTTGCCTTGAATGGTGATGTTGCCATTGGCCGCCTGCACCGAGCCATCGATGTGGACGCCCGCACTGCCCGCGGCGCTGGTGCCAGCGGTCCCGTTGATCTGGATGCTGCCCGAGCCAGAGGTGGAGAGAACGCCCACCAGACTCACGCCTGGCTCTGCTGCGCCAACGCCCTGGCCGGTCAGGACCACGTTGCCGCTGGCGATGATCGTCCCGGCCAGTTGAATCCCGCCGCTGTTGGCCACCAGCGCGAGGCCGCCCACGGTGGCGCTGTTGAAATTGAGCACACCACTGCCCTGGGTAATGTTCAGGTTGCCGGTGTGGGAGATGGTGCCCCCGCTCTGGCTGAAGCTATTGGTGACCGAGAACGCGCCGCCGCCAGCCAGCACGCCGCTGCCGGAGAGAACAAACGCCGCGGTGCTGATATTGCCGTTGGCCAGGAACGTGCCGCCCGAGAGCGTAAGGGCGCTGGCCGTGGCCGACGCGCCGGCCGCCAGTTCCAGACTACCGCCCGACAGCGTGAGTGACCCGGTGAGACCCGCCGCGCCCGCCAAGATGAGGCTGCCCGCACTCACCATCAGGTTCTCCTCCGAGAACAGGTCGGTGGCGTACTGGGTGCCGCTGCTGACGGTGATGGTCAGGTCGCCGGGCCGGCTGATTCGCACGCGCTGACCGACGGTGGGCGCGAGCCCCGTGCTCCAGTTGCTGCCCGTCGACCACAGCCCGCTGCCGCCGGTCCAGCACACGTCCACCGGGCATGGGGCATCCAAGGCCATGTCGAAGAACGTGGGGCCCAGCGTGGGGGAGATGCTGAAACCCGCTGGCGGGTTGATGGCTGCGAAGGTGCCGATAACGCTGGAGGCCGTCACCACCTGGGTGAAGGTGTCACCATCATTGCCGGTGTAGCTAGTGATGAATGCCGTCTGCAGCGTGCCGCCGAGGGTGGCGGTGTTCAGCACGCTGAGCTTGTCGTATTGGCCAGGGGACATGCCGCCCAGGTCGATGACCAGCGTGCCGCCCGGGCCCTGGGTGTAGCTGCCGATGATGTCGAGAGTGCCCGCAGTGCCGGCGCCGCCGGGCTGCACCGTGCCGTTGTTGGTGAGGATGGCGGTGCCCAGATCCATGGTTCCGGCCCCCGCGATGGTGGCCCCGCCGGCATTGAGGAGGGCGGCGCCGCCCGAGCCGAGCGTAGCGCCGGCGGCGATGGAAATCTGGCCCGAGTTGGTGGGGAACGACGTCAGGGACAGGGAGCCGAGTGTCAGATTCAGCGTGCTGCCGGCGGCGTTCTCGAACGCCACGTCGATGGTTTGCGCAGTGGAGGATGTCTTGTTCAGCACGCCGGCGTTGTGGAACAACTTGCCGGCGGGGGCAACGAGATAGGTCACCGGCTGCGCGCTGCTGCCCGACAGAGTCATCACTGCCGCAGCGGCGTTCTCGAGGGTCGACGCACCGGACAACTCAATCGACCCGGCATTCATCAGACCGAGCGTTCCGGTATTGCGCAAGAGCGTGCCGGAGAGGCCCACGACGCCACTGATGGTGGACATGCCGCCGAGCGTCGTGCTGCCCGCCAGGTTGAGCCTTCCGGCCGCGGCGATGTCGAGATGGTGCAGCGTGTTGCCGCCGGCGTTGAAGTTGACCGTTCCGCCTTGAATCGTGAAGGTGGTGCCGCTGCTGAAGCTCACGCCCCCGGTGAAGGTGAGGACGCTGCCGCTTCCCACGGTGAAGCTGGCGTCGCTGGCGAGGCTGGCGTAGGAGCCGGTACCCGAGAACAGCACCGGGTTGGCGAGGGCATTGATGAAGATGCTTTGGCTCGCGGTGGGCAGTGCGTTCCCTGTCCAGTTCGCCGCATCGAACCAGTTGAACGTGCCGGCGCCGCCATCCCAGCACACGTCGCGTACGCAGGGCACGCTTGATGGTCGCAATACCGGATAGGCGCCCACCGCGAAGTTCCAGTCCGAGGTGCTCCACCCCGCGGTGGTAAACGTGGCGGGGTTTTTCATCTCGAGAGTGGCCTTGCCCTCTCCGCCGGCGCTGGTGGTGCTGCCGCTGGTGCCCATGTCCCAGAAGCTGTAGGCCTCCAAACCCCAGTTGGTTCCCACAAGACCGCCGGTCGACGTTGATCCCAGCACGGTGCCAGTGGAGTAACTGTTGCTGACCGTGCCGCCAAAGCTGTTACGACCCAACAGTCCGCCAACGTTTGCGGTGCCGGTGACACCGCCCGTGGCATAGGTATTGGTCAGCGTACCCTCGTTGTCCCCCACCAGCCCACCAACGAAGGTGTTCCCCGCCACACTCACAGCAGCGCGAGCCTTGGTGATGACACCCACGGCGCGTTGCCATCCCACCAGACCACCAACGCCAGGTCCGCCAAACACGCTTCCCGTGGCATAGCTGTCGCTGATTGTTCCCCCGTTGATGCCCGCCAGCCCGCCCGCGTATTGGTAACCGCTCACGTTGACGTTTTCGACGCCGATGTTCTTCACCGTGCCGCTGATGATGCGGCCAATGAACCCGATCGCGCTGTCGTCTGGGCGCAGGATGGTGAGGTTGCGGATCACGTATCCGTCGCCGTTCAGTTCATCGACGGCGAGTTGTGGTACGAAGAAGTTGCTGAGGCCAGCCAGGTCCAGATCGTTGCCCAGGCGGAATTTCAGGCCACCGCCCGCGGTGGCGAAGCCCAGCAGGTTCTTGAGATCATCGACCGAATCGATGATGTAGTAGCCGCCCACCGGGGCGCCGAAATAGGTGGTGGCGTTGAGCGTCTTGCCGTTGTTGATCCAGTCTGTGAACTGGCCCGAGTACAACCCGCCGATGCTGACCACGCCAGTGTCGCCGTTGATCGCCACGGCGTCCACATCGTAGAAGCTGTTGGCCACCACACCATTGCTGGTGTTGTACCCCACCAGTCCGCCGGTGTTCTTGACGCTGGTCACGGAGCCGCTGGCGGTGCTGTTCACCACCGTCCCGGAGGCGTTCCACCCCACCAGCCCCCCAGTGTACTCGCCGAGCCCTGTGACGCTGCCGCTGGAGGAGATGTTGCTGAGCGTGCCGGCGTTTTCCCCCGTCACCCCACCCACGTACTCGAGCCCCGTGACCGAGATGTTTTGCAAGTTCAGGTTCTTGACCGTGCCGCTGAAGATGCGGCCGATGAAACCCATGGTGGAGATATTGGGGCGCTCGATGGAAAGATTGCTGAGGGTATGTCCCGCCCCGTCGAGTTCGCCGATGGCGAGTTGGGGCACGTAAAAATTGGGGTTGCCGCTCAGGTCCAGATCGCTGCCCAGGCGAAACTTCAGGCCACTACCTGCGGTGGCGAAGCCCAGCAAATCCTTGAGTTGGGATACCGTGTTGATGACGTAGTAGCCGCCCACGGGCGGGCCGAAAAACGTTGTGGCGTTGAGCGTCTTGCCGTTGTTGAGCCAAGTCGTGAACTGGGCTCCGTACACCGCCCCTGGGGTGATCACGCCCGTGGAACCGTTGATCACCATGGTGTCCGCACTATAGAAGCTGTTCACCAACAGGGAACCCAGTGGGCCACCGCCCACGAGGCCTCCGGTGTTATTCCCCCCTGAGACGGTACCGTCTGCATAGCTGTTGAAGACGGACCCGTCCCGGGCCTGCCCGACCAGGGCGCCGGTGAAATCCTTCCCTGTCACGTTGACGTCGGCGAGCCCCACGTTGCGGATGTCGCCCAGGAACAGGTTGGCCTTGCCGAACAGGCCCACGTGGTCCTCGGTGCTGCGGTTGATGAACAGCCCGGAGATGACCTTGTGGTCGCCGTCGAACTTGCCGGAGAAGTCCGACGTGCTGTCGCCGATAGGCCGGAAGCCCTTGCCGGAATTCCAGTTCTCCGTGCTGGTGGCGTCGATGTCGTTGGCAAGCTTGTACCGCCCTCCGAGCTGCGAGGCCATGCCCTGCAGACCGTAGACATCGCTGATGAGATAGGGGTTGCCGTCGGTGCCATCCCCGCCCTTGGCGCGCAGGAAGCTGCCGGCGGTGAGGGCGAAGTTCTGGGCGCTGAAAGCCGGTAGAGATGGGGAAACCTGCTGCCAATAGCCGCCGAGTTGGCTGAAGGTGCCAGCGATGGAGACCACCCCCGTGGCGTTGATGTTGCCATCCGACAGCGTGAAGTGATGCAGGTTGGTGGCGCCGTTGAAGTTGATGACCGTGCTCGCGCCGTTGACGGCGAAGACCGTGCCGCTGCCAAAACTCACAAGGCCGTTGAAGTCGAGAGTGAGGCTGCCCGACGGGCTTACCGTGAGGCTGGCATCGCTCGAGAGGTTATTGAAGGCGTAAGAGCCCGGCTGGTCGAACAGCACCGGGTTGGCGAGGGCGTTGATGAAGATGCTTTGACTCGCGTTGGGCAGCGCGTCGCCGGTCCAGTTGGCCGCATCGAACCAGTTGAACGTCCCGGCGCCGCCATCCCAGCACACGTCGGAGCTGCAGGCGGTTACCGCCAGGCGGCTGCCGTCGGAGGGTTTGAGCCAGAAGCTGGCGTCTACCGTGCCGCCGTCTCTGCGTCCCACCAGCCCGCCCGTCTGGCCCGCGCCCGCCACGCTGCCGGTGGCGTAGCTGTTGCTTAGCGACCCGGCGTCGAGATGACCGATCAGCCCCCCGGTCCGGTTGTTGCCCATGACACTGCCGGTGGCGTAGGTGTCCATCACCGTGCTGCTCTCGCTGAGCCCCACCAGCCCGCCGGTCTCGGTGTTGCCCAAGACGCTACCGGAAGCGTAACTGTTGGTCACCGTACTGTTCCAGCTATACCCCACCAGCCCGCCGGTGAATCTGTTACTGCCGGAAACAAGCCCGAGGGCATGGCTTCCGGTTACCACTCCACCGCTTGAGTTGTACCCCACCAGCCCGCCGGTGCCGAAAGCGGCGGACACATTGCCGCTCGCAGAGCTGTTGCTGACCGTGCCTACGTTCTGACCCACCAGGCCACCAGTGTCGGAGTAGCCCGCCACGTTCACGAGGCTCGCATGGCTGTTGGTTACCGTGGCGGCGTTGAACCCCACCAGGGCGCCGGCAAAGATATGGCCGGTCACACTGCCACCAGCGAGATCCACGTTGCGGATGCTAGCCCCCGGCCCCGCGCGCCCGAACAGGCCCACGTCATCGCTGAGCGGGCGGTTGATGATCAGGCCGTCGATGGAATGCCCCTGGCCGTCGAACGTGCCCGTGAACGGGTCCGCGCCGTAGCCGATGGGCCGGAAGCCAGTGCCCGAATTCCAGCCCGCCGTGATGCCGGCGGCAATGTCGGTTGTGAGGTGGAACCGCTTGTCCAGCAGGTTCACGCTGGCCATGCCCTGCAGGCCATAAACGTCGCCAATGAGGTACGGCGTGAGCGCGGTGCCGTCTCCACCTGCGGCACGCAGGAAGGTGCCGCCGCTGAGAGCGAAGTTCGCGGCGTAGAACGCCGGCAGGGTAGGAGAAATCTGTTGCCAGTTGCCGCCGGTCTGGCTGAAGGTGCTAGCGATGGAGACCGATCCCGCGCCGCCCGCGGCGCCGCCGTTGATGGTGAAATGGTTCAGGCTGGTGGCGGCATACAGGGTGAGCGTGCCCCCATTCAGCAACAGGGTGGTGCCGGAGCCGAAGGCGACCGTACGGGGTAGCGGGCGCTGCCCCGTGCCGGTGAACGAGAGGCTGGTACCGGTGCCCTGCACCGTGAGGCTCGCCTCGCTCGTGAGGGCAGCGTAGGTGCCGGTGCTGTCGAACACCACCGGATCCGGCCGCGTGCCGATGAAGATGCTCTGGTCGGATGTGGGCAGCACGTTGCCGGTCCAGTTGGCCGCATCGAACCAAAGGTGGGTGCCGGCGCCGCCGTCCCAGCACACGTCGACGATGCACTGGCCATTGAACGCCTGCAGGGTCGGGTAGGCGCCGCTGCGCAGCCGCCAGACGGCAGCGACCCAGCCAGCCGCGATGAAGGTGGCGGGATCCTGCATCTCCGTAGTGGTCTTGCCGAAGCCGCCCGGGCCGCCGCTGCCGCTGGTGAGTTGGCCGCTGGCCTGCTCGTCCCAGAAACTGTCGATGACTGTTCCGGACACGCCGTACCCCACCAGCCCGCCCACATCAGTGGTTCCGCCCGTGCCCTGGACGCCACCGGTGGAGAAGCTGCGTCTGATCGTGCCGCTGGCGTTGTACCCGGTCAGCCCGCCCACGTAGCGATCGGGGGGGGGCAAAAATGGATCTCGGGTGACAGACCCCGTGGCAAAGCTGTCCTCGATGGTTCCGGTGAAGTTGGACCCGGCAAGCCCGCCAAGGGCACTGTTGCCCGTCACGGCCCCGGTGGCAAAACTCGAACGGATCGTGCCCTTGTTCAGGCCCACCAGGCCACCGGCGTACCCGTCGGGGCCGATGAACGCGATGCCGGTGTTGGTCACGTCGGTGGCCGCGAAACTGCGGGTGATCACGCCCCCATTAAGTCCGGCGAGGGCGCCGACGAACGCCTTGCCCTCCACATCCCCGCCGAGGAGCCCCACGTTGCGAAGGTCGGCTCCCGTATTCACGTACCCGAAGAGCCCGATGTAGTCCTGACTGTTGCGGCGGATGTAAAGCCCGGAAACGGTATGCCCGAGCCCGTTGAACTTGCCGGTGAAGGGGAAGGAGTCCGTTCCCACGGGGGAGAACCCGGCCCCGCTGTTCCAGGTGGAAGTGGCGCTGGCGTTGATGTTCGACCCCAGGGCATAGCGCCCAGCGCGGTCGCCGTTCATGCCCTGCAGGTCCAGTGCGGTGATGCTGCCCGGGTTGCCCAGGGCGTTGATGACGGTGTAGTCCAGGCCGCCGATGGTGAAGAATCCCGTGCCCGATCGGCCGGGGAAGTCCACCCGGCCCTTGAAGCTGCCATCGGCGTTGAAGCCCACCTTCACGCTGCCGGTGCCAGGGTTGAGGGACAAGACCGACGAGCCACCGGCGGTGATCACCGCGTTGATGTTGATATCGCGATCGGCGCTGAGGGTGAGGGTGTTGGCGCTCCAGGAGAACCCGTCCACCACGTTGATGTCGCCCGCGCCGCCGCCGGCGCTGGACGTGGTGACGATGACGTGGTTGCTGCCCAGCGCCGCCTGCAGCGCAGCCACAGTGAGCAGTGAATCGGAGGGCGTGCCGGATGCTTGGAAGGTGAAGGGGATGCCGCCGCCGGTGCTGGCCGAGTTATCGCTCCCCACCATACCCGCTTGCGTGGCCGAGGCCTGGTCGGTGGCGATCCAGATGTTGGTGGGGTCGAACAGCAGCGTGCCGGTGAGGCCCAGTTGCGCGCGGGTGTCTGCCGTGCCGCCCCACACCAGTTGTCCGCGGCTGGACACTTCCACGAACCCGCCGTTGCCGCCCGCGGCCCCGCCCCGGGCGCTCAGGCTGCCGTAGGCGCGCGTGACCTCGTCGGACCACAGCACCACCGTGCCGCCCTGGCCCGCCCCGGTGGCATCGGCCCGGATGCTGGCCTGGGGGCCAAACCACAGCGCCCGGGCATTGGGTAATGCGCCGTCGGCCCCGCGCAGCCCCCCGCCCACGTACACGCTGCCCCCGCCGATGGCGCCCGACACATCGATGCGCGCCCCATCGAGCACACCCACGTGGCGGCCCAGCACCTCCACCCGCCCGCCCGCGCCCGCGCTGCCCGTGGCCGACACGGTGCCGGCCACCTGGGCCGTGTCGCCGGCCTGCAGCCGGATGCGCCCGCCGGCCAGCCCGTCAGCGCTCACGCTCGCCCCCGGCGCCACGTCCAGGGTGCGCGAGGCGCTGAAGATGATCTCGCCACCCGCGCCCACCTGTGCCCCCGTGGCCTGCACCGCGCCCTGCTGGCGGATGGCCGCGGCGTAGATGCCCACCTGGCCGCCCACCAGTTGCCCCACGTTGAGCGCCTCGCCCCCGGCGGGCGCGCTGAGGCTCACCTGGATGTCGGGCCGGTAGGTATCCACCA
>JAJTDF010000052.1 GCA_021294835.1 Planctomycetaceae bacterium
ACCACAAAGTCCAGTTGCAGTCTCTCCTCCGCGAGATCGAAAAGGTCCGGGAGGAGGCGGCCGCCACCGTCGCCGATGTCATCACCGCCAAGGAGGAGCAGCAGATCGCCGACATGATCAGCGGCATCAGCCAGGACTCCACCAGCAAGGAACTGCAGGAGATGCGCGACCTCCGCCAGCAGGTCAAGGCGGGCGCCCGCATCAGCCGCGAACTGGCCGGCACCGACACCAATCGCATGGAGGCCGACTTCATGGACTACGCCCAGAAGTCCGCCTCCAACGCCGAGTTCGACGCCCTGATCGGCCTGGCCGGCTCCGCCGAGAAGGCTTCCCCGGCCGCCGACACCGCCGACAAGTCCCGCCTGCCCGAGGCCTGAGCGGCCAACCCGCTCCGCCGGCATCCGCCCGGGTTGTTCCCGCGAATGCACGACCGCATCCGTCCAACGTCGCACACCCAAAGGGGAGACCACCATGAAGACCAGCACGCTCGCCCTGCTCGCCACCCTGAGCCTGTCCGCCTCCGCCCACGCCGTGCAGGACGCTCCGTCGTTCTCGCTGGCCTGGAGCGAGTACCCCTCCTGGAGCGTCTTCGGCGTCGCCGCCGACCGGGGCCTGATCAACCCCGAGAAGGGCAAGCTCGGCCCGCTGGAGCGTCGCCACAACGTCGACATCGAACTTCGCCAGGCCGACTATGACCCCTGCCTGACCATGTACGCCTCCGGCACAGTCGATGCGGTCTGCATCACCAACATGGACGTCCTCAACCCCGCGCTCTCCCGCAAGAGCGTGATGATCCTCCCCACCAGCACCTCAAACGGCGGCGACGCCCTCGTCGCCGTCGGCGTCACCGACATCAAGCAGCTCAAGCGCCCCCGCGAGGTCAAAGGCCTGGCCAAGTCCGTCAGCGAGTACGCCTTCGTCCGGGGCCTGCAGAAGCTCGGCGAGAACCCCGCCGACTACGTCTTCTCCAACGCCGACCCCGCCGCCGCCGCCCAGGCCATGCAGCAGAAGCAGGCCGGCTTTGAAGCCATCATGGTCTGGAACCCCTTCGTCCTCCAGACCCTCCGCAACCGGCCCGACGCCAAGGTGATCTTCGATTCCTCCCTCATCCCCGGCGAGATCATCGACTCCGTCGTCGTCGCCCGCGAGGCCCTCTCCCGCCCCGGCGGCGACCGCTTCGCCGCCGCGGTGCTCGACGCGTTCTACGAGATCAACCGCCGCATCAACGACCCCCGCACCGCCGACGACACCTACAAGGCCCTGGGCGAGAAGTTCTCCACCCTCTCCGCTGCTGATATGAAAACCGTCTGCACCCAGACGAAGTTCTACGCCACCCCCGCCGAGGGCATCGCCGCCCTCAGCGAAGCGACCCTCAAGCCCGTCATGGCCACCGTTGTGGACTTCTGCACCAAGCAGCAGATCATCCCCAAGACCCCCAAACTCGCCTGGGGCGCTTTCAACGACGCCGCCAACGCCGACGCCGACCTGGTCTTCGACCCCTCCTTTATGCAGGCCGCCCTCGCCCGCGCCCCCAGGCCCCCCGCCGGCGGCAAGCAGCCGGCCGCTCCCGCCTCGCCCGCCGCCCCCGCTGAGCCCAAGAAGTGATCCGCCGCCCCCTCAGCGTCCGTTGGACCATCGCCCTCGGCGTCCTCAGCGCCCTGCTGCTGCTGGGCGCGTACGCCGCCATGGCCACCTGGCAAAAGCAGCGCAACCCCACCGACACCACCATCCCCAACCTCACCCAGTTCGTTGACGGCGCCAAGCGGGTCTTCCAGTCCCGCACCGTGACCACCGCCGTCGAACTGCCCGACGGCTCGTTTGACGACGTCTCCCGGACCTCCTGGTTCCACAGTTGGTTCTGGATCGACGCCTCGGCCACCTGGCTGCGACTGGCCGTCGGGCTGGGGCTTGGCGCCGGCGGCGGCATCCTGCTCGGGCTGCTCATGGGCTGCTTCACGCCCATCGCCGCCCTGCTCGGCCCCCCGCTTGATTTCCTCGCCAAAGTCCCCCCCACGGCCATGCTGGCCATCTTCTTCGTCGCCGTGGGCGTCGGCTTCAACATGTACGTCGCCATGATCGCCTTTGGCGTCCTCCCCACCCTCACCCAGGGCGTCTACACCGCCGCCCGCAAGGGCGTGCCGCAGGAACTCATCGACAAGGCCTCGACGCTGGGCGCCTCCTCCGCCGAAGTCGTATTCCACGTCATCGCCAAGCAGGCCCTCCCCGCCATCATCGAGGGCGCCCGCCTGTGCATCGGCCCCGCCATGGTCTACCTCATCGCCGCCGAGATGGCCCTGGGCGACGCCGGCTTCGGCTACCGCATTCGCATGCAGATGCGTCTGCAGGACATGGCCGTCGTCTACCTCTACCTCGTCCTGCTCGGCTTCGCCGGCGTCGCGCTCGATTACGCCTTCCGCACACTCCTCGCCCGCCTCTGCCCCTGGTACGTCAAGCTCCACTAGCCCGCCGATGACCCACGCCGCCGCACCATCCAGCCCCCCTCCCCCCTCCGCCATCTCCCCGGGTGCCGCCGGGGCCGACCCCGTTCTGCAGATCGAGCGACTGTCCCACCGCTTTGGCGCCCGCTCGGTCCTCTACGACCTGAACCTCTCCATCCGCCGGGGCGAGATCGTCGCCCTCGTCGGCCCCTCCGGCTGCGGCAAGAGCACCCTCCTCCGCGCCATCCTCGGCACCCATCCGCCCACCGAGGGTCGCGTGCTCTGCAACGGCCGCCCCGTCACCGGCCCGGGCCGAGACCGGGGCATCGTCTACCAGCGCTACACCCTCTACCCCCACATGACCGCCCTGCACAACGTCATGTTCGGCCTCATGCTCGCCGACTGCGGCCTGCTCGACCGCCTCGCCCGCCCCTTCCGCTTCGCCGCCCTTCGCAAGGCCCACCGCGAGAAGGCCATGGAGGCGCTCAAGCTCGTCAGCCTCGAGCACGCCGCCGACCTCTACCCGTCAGAACTCTCCGGCGGCATGATGCAGCGCGTCGCCATCGCCCAGGCCCTGGTCATGGAGCCCGAGATCCTCCTCCTGGACGAGCCCTTTGCCTCGCTCGACGAGGCCACCCGCGAGGGCCTCCAGCAGTTCCTGCTTCGGCTCTACCAGCAGAACGTCGCCGACAAGCAGGCCGGCCGCTCCCCTCGCCGCTCCATGATCATCGTCACCCACGAGCTCAACGAGGCCCTCTTCGTCGCCGACCGCGTCGTCGGCCTCTCGCAGTACTGGGACGCCGCCGCCGAAGGCCTCCTCCAGAACGGCCGCCATCCCGGCGCCACGTTCATCTACGACAAGATCGCCCCCGTCTTCGCCCCGGCCGATCTCGCCGCCGGCGCCGCCGCCAACATCCCCTACCACCTCCTCGCCGCCCAGCGCGAGGACATCCGCCGCGTGGTCATGGACGTCGCCCCGCCGGCGACGCTCCGCCCCCGCCGCGCCCATGTGCAGTTCGATGAGCAGCTCCGCCAGGGGCTCGGCCAAGGAGTTCTCGCCCCATGACCACCCCCCACGCTGCCACCTCATCCCCTTCCTCCGAGCCGCTCACGCCCCCGTCCTACCCCTTCTTCGCCGAGTTCGCCCGCATCGTCAACGCCGGCCAGTCCCGCTCCATCCTCCTCACCGGCAACGTCGCCGACCTCTTCCACGTCCGCACCGCCGCCCCCGGCGCCGCCCCCAACGCCAACACCACGCCGCTCGGCGAGTACCACCCCCTGCTCGGCTTCCTCGCCCACCGCTGCGCCGTGCCCGGCGTGGTGCTCCTGGTCTACGAGCTCAACGGTGTCATCCGCATCCAGAACCCCGACGACGCCGAGACCCTCAAGCAGGCCTGGGTCGCCTGGCAGGCCGGTTCCGACGCCGACACCCTGCAACTGCTCGCCCTCTCCGACGCCAAACGCCAGAAACAGCGCGAGGCCCTCGCCGCCGAGTACGACCGCAACCTCCGCGAGTCCATCGGCCAACCCTCCGTCGCCTTCGAGTTCCTCCGTCAACTCACCATCCTCTCGCGTGCCACCGGTCCCTCGGGCCGGCACTACCTGGACAAAGAGCTCTTCATCATCGTCGAAGCCGCCGACATGGTCGTCCCCGCCGGCAAGGGCGACATCGCCGACCTCGCCCCCGCCGACCGCCAGCGCGTCCTCACCCTCTTCGACTGGTTCACCGACCCCGCCTTCATGAACGCCCGCGACACGGTGGTCCTCATCGCCGAGTCCCGCTCCACCCTCCACCCCCGCATCACCGGCATCCCTTCGGTCCTCTCCGTCAGCATCCCCGCCCCCGACGCCGCCGCCCGCGAGCACTACATCCGCTGGTTCCTCGCCGACCGCTCCCCCCCGCCCGCTCCCTCTTCCGCCGACGCCATCGCCCCCATCGCCGCACCCGCGCGCCCCAGCCGCCCCCTGCCCAACCTCGCCGTCCCCATCCCCACCCTCGCCCAGGCCACCGCCGGCCTCTCCCTGCACGCCCTCCGCCAACTCCTCTTGGGCGCCGCC
Organism: Planctomycetaceae bacterium; assembly: GCA_021294835.1. Classification (GTDB taxonomy): domain Bacteria; phylum Planctomycetota; class Phycisphaerae; order Phycisphaerales; family UBA1924; genus CAILKP01. Next base: position 4,497 of record JAJTDF010000052.1, read on the forward strand.
CACACCGGCGAGCCCCTCGGCCCCGCCCAGGTCACCGGCAAGGTCGAGGCCTTCATCGCCTCCCAACTCGGCGAGGACGTCGTCGAATTCAAGAAGCCCGAGCACAGCCTTGATGACGTCATCGGCTTCACCAAGCTCAAGGCCTTCCTGCGTGAGGAACTCATCCCCCGCTTCCGCGCCACCGGCTCAGAGGCCCTCCCCGGCGCCGCCGTCGCCGGACCCATCGGCGGCGGCAAGACCTTCATCTTCGAGGCCGTCGCCGCCGCACTCGACCTCCCGGTCCTCACCCTCAAGAACATCCGCTCCCAGTGGTACGGCCAGACCGACGTGATCTTCGAACGCCTCCGGCGCGTGCTCGAAGCCCTGGGCAAGTGCGTCATCTTCGTCGATGAGGCCGACACCCAGTTCGGCGGCGTCGGAGCCGACGCCCACGAGACCGAACGCCGCCTCACCGGCAAGATCCAGCAGATGATGTCCGACCCCAAGCTCCGGGGCCGCGTCATCTGGCTGCTCATGACCGCCCGCATCCACCTGCTCAGCCCCGACATCCGCCGCCCCGGCCGCGTCGGCGACCTGATCATCCCGGTGCTCGACCCCGACGGCGACGACCGCACGGCCTTCCTCAACTGGACGCTCCGCGGCATGCTCCCCAAGTCCACTCCCGAGGCTGACATCACCGCCCTGGCCAGCCTCACCACCGACTACTCGGCCGCCGCCTACGCCTCCCTCCGCAGCAACCTCAAAGCCCGCCAGATGCTCGCGAGCGCCGGCGCCCCGCTCACCGTTGAGCAGATCCGCGCCGTCATCGCCGACCAGTTGCAGCCGGCCATCGGCCCCACCCGCCGCTACCAGACCCTCCAAGCCCTGATCAACTGCACCCGCCGCGCCCTGCTGCCCGACCCCAACGTCACCGACGAAACCCGTCTGGCCTGGGAGAACGAGATCCGCCTCCTGGAATCCCGCGGCATCCGCTGACCGCCCCCCAAGACGGCCACACGCCCCCGCCGAGCATGCCCGTACACGGCTGGAAGCAGCCGGGCAGCAGCGCCCGCAGGCGGTACACTCCCATCGCCGGGTTCCATCGGCCGCCGCCCGACACTCCGTCGAGCCTGACGCTTCACACCTCTCGGTGAGACACATCCCCGTGAATGCACTCCTGCGAAGTGGGTTCGCACTCGTCCTCGCCGCGACAATGCTCGGCCTGCCCCAGCCGTGCCACGCTCTGGCCGCCCCGCCGCCCGATCTCACCCACGGCGGCACGCCCACCAACGCCCACCGCTGGACCCTCGGCCCCACCGGCGCCAGCGGGTGGTTCCCGAGCCGATACCTCGCCGGCGGCAGCGACAACGCCAACGCCCGCCAGATTCTCATCACCGAGGTGGCCAAAGGCTCCCCGGCCGACGGGGTGCTCCAATCCGGCGACGTGATCACCGGCCTGGACGATCAACCGTTCACCGGCGACGCCCGCCGCCTCTTCGCCGCCGCGATCACCCGGGCGGAAACGCCCGCCGCCCAGGGCCGGCTGCGGCTCCTCCGCTGGCGGGCGGGCCAGACCGAGACGGTGACTGTCACGCTGCCGGTCCTCGGCAGTTACGCCCCCACCGCGCCATTCGACTGCGACAAATCCGCCCGCATCTTCCAGCAAGGCTGCGCCGCCATCGCCCGCCGAGAGTTCACCGACCGCCAGGGCCGCGTGAAGATCAGCATTGACAACAGCCTCAGCGCGCTCGCCCTGCTGGCCCTCGTCGCCTCCGGCCAAGCCGAGCACCGCCCGCTGGTGGACCAGTACGGCCAGTCCCTGGCCGCCCACCAGCCCAAGCCCGGCTTCCCGGAGTCCTGGGAGTACGCCTTCCACACGCTCTTCCTCGCCGAGTACGCCCTGTTCACCAAAGACCCCGCCGCCCTGCAAGGCCTCCGCCGCTCGGCGCTGGCCATCGCCCGCGGAGCCAGCGGCGTCGGCACGTGGGGCCACCGCTTCGCCCAGGAGAACCGCAACCTCTACGGCTACGGCGCCATGAACCAGCCGGCCATCCCGCTGACGCTCAGCATGGTGATCGCCCGCCAGGCCGGCATCCGCGAACCGGAGATCGACGACGCCATCGACCGCTCGGCCCGCTTCCTCCGCCAGTGGGTCCAGCGCGGCGCCATCCCCTATGGCGATCACGACGCCTGGCCCTGGCATGACGACAACGGCAAGTGCTCCGCCGCTGCCGTGCTGTTCGATCTCCTGGGCGACCGCGAAGCCGCCGAGTTCTACTCCCGCATGGCCCTCGCCGCCTATGACGAACGCGAGAGCGGCCACACCGGCAACTTCTTCAACATCCTCTGGGCCCTGCCCGGCGTGGCCCGCTGCGGACCTTCCGCCACCGCCGCCTACTTCCGCCAGACCGCCTGGTACTACGACCTGGCGCGTGCGTGGGACGGCCGCGTCGACTATGTCGGCTTCCCCGAAGAAGGCTCGTACAAGAACTGGGACTGCACCGGGGCCTATCTGCTCGGCTACGCCCTGCCCCTGCGCAGCCTCGTCATCACCGGCCGCCGGCCGGGCGTCCTGCCGCCGCTCGCTGATGCCCAGGTCGCCGAGACCATCGCCGCCGGCAGCGAGTTCACCTTCCAGGCCGCGCAGGATCAGAACTGGTACCCGCAGCGCAGCCTCGATGAGCTCTTCGCCGGGCTGGCCAGTTGGTCCCCCGCCGTCCGCCTGCGTTCGGCCACTGCGCTCAGCCAACGCGAAGGAGACTTCATCCCACGCCTGCTGCAGTTGCTCCGCGACGAAAGCCCGACCGCCCGTTACGGAGCGTGCGAAGCCCTCGCCAAACTGGGCCCCAAGGCCGACCCCGCCGCCCCCCAAATCCTCGCCCTGCTCACCGACAAGGACCCCTGGCTGCGCATCCTCGCCGCCCGTGCGGTCCTGCACCTCAGTCCCAGCATCCGCACCGCCGCCGTCCCTGAACTGCTCAGCGCCGCGCAGATGCAAGACCCGCAGGATCCGCGTCAGCGCTTCGTCGGCGAGGTCGCCAAAACGCTGTTCGCCTCGGCCCCGGGCTCGCGAGGCCCGACGCCCATCCTCGCCAAGTCCCTCGACGGCGTCGACCGACCGCTGCTGTACGCCGCGATCAAGAAACTTCTCGCCAATGAAGACGGTCTGCTGCGAGGCCTGGCCGCCGGCGTCTACCCGCGTCTCTCGGCCGACGACGCCCGCGCCCTCCTGCCCGAAATCATCGCCGCCACGCGCCACAATGCCCCCAGCGGCGAGATGTTCCGCTACGGCATCCGCTGGGCCGGGCTGGATCTGCTGGCCCGGTTCCGCATCCGCGAAGGCATGACCCTCGCCGTCGACATCATGAACGAGTTCGAGTGGGGTCGCGACCTGAACCGCTGCGCCCAGCCGCTCAAGGCCTACGGCGCCGCCGCCCGAGTCGTCCTGCCCCGCCTGCACGAGACCATCGCCGCCCTGCGAGCCGAGGGCGAGGCCAACCGCATCGATGCCAAGAGCGTCGACCGCGACGTGGCGATCGTGCAGGCTCTGATCAAGGACATTGAGTCGGCCGAGGCCGCCGAGCCGGTGGTGGGCGCCGAGGAGTTCATCGCCAAGCGGTGACCGTCGGGCTGGGACAGTCTGGTCGCACCACCATCGGCGACGGACGCCCCGGGTCGATCCTCCCGATCCGGAGGCCACTCCGCCCTCGAGTGCAACCTCACCAGCCAGTGACACAGCGCGGTCACCAAACGTGTCACAGTCCTGTTGGCCCCGGCCCCCGCCGCCACCTTCAACCGGCTTGTACACCCAAATAAAAACGGCCCTTACGGGCCGTTCAGACAAGCGAGGCGGACGGGACTCGAACCCGCAACCACCGGATCGACAGTCCGGTACTCTAACCAATTGAGCTACCGCCCCGGTAGCAAATGTCTCTCTCTTCTCACCCGCCCGGCAGCCCGTTTCCGGGCCCGTGCAGGGCGGGAAATGTAGCAAGTTCCAAGCGGTTGTCAAGCCCCAGCCATGGCATTCGCCGTTGCCCGGGCCGCTCCGCCCGGGCTCACTTCAGGTTGATCTTGCCAACCTCCTGGATACCCCAGGGGCTGCCGTCCGCACCCACCGTGCCGCCCTGCACAAACACGAACAGGCAGGCGGCCGCCAACGCCACCACGGCGAAGGCCAGCAGGCCGGTGTACACGTTCATCTGGGCCGTCCGGCGCTGTCCGCCGGGCATCTGCATGCCGAATTGGCTCATAGGTCACTCTCAAGGCAACCGGGCACGCCCTCGCCGGGCCGGCCCGAAGTTCAGGTTCACGGACGCACCAACCCACCCTACCCACCCCACCCATCCCCACCACCCTGCCGGCCCGGCTGGCTCAGTCCAACCGGCTGAGCACCAGGTCGTCCACCGCCGGCTCCACCTTGCGGCCCAGACGGTCCAGCCGGCCCACGGACCGCTGCAGGTCCACCGTCGTGATCACCAGCGAGCCGATGAACTGCCCGCCGCGAACCACGTTGAGCTTCTGGTTCTCGCGGATGCCCGCGGCCGAACCCACGTTGATCTCGACGAGATCATCGCCGGAGGGGAACTTGTCGAGTTTCACGATGCGGGCGCTGATGCGGGGCCCAAGGCTCTCCGCAGGGCTGCCGGCCACCGCAGTGGTGGCGCCGCTCTTGGCGGCCTCCAGAGCCAGACGCGCCTCGGAGAGCTGCTCCTGCAGGGCGCGGGTGGTCTGCTCCAGCACCTGACGCTGGCTCTCCACGTCGTTCAGACGGTCAATCAGGTCAGTCTCGCGCTTGGCCGAGTCAAGCTGGGCCTTGCGCAGCGCCGCAACCTCGTCGGTCAAGGACTTGATCAGCGCCGCGTTCACCTTGGCGGTGTCGCCGAAGCCGGCGATCTGGTTCTTAATGCTCTCCGCCGCCAGGCGAGCCTCGCTCTCCTTGGCAATCAGCGTCGCACGCTCAGCCTGCAGTTGCTTGATCTCATCGGTAACCTTCGCAAGCTCCGCCTCGGCCGCCGTCCGGGCCTTCTGCAGGTCCGCCATCTCGCCGGACTGCTGCGCACGCGCCTGGGACAGGTCCGCCAAAGCCGCGATCTTGGCGCTCTGCTCAGCCTTGAAGCTGTCCCGGATCGCGTTCACGTTCGCCGCCATCGCGATGGTCAGCGCCGCCAGCAAAATGCTCAGCACGGCCCCGAAGACGATCAGAATCTTGGTCACGATGTGCACGGTGTTCTCCTGCGGTCCTGGTCAGTCTGCACGCTCACACCCCGCCATGGGTTCGGCCCTCCCGCCACCCCCCGCCCCCCGCTCACCCTGTCCCTGCCCCACCCCACCCCACCCCCCCGCTCCGACATGGTCTGACGCCCGGCAAAGGTGTGGGGCCATTATTGGGGTCTTTTCGTCCCGATCAAATCACTTCCGCAGGCCGTTTGCTGGCCCGCCACCGCCCACCCCCCACAGCCTCCCCGCCACCACCCCCCCAGATTCCATCGACCTTGCCCGCCGGAATGCGTCTGTTCGTCCCCCGTCCGGTCTCGGTTCCCAATCTCTGTTCTTCCCGTCACCCGGCCGCTCAGCCCCCCGCCATCCCCTGCCGATCGGTGATCTTCACCACCGCCGCCGCCGCCGCAATCCGCACCAGCGGTTCCGGGTCCTGCAGCATCTTCGCCAGTTTCGACAGGTTGTCCACCTGGCCCGTCGCCCCGTACACCAGGGCGCTCTGGGCCCGCAACGGCGCCAGCGAACTGCCCGCAAACTCATCTGCGATGAACGACCCCCGCTCGTTGCCCAGCCGGGCCAGAGATGCCGCCGCCGCCAGCCGAACCTCCGCCGGGTACTTGTTCCCCGACTTGTCCTGGAACGCCGTCAGATACACCAGTTGGCTGATCGCCTGCCGGTCCTGCACCTGCCCGATGATCTGCGCCGCCAGCGCCGCCAGTTCCAGATCTTCAGGACGCGTCGGATACAACGCCGCCCGCACCTCGTTCACCGCCGCCTCATCACCCAACTTGATCATCGCTTCGGCCAACTGCAGATACATCACCCGCGCCGAGGCCGAGTCCGCACGCGGCACCGGCCGCACCGCCGCCTCCTTCAGCAGCGGCAACGCCGACGCGTTCCCCAGTTCGCCCAGCACAAACGCCGCCTGCGCCCGTATGCCGGGGTTCGGGCTGCGCAGCATCGCCGCCAGCGGCGTCGGGTCCACCGCCTCGCCGTTCCGCCCCAACGCCAAGATCGCCGACGCCTGAACAAACGGCAGCGGATCGCTCAGCATCCCGCGGCACGCATCCATCAGCTTCGGCAGCCTCGCCTTGCCCGCCGCCATGGCCGACACGCTGCGAACGCCCGGGTTGGCATCGCTGATCGACCGCAACAGCACGGCCTCCAGCCGCTGCGGAACGGGAATCAACGCCTCGATCGCATTGGCCCGCTGCTCGGGAGTGCCCCCCTCGCTGGCCCGCAACAGCAACGTGAGTGCCTCCTCACGCAGTTTCGAGGCTTCCACCGCCGACACTGTCGACGCCGCTGCCCCGCTCGGCGTGCTCCTCGGTCCGCCCCCCGCCCCGTCGCAACCGGCAAACACCAAAAGCCCAGCCAGCGCCAACACGCCCGCACACACGCCAAGAGCAACCGCCTGAGAGGTCTGCTTCATCACGCCAAGACTAGAACCCTCCGGCCTCCGCCGATCCCCGTTTTTCTCCCCGTCTTGCTCCCGATTCAGCCCCCGCCGGGCCCAAGCCCCCTCACCTCCGCCGCCCGGCCCACAGCCGCAGCAGCAGCGACACCGCCGCCAGCGTCACCCCCGCCCAGCCGGCCACATCGCCAAGCCACCGCCCAAACGGCGTTCCGGCGTAACCCGCCGGCGGCAGCGGCACCACCCCGCTCAGCACGCCCTCCACCCGCTCCCCCGCCCGGCCCGGCGCACCGTCCACCCCGCTGGCCAGCACCCGACCCCGCGAATCGATGATCGCCGACAAACCGGTGTTCACGCTCCGCACCATCGGCAGGCCCAGTTCCAGCGTCCGCCAACGCCCGGTGAGCATGTGAATCCCCCGCCCCGGCGTGAACTCCGCGAACCATCCGTCGTTGCTGGCGTTCAGCAGCAGATCCGCCCGCCGCACGCCATCGGCATAGGTCAGCAGCCGGCACTGGTGGCTGTACGTCTGCTCAAAGCAGATCGGCGTCACCACCCGCACCCGCTCGCCCCCCTGTGGCCCAACCGGCCCCGCCAATGAGAACACGTGCGGCCGCTGCCCGAAGCCCAGATCAAACCGCATGCCCTGTGCGCCCAGGTTCAGCAGTTGCTGCTGCACCGCCGGGAACCGCCAGGCAATGGGAATCACCTCCCCGAACGGCGTGAGCACCATCTTGTCATACCGCTCGGCCACCCGGCCGCCCTCCACCAGCACCACACTGTTGAACCGCGCATCGGCCTTGGGCCGCAGCCCCCCACCCTCGCGTTGCTCGAACCGCAAGCCGTCAGCGGTCACCGCGCCCACCAGCATCGGCACGCCGATGCGGGCCTGCATCTCCACCAGCCGGTTGTGGAAGTAGTCCCCCGGCAACTGCCGCTGCCCGCCCGCCCCACCCGGCCCAGCCGCCGCCGCATCCGGGATCGTCATGTAGATCCCCAGCCGCCGCTCCTCCGCCACCGCCTCTGGGTTCAGCCCCCGACCCGGCACCATCGTCTCCGGCCAGGCAACCAGCCCGGGCTGGAGCGCCTTGGCCGTGCGTTCGGTCAGTTCCAGCCAGCGATCGAAGTTGGCCACCTCTTCCCCCGGCTTGGGGAAGGTCTTGTTGTTCTGGGGCAGGTTGGTCTGCACCATCAGCACTGGCCAGCCCCGCCCCTGGGCGCTCTGCACCGCCGGCTGCACCACCAGCACCTGCACCGCCGTCCCCGCCACCACCGCCACCGCCACCGGCGCCACCGCGCCACTCACGCCGGCCCGGCGCTGGGCCACCGGCCCCGTCACCGCCGCCGCCAGCCACAGGTTGATCATCGCCACCACCCAGCCATCCGCCGGCATGCCCGCCAGCGGCGCCAGCGTCGGCCACCACCCCGCCGAGATCGGCTCGATCATTCCGTGCCCGAGGTAGTACCACGGGAACCCGATCAGAAACACCTGCCCCCGCCAGAACTCCACCCCCACCCACACAAGCCCCACCGCCGCGGTCGTCACACCGCTGGCAACCCCCGCAGGCCAGCGGCGGCCCATCGTCCACGCCGCGATGTGCGTGCACAGCCACACGCCGATGCCCACCCACACGCCCAGATACAAACACACCAGCGGGTAGCCCGGTCCGGTCACATCCGCCATGAACGCGTTGAGGTACAAGAACGCCGGCACCGCGCCCATCCCCGCCAGCAGCGCCCGCCACCACACCCGCCCGGCCGTCAGCCTCGCCCACAGCCCCGCCCGGCCGGGCGCTGCGCCCACCGGCGATGCAGCCCGATCCCGCGCCGCACGCAGCATCAACGCCCCCAGCGGCGCCAGCGCCATCAGGGCCATGAACCACCAACTCACCGCCGGCAATGACAGCGTCAGCGCCAGGCCATACCACAGCCCGCCGGCCAGCCACGCCCACCACGGTCCGGGTCCCGTGCCCCGGCCCGCCGCCGCTGCGCCCGTGCTGGCTGTCTGGCCCATGGCTTGGTTGTCCGTCGTCCGATCAGCCGTTGCCGCGAACGGCGTTCACGCACGCCGCCACCACCTCGGCGATCGGCACCAGCGAACCCTTGTCCTTGCTGCTGCGCAGCTTGAACTCCACGCTCGCGGCCGCCAGGGCCTTGTCGCCCAGCGTCAGCCGCACCGGAATGCCGATCAGGTCCGCATCCTTGAACTTCACGCCCGGCCGCTCGTCGCGGTCATCGATCAGCACGTCCACGCCCGCCGCCGCCAGCTGCTCGGCCAGGTCGGCCGCCAGGTTGGTCTGCTCCGGGGCATCGTGCTTCATGATGGTGATCAGCACGCCGAACGGCGCGATCGCCGCCGGCCAGATGATCCCGTCCGCGTCGTGGTTCTGCTCCACGCTGCTGGCCATCGTCCGCGACACGCCGATGCCATAGCACCCCATGATCACCGGCCGCTTCTGCTGCTTGTCATCCAGAATCGCCAGCCCCATCGCCTCGGAGTACTTCGTCCCCAGCTTGAAGATGTGCCCCACCTCAATCCCGCGGCTCGTTTCCAGCTTCGCCCCCGCCGATCTGGGCGACGGATCGCCCGCCACCGCGTTGCGCACATCCGCGACCATCATGTACTTGTTGCCGCCCTTCAGCCCACCCGTACCGTGCGTCTCGGGCTGATGGGCCTCGGCCGCCAGCGGGTCGGTCCCCAGATCCCGCACCCAGTTGAAGTGCTTGACGTGGTGATCCTTCTTGTCGGCGCCGGTCACCCAGAACTTGGCCTTGCCGGCCGCGTCGTCAAAGCCCACCGCCGCCTCGCGGTCCACCAGCAGCAGCACGCCCGGCTTGCCCACCGCCGCCCGGGGCGAGACAAACCCGATCGCAAAGCCCTTCTTGATCGCCTCCGCCGGGTCGGCCAGCGCAATCGCCTTCACGCCCGCCGCCGCCTTCACCTTCCCCTCGTTGACATCATGGTCGCCCCGCACCACCGCCAGGATGTACTCCTCGCCGTACTTGGCCAGGTCCTCCGCCGAGGACACCACCTTGAACAGCACGCTCTTGAGCATGTTGCCCGGCTTGACCTTCATGAACGTGCACACGTCCTCAATCCCCGGGCACCCCGGCGTGTGCACCTCTTCCATCACCCCGGACGGATCACCGCCGAAGTACCCCTTGCTCGGCGCCGGCCGCGCGCCGATCTCGCACTTCTCCACGTTGGCGGCATACCCGCTCGCCGGGCAGCGCAGCACCGTGTCCTCGCCGCTCTCACAGTTGACCATGAATTCATGGCTCGCCGAGCCGCCGATCGGCCCGCTCTCCGCCTCCACCGCCGTGAAGCTCAGCCCGCACCGCCGGAAGACGTTGCTGTACGCCTGGTACATCTTGTCGTACGTCTCGTTCAGCCCGCCCGGCCCCTCCACGTTCATGTGGAACGAGTACGCATCCTTCATGATGAACTCGCGACCGCGCAGCAGGCCCGAGCGGGGCCGCGCCTCGTCGCGGAACTTCACCTGGATCTGGTACAGGTTGATCGGCAACTGCTTGTAGCTGCTCACCGACCCCTTGACGAGCTCGGTGATCGGCTCCTCGTGCGTCGGCCCCAGCGCATACGTGCCCGCCTTGCGGTCGTTGATCTTGAACAGCAGGTCGCCGTAATCCCGGTCGCGCCGCGTGCCGGCGTACAGCTCGATCGGCAGCAGCACCGGCAGGTGCAGTTCCGACGCACCGGCCGCGTCCATCTCCTCACGAACGATCGCCGACACCTTCTTGATCACCCGCCACGCCAGCGGCAGGTAGTCATAAATGCCCGCGCCCAGCTTGCGGATGTACCCGGCCCGGGACAGCAGGATGTGCGACGGGCTCTCCGCGTCGGCCGGGGCCTCGCGGGTGGTCGGGATCATGGTCTGGTTCCAGCGGGCGATGGAGCCGCGCTGAACCGGGGCGGACACGGCAGTGCTCGGGCGGTTCATAGGGGCCGATGGTAGCGAACTGCCAAGGCCCGCCCAGACCCCGCACCCAGCCCGGCCAGACCGGCCAATCCCAGCCCGTTCGGGTTTATTTCGTCCAGTCCGACCGAGAAGCTGCCGACATATACTTCACAAGCCTCTGACGAGCGAACGCCGGCCCCGTGCCGTGTGCTCGCCCGGGAAACCGGGTCGAGCCTAGCTCGTGAGAGGCTTCTTTTTTTCCACCGTCAGCATGTCGCCTGGCCCGTATCTGCGGCCACCGGGGTCGCTTCGGCAATCGTCCAAATCCCAGACCAGTCGGACCTGAGACGCGATCAAACCGAAGTAACGGTCCTCATCGCGTTCGATCAACCGCTGCACCGCCCACAGGAAATAGTCAACGACCTGCAGCCCCGCATCGGCAGACGGCACCGACGATCGCATCGTCCACCTGCCCGCCGGCCCATGACCGAGCGCTCGGCTGAGCGCCTCGGAGAGTGCTTCCTGCCGGTCGCTCTTGCCCCGTCGCGCGAAGCAGATCTCATGCGTGCCCGCAGACTCAATGCTGCCAACGAAAACGCGTTCCACGAGTTCGTCGTAGAGGCGAGCGGCCACCCGACGCGCATCGACGCTCCGGTCGGTTCTCGCCGCCGGCACCAGCGACGCCTTCCGCCGGAAGGCGACGCGAACACTTGCATTCAGCGATGCAAGAACTCGGAACACCTCGCGCCGCACTTCTGGCAGATCGTCCTTGGCGTGAAAACACAGGGCGGTCCGTCCGGCCTCAGGTCGCATAGACGGAACACCCTTGAAGTATGGGTCCGCCAGCAAGCCCTGCCGCAAATCATCAAGAATCACGCGAGCACCGACCGGATCCGGCAGGTGAGCGACACCGACCATGAACGTGTGCGAGACGCCCGGAGAGCCGACGAGCACGGCCCCCCTCGCGTTGAAGATCGTCGGATCACCAGCCTCGTCAACAAAGTGATACATGGAGACCGCGAAGACCACAACCCTGCCAAAGCCGCCCAACCTCAGCGAGCGGCTGCCACGCCCGGCTTGCTCTCCAGCAGGCCCCCCGCCGCCGCCGCCGCGTCCGCAACCGTCCCCGCCGTCGGCTCATGCAGATTGAACGCCCGGTGGATCGCCTGCACCGCCCGCTGGCCGTCCGCATCAACCACCACGCAACTGATGCGGATCTCCGACGTGGTGATGTTCTCCACCTTCACACCCGCACCCGCCAGCGCCTCAAACAGCCGGCTGGCCACGCCCGCCTGGGTCCGCATCCCCGCCCCCACTGCTGAGACGGTCGACAGCCCGTTGTCAATCCGCACCGCCGCCGCACCAATGTCGTGCGCGATGCGGTGGATGATCGGCGTCGCCTCCTTGAGGTCCTTGCGGTCCATCGTGAAGGTCACGTTGATCGTGTTCGGGCCGTCATCCTCCTGGATGATGTCGTCCACCGGCAGGTGCGCCGCCGCCAGCGGGCCGAACACCTCGCTCTGCACCCCGGTGCGGTTGACGACCCCCCGCAGGCTCACGCGCCCCACGTTCTTCTTGAGCACCACGCTGCTGACCGCACGCATTTCCATACCGCTCTCCGGCCCCACCCACGTTCCTGTGCTGTCGCTCTGGTCCCGCTGCGCCCGCCCGCCCCGGGGCCGGTGGCTGTGCAGCACCCGCACCGGCACGCTGAACCGCTTGGCCATCTCCACCGCCCGCGGGTGCACCACCTGGCTCCCCATCGCCGCCGCTTCAAGCATCTCGTCGTAACTCACCGTGTTCAGCCGCTGCGCCGTGGGCTCCACCCGCGGGTCCGCCGTATACACCCCGTCCACATCCTTGAAGATCTCGCACCGCCCGCCCAACTTCGCCGCCAGCGCCACCGCCGTCGTGTCACTCCCGCCCCGCCCCAGCGTGGTGATGTCCCCCGTCTCGGTCACCCCTTGAAAGCCCGCGATCACCGCGACGCCGCCCGCCTCAAGAATCTGGTTCACCCGCCGCGTGTCGATCGACACGATCCCCGCCCGCCCGAACACCCCGTCGGTCACAATCGCCGCCTGCGCGCCCGTCAGGCTCGTCGCGTTGATGCCCATCCCCTTGAGCGTCAGCGCCATCATCGCGATCGACACCTGCTCGCCGGTCGCAAGCAACTGGTCGAGCTCGCGCTTGTCCGGGCTGTCGATCACCGACTCGGCGAGGCTGATCAGGTCGTCCGTCGCGTCCCCCATCGCCGACACCACCACGCACACCCGCTCCCCCGCCGAGATCGCCTCCGCCACACGCTCGGCGCACAGACGGAACTTCTCCGCATCCGCCACCGACGACCCGCCAAACTTCTGCACCACCACGTTCATGGTTTGGCCCTCTTCAGCCGCATCCTGCGGCCCAACATCACCACCGCCGGCATCCATTCCGGCGACATGAACGATGGTATGTCCCAAGGGCACCCGCCGCAGGGCAGTCCAGCGTGCTTTCAGGCCAGTCCGGCCTCGCGCATCGCCCGCGTCCAGCGTCGGCACGCCCCGCACCGCCCGCAGCCGCCCGTCGGGCCCGCCGTCCACTGCCCGGGGGTGGCCGCCGGGGCCTGACACACCATCGCCCCGGTCAACGGGGCGTCGCTGTCGGCAAACAGGTCCAGCAGTTGCACGTCGGTCAGGTCCACCAGCGGGGTCTCAATCGTCAGGCTCCGCACCGCCCCGCCCGAGAGCACCTGCGCGTCGATGGACAACAGCCGCCCCACCAGCAGCGCCCGGTCCAGCACATCCGCCGTCCGCGCCAGCACCGCCTGCTCATCCAGCCCTCCGCCCCCGGCCCCGGCACCCCCCGCCACCTCCCCGCCATCTTCGGTCGCCAGCACCGGCCACACCACCCGACCCAGGCCCTGCGCCAGCGCCAGCCGCCCCGCAGCCAGCAAGACGTCCGTCGCGTCCGTCATGTTCGGGCTTTGGCCGGCATTGGCCAGCACCGTCACCCCCGCCCGCGTTGCCAGCGCCTCCGCCACCCGCAACGCCGCCGGGCTCAGCCCCGGAACGTGCCACACCACCGCCCGCCCTGCCGCCGGGCGGCACACGCCCTCCAGCCACACCGCCAGCGCCGAGGGCAAGCGGCCGTCAGACACAATCAACGCCGGGGCCGCCTTGGCCCCGCCCCGGGGCCGGGCCACCGCCGTTGCCCCGCCAACCGCCCCGTCAACCTTCCCCCCCGCTGCTGCCGATCGCACCTGCGCCAGCGCCGCCGACAAGCTGCCCGCCGCCGCGGGCTTCACCGCCACCGCCGCGGCCGTGGGCTTGGCCGTGGGCGTGGCCGTGGGGGTGGGCTTGGCCGTGGGCATAGACGCCGGGGCGGAAGCAGGGGCAGCAGGTCGGTTCGCGGGGGGGGGGGCATATCAAGCGAGGGCATCGGCCCGGGCGTTCCCGGGGCTGCAACACTCAGGGGCCCCGCCGCCCGCCATGGTGCGTTCACCCCAGCCGTTGGCACCCCACCGCTCGCCCTCCACCCCCCATCAGGAGCACCCGCATGCTCAAGATCCTCCAGACCCTCGGCGACGCGCTGATGGACCGGGGCCTGCCCCTGAGCCTCCCCGCCGAGCCGTTCGGCACCCTCGTCCGCTGGATGGACGAAGCCAAAGCCGCCGCCCAGACGCCCAACCCCAACGCCGCCGCCCTGGCAACGGCCGACACGCGGGGCTGGCCCTCGGTCCGTGTGGTGCTCATCAAGCGGGTGGACCAGCCCGCCGGCGAAGTGGTCTTCTTCACCAACTACCGCTCGCGCAAGGCGGCGGAGATCGAGCAGTCCGGCCGCGCCGCCCTGGTCTGGCATGACGACCACCGAGGCCGCCAGGTTCGCCTTGAAGGGCCCGTCCGCCGCGCCTCGGCCGCCGAGAGCGACGCCTACTTCGCCACCCGGCCCCTGCTCTCGCGCCTGGGGGCGTGGGCCAGCGACCAGAGCCGCGTGTTGCCCTCACGCACGGCCCTGCTCTCTGCGATGTGGGACACCATGCAACGCTTCGGCGTGTCGCCCATGCACCTGCTGCGGGGCGATGCCGACGCGGCCGTCCCGCGGCCCGAGCACTGGGGCGGATACGTCTTGACCGGCCAGCGGGTGGAACTCTGGCAGGCCGGCAGCCGGGGCCGACTGCACGACCGCGCCCTGTACGTCCGGCAGCCCGATGCCACCTGGCAGATCGACCGCCTCTGGCCCTGAACCGTCACGCCGCCGCTCACGCCGGCCGAATGCCAAGCGCCAGCTGCCGCAGCCGCTCGGTCTGCAGCTTGGTCACCGCCTCCAGCGTCGCCTTGCTGATCCGCCACTTGCCCTGCTCGCTGCTGGCCTGCGAGCAGTGCTCGGCGATGCAGTGGTACATCAACTTGAAGGCATCGCGGGGCTGCCGCATGGTCTCCAGCGCCGCCACCAGCCCCTCACGCCCCACGTCCTGGTCGAACAGGTCCGCCAGGCTCTCCGCGTGCGGGCCGTCGGGCAGCCGGCAGGCCTTCAGCCGGGCGTTGCACAGGTCAAACAGCGTTGAGCCCGACCAGCCGAGCTGCTCCACCAGGTTCTGCTTGTCCATCCGCGCCTGCTGGAAGAACGCGGCACTCTCGCGAAACAGCATGTGCCGCAGTTCAATCGGCAGCAGCAGCTTGATGCCCACGCCCTCCTGCTGCAGGAACTTGGCCGTCAGCATCGGCCACACGATGAACTTCATCCGGTCCGGATCACCGGCCACCAGCGGCGGCTCATCGATGCGGTCAAAGACCACCACGATGCCCGCGTAGCCGAACAGCCGCAACACCCGGCGAATCCGCTCAAAGCCCCGCAGCCGCTGGTCCTCCGAGTCGTTCAGCGGCAGCCATGTGCTGGAACGCATGTCGGCCGGCAGGGCCCGCACCGCCTGGAAGAACGACTGCTCCGACCGACCCGAGACGCGGATCTGCCGGTACAGCCTTGCCGACTGGCGGCCGAGGCGGAAGCGGTCGGTCCAGGCCAGTTTGGCCAGGAACAGGATCCACACCAGCAGCGTGCCCACGAACGCCGTCACCCAGGCCACCGTTCGCGTGTCGCCGGCGCCCGAGAGGCCGAACCACTCCGGCCAGGAGCGCAGCCCCTCCAGCAGCGACTGCAGCGAACGCGCCGTGCCTGATGGTGCTGCCGGCTCGCTCCGGCGTGCCGCACCCCCCGCCGCCGTCCCCACAGCCGTTCCTGCACCCCCGGGCTCGTTCGCCGGAGCCGGTTCCGCGGTTGCGGGCGCACCGGAGCCTGTCGCCGTCGCCGTCACCGACGTGCCCGCCGACGGCTGGCCCGCCGGCGCGGCTGGTGCGGGCGCTGCCTCCGGCACCGCCGGTTCGCCGGCTCGTTCGGCCATCGATGCCGCCACCACCGCCGGGGCGGGCGAGGTGACCGACGGCAGCACGAGCGGGGGCTGGGCCACCGGCTTGGCCGTCCACGCCAGGAAGGCGGCGATCGCCAGCGGCGGCAGCCACCCTACGTACGCCAGCGTGGTCTGGATGCGTTCGACGATCGGCCGGCGGATGCCCAGCGCCCACCGCAAAGCCCGCGTGCGCCCCGCGCCGTGCTCCGGACGGTCATACGCCGTCGCCAGCGCCAGCAGGTCGCGCCGCACCTGCGGGTCAGCCTTGCGGAGCACCCGCTTGGGCTCCGCGCCCAAGTCCAAATGCTCCGCACTGGGCAGTTGCGCCAGCGCTGCCGAACGCGGGCCGTGCAGCGTTGGCGGGTCAGGCGGAACCGGCGACGCCGCATCCGCCCCACCCAGCACCTGGTCCACCACCGCAGGGACGATCCGCAGCAGCAGCGCGTCCACATGGTCCACCAGGCGGATCTGCCGGAACGAGTCGCTGGGCGTGGTTTCGCCCTTGCGCGTGGTCCGCTTGAGCCGCCCGTGCAGCCGCTCGAGCACCGGCGTGAGGTCATCGGCGGCGATCAGCAGCACCCGCGCGTCGGCAAAGCGGGCGTTGTGCACCGCTGCATGGTGGGCGATCTGCAGCCGCATGGCCGTCTTGCCGCTGCCCTTCTCGCCGAACACCACCGCAGACGCCGGACGCAGGAAGTCGCCCACCACTTTCTCGAACTCGGCATGTTCCGCGGCACGCGACAGCGGGGCATCGAACAGCGGGCCGGGCTGGCCGGCGGTGCGGGCGGCGGTGGGCTGGCCGGCGGTGCGGGCGGCGGTGGGCGGGTCGTCGGGGGATGCGGCTGCGGATGAGCCGGGCGCGGCCGATGGGCCGCCGCGGGGCGGCCAGGGCGCGGGCGAGTCGCTGGTGCGGGGGGCCCCGGTGACCAGGCGGGCGAAGACGGGATCGTGCCGGGCTTCTTCGCCCCGGAAGGGGTTTTCGGCGATGCCCCAGTGCTGGAGGAAGGTGGCGGGGGTCATGAGGGCGGGTGGAGGATAGAACCCGGGCGGGACGGGGCAGGCCGGGGCAAAAAGACAACCGGGCGGCTGGTGGGCCGCCCGGCTGAGGGGTCAACTTGCGTTGGCCGACTTTCGCGATTAGTCGCGGAAGATGCTCACGGTCGTCGTGGTACCGGACACGACAACGTTGGAGATCGGACGGAGGTACTGGTTGGTGTTGGTGCTGAAGTTGGCCGAGCTGCTGGACGCGTCATCGGCCTCGTCCACGAACAGGTTGTCCGGAACGGTGGCGGGGTTGGTGGGCGAGGGGGAGGTCACACCGCGACGGCGGTAGGTCACCTCGACCGGATCAGCGCGGGTCTCGAAGGTCACGTGGCCGTCGTTGTAGCCCATGTTGCCTTCCCATGTGTTGCGGCCACCGTGGATGGCGAGGGTGACGCTGCCGGTGCCCTGAGGGCTGTTGGCCTGGAGCTGCCAGCCCTGAGCCGGCCAGTTGCCGGAGTCGGGGTTGGAGCCGCTGCTGGTGGTGTTGGCGAAGGTCGGACCACGGTTGCCGATCACGGCCTCGGTGGTGTTGAAGGTGTTGCTCCAACGGGCCTGGCGGGCGCCGAACATCATGGTCTGGGCGTAGGAGTTGTTGCCGGTCCCGTTCGGGCCGGGGGTGCGCCGACGCTGCGTCGCCGGGTCATCCGGGGTGCCGGAGAAGCCGGGGTCCCACACGGCCTGGGCGGCCACAGCAGCCTGGGTCGGGTTGGCGTTTTGGTACTGCTCGTCGATGCGGATGTTGCTGGCGGACTCAGCGGGGCTGATGCACAGCTCGGGGCTGATGGAGCCGTTCCAGATCAGGACCGACAGCACGTTACCGGTGTTGTCCTTGCCGCGCTGCGTGCCGTTCACGTCACCGGCGGTGCCGATGGCGAGGGTCTGGTTGTTGCGGTCCAGCTGGCTGGGCAGCGGGAACTGCTCGCGGTTCTGCTGGGCCCAGGTGAGCATCGCCGCGACGATGTTCTTGACCTGGGTGGAGTCCTTCACCTGACGGGCGGACTGGCGGGCCTTGCCCAGGGCGGGCAGCAGGATGCCGACCAGCAGGGCGATGATGGCGATCACGACCAGGAGTTCGATCAGGGTGAATGCGCGATTCTTCATACGAAAACGCTCCGTAACTCTCGCCAGCGGGCGGGCCTCAATGGCCCGGCCAACGCCAGCACATGGACTTTCGGTCCGCGATCCGGAACACCCGGAACGGACCTGATGGCTGTCCCCCCGTTTGTGGTTGGTGACGGCTTGGTGCCCGGCTGGGTTCTGCCCGCCGAGACTTCAGCCACACCGCACACCTGTACGCGGCCTGCCTGTGAACACCCTGCGACCAAGCGGGGGCAATCGGATGTGTGCGTTCGCTGCGCCGACCACCTCTGCGTGCAGGGCATCCTGCCGATCGGGCGTGGCCACCCAGGCCGCTGCAGAGCAGAAGCATGGGGCACGCTGTCGGCAGACTGTGAGCGGCCCAGATGACCAGCCTGTGCGAGACAGGCGGAAGTGGGCCGCGAGCACAAGCCCGCGGTGCTCAACCCGGGAAGCCTTGAACCCAGGCGAGCACGGTCAGGTTGTCGGTTGGCGGGCCCTGCACGGGCGTTGGGAATGACCTGACGGGGAACCCCGTCAATGAGTCCGGTTGGGCTGTTCATACAGCCGTGCAGCGAACGCCAGCCGGGACACGGTTCCATCCGGTTTCGCTTCTCTGCGACCGGGGGAGCGAGTCCCTTCTTCCTACCAGACGACGCCGGGGCATGGGCCGCGACGTGAAAAGTGGACGAAGTGTGGAGGGGGTGAAGAAAGGTGTGGAAAGTGAAGCGGGAACGGGGGTGAACCGAGCGATTGAGGGGGGATGCCCCATGCACGCGCGATTCGGGGACAAATCTACTCGGGGCGATCCGGGTGTCAAGGGGGCGCGGTTCCTCGGACTGCAGTTTTTTGACCAAAAACGTTCTCGGGGCTGATCTGAATAAGTCTATCTACGGAGAGAACCGTCGCCGGCCAGGCACCGATCCCCGGCCGCCGCACCCCAAAGCCAAACCCCACCCGCCGCCTCTCACCCCGCGCCCCTCCTCGCCCCAACGGGGCGACGGCCTGTCGCGGCGGGTCAAGCGAGGCTGTCCCC
>JAJTDF010000126.1 GCA_021294835.1 Planctomycetaceae bacterium
GCTCCCCCAGCGCCCGCCGCAGCGCGTTCACGCTCAGCAGCCCCGTCGCTGTCGACTGCACCCCCGACCGCACCTCCGCCGGCGCCAGCCGCACCGCGCCCCGCGCCACCGCCGGCTCGGCCCACATCCACGCCGTCGACTCATCCTCCATCAACTGCCGCACAAACCGCAAGCCCCACGGGCATCCCTGTTCCGGCGGCGATGGGAACAAAGCAAGGCAAGCGCGTCGAGCTCCGGGAGACGCCCGCGAACACCAAGTTCCCCGCTCCCGAGCGCCAACCCGCAGAAGGACCCAGACCAGTTCCGCATCAAGTTCAGCCGCGAGCGGTATCTTCCCGATGGCCAGCAAGGCCCACCCCAGCCGCTGTGCGGGCAACGTCGTGATCGTGGTCGATGCAGGCTCGTGATCCTGTGTATCGGCAATGTGAACCCACCAACTCTTCCGCCGTGTGAGTACGGTTCACAACTGGGTTCTGGCCCCGGCGAGCCTGCGCAGATCCCGTGGGTTCCTGACAACACCACGCCCTGCCCCGAGTGCCCGTGGCCGGTTCCCAACTGAGAGAGAGGTGTATGGCTCGTGACATGCTGCGTCACGTTCGATCCTTGACCCAGTGGCCAGTCCTCCTTGGAGCGCTGGCCGCCGGCACTCTTGTCACTGCGTCCATCGACTTTGCAACCCGCTCACAATGCACGCCGACGGGGAACTTCATCAGCTTCAAGCCGGCCGCATCGTTCGTTGACCGTCTTCGGGTAGTGGATTGGGATGCCCCTCTCAACGGCTTTGTTGCCCGCTCATGGGCATGGGCGGATGTGCATCTCTGGGAAGCCGCTGAAGCGCAGCCATCGGCCTTGTGGCAGACAAAGGCCGGTGAGGCGATCGCAGCCACACCAAGCGCCCAAATCGCGGGTCAGTACGGAATGTCGGCGCTGATCGACGTTGCGCCCCTCGATGCGTCCTTCGGCGCTTCGATCGGCCTTCGCGCTACGCGGTTCGGATTTCCGTTCCGCACGTCTGTGCGTGAAACCGTGTGGGGCGTCCTTCGCCGCAAGATGCCCGATCCGGAACACTCCAGCAGCGTCAGTCCGGGGATGCTTGCCGTCTGCCTCAACTCCGGCTGGGCCTGGTCGCCGAACCCGTCTGCCGCTGATCGGCAGCGTGCCGCCAACGGCGGATGGTCGCAACGCCACTGGCTCCTTCCGCTCGGAGTGATCGCCAACACCGTGGTGTTCAGCGCCGCCGTATTGCTCCTCCTCGCAATCCCGCTGGTTGCGCGGCACTCCTGGCGCATGCGCAAAGGAAGATGCGTCGCCTGCGGATACCCGCTTGTCGAAATCGCGGCGACACACTGCCCCGAGTGCGGACAGACTCTCTCGGCCTGATTGACCTGCCTCCCCAAGTCCTGATGCAGCCGCATGGGGGTTCCCCACGGCCGCCGCCCGCGCAGAAGCCCTTGCCGACGCACGGGCGTGCATCCGCCCTCCAACGCCCCGAACCCCCCCGCCCCCCCACTCACTTCCGCTCCCCCCCCGCCCGCTCCCCCAGCGCCCGCCGCAGCGCGTTCACGCTCAGCAGCCCCGTCGCCGTTGACTGCACCCCCGAGCGCACCTCCGCCAACGCCAGCCGCACCGCGCCCCGCGCCACCGCCGGCTCGGCGCACATCCACGCCGTGGATTCGTCCTCCATCAACTGCCGCACGAACCGCACCCCGCGCAGCGTCGCCACCAACTGCGTCCCCCGCTCCGCCCCCGGGCCCGTCAGCCGATCATCCGCCCACATCCACGCCAGCGTCGCCACCAGCCGCGCCGTGTTCCAGTCCGCTCCCGCCCGCACCCCCGTGGGGTCCATCCCCAGCGGCATCGCCCCCACCGTGTCCGGCCACACCCCCGGCTCACCCGCCGCCATCTGCCGCATCACCAGCGCCGCCCGCATCTCCCGCAACGCACTGGCCGCCGGCAGCGCCTTCACACCACCCTCAGCCGCCACACCCCCCACACCCCCCACACCCGCCGCCGCCCGCTGCTCCGCCCACAGCAGCCACGGCATCTCCCAAGCCAGCGCCCCCGCCGGCGTCTGCGCAAACACCGCCCGCACCAGCCGCCGCCCCAACTCCGCATCCTCCGCCCCGTCACCCTCCCCGCTCAACAGCGCCAGCGCCCACAACGCCCGCTCCCCCGGCCGCGCCGCCCCGGCCGCCTCCTCTCGGGCCTCACTCTTCCCCCCCGCCCCCCCCTTCCCCCCCGCGCCCTCCGCCGGCAGCACCCGCCGCACCGCCTCACGCACCTGCGCCCGCAGCCCCTCCGCCCACGCCGGTCGCTCCGCCATGCACCCCGCCGCCACCACCGCCAGCGCCGCATCGCTCGTGCCCAGCCCCGCACCCCCCACACCCTCCACAGCCCGCGCCAGCGCCGCCTCCGCCGCTGCCAACGCCGGCCCCTGCTCCTGGGCTGCCGCCGCCCACCGCCCCGGCCCGCCGTGCATCGCCAGCACCACCAGCGCCACATCCCCCACCCCCAGCCCGCCCGCCTCAAACACCCCCGCCGCCGGGTTGTACAACCCACCAAACCCCGCCTGCCCGCCCCCGCCGCCCGCACCGCCCCCGCCCATCCGCCGCAGCACATGCCCCTGCATCTGCATCGCCACCGTCGCCAACTCCGCCCCGCTGTCCACGTCGGCCATCTCCACCACCCGCCGCCCCCGCGTCAAGAACACCGGCTCGCTCCCCGCCGCCAGCTGCACCACCTGCGTGGTGCGGAACTTCCCGAGTTCCAGCCCGATCTTCTCCCCCAGCGCCACCGGCTCCTCCAGCCCCATCGCCGCCTGCCCGCTCAGCCGCACCGCCAGCGCTGTGTACGCCACCGGCACGCTCTGCCCCGCCCGCAGCATCCCCGCCGGGCTGATCGCCGCCGCCGCCTCCCCCGCCCCCTTCGCCTGCCCATACAACCCGTCGATCCCCGGCTCCAGCAGCCGCGCCAGGTCCGTCGCCAGCGCCGGCAACGGCACAATCGGCGTCACCGCGCCCGCCACCTCCACGCTCACCATCAGCTCCGGCGCCTGCAACGCCAGCCGCGCCCGATCACCCCCGCCCCCCCCACCCGGCAGCCGCCCCGCCGCCTGCGCCATCGCCGCCTGCGTCACCTCCGCCAAAAGCGTGCCCGACGCCCGCGACCCCGGCCCCAGCACCCGCGTCGCCGACCCCACCGTGCTCGTCCCCCACCGCAACACCACCGACGCCCCCACCACCGCCACCCCCTCACCCCCCTCACCCCCCTCCACCGACCACCCGTCCACCCACCCGCGCACCGCCCGAAACGCCGCCATCGCCTCCGCCGGCGCCGGCGGCTGCCCATCCCCCACCCCCGGCAACACCACCCGCAGCCCGCCCACACCACCGCCCGCACCCCCGCCACCCCCACCCCCCGGCTCCACCGCCCCCACACCGCCCACCGCCCACGCCGCTCCCACCATCAGAGCCACCACCCCCCACCGCACACCAACCACCTTGGCAACACTGTCGCCCCTTGTCGCACCGCGGCAACACTGTTCCGCTACGCTCGGGCTGGTAACCATCGGGCAACACCTCGCGGCAGCGTCGCCACCCATCCGGGCGGCCGAGAACCACGCTCCCCAAGTGTTGCCCACCCGCCGCAACCGCGTGTGGACCCCTGGCACGCCGGTTGTATCTCACCCCTCGCACCACCACATCGGAGACTGGGATGACCGCCGTCGTGACCACCAACCTGACTCAGACCTTCAAGCAGGCCCTCGTGCTCACCGCCACCGGTCAGCGGATCCTCACCCTCGCCCTGCTCTCGTTCATGGCGATGTGCTGAACCTCACCGGGCACCCCCAGCACCCCCAGCACCCCCCACTCCAACCCCACGACATACCAACCACCAGGCCCGTGGCCAGGAGAGACCGCGGGCCTGATGGCGTGCGCGCCAACCCATCGCCAACCGCCATCCGCAACCACCTGCTCACCACAACCTCAAGCCAACCCCCCACCGACAACCCATCCCCCAAACACCCCGCCTTCATTTGGCCATTTGGCCATTTGGCCATTTGACTCTTTGACCATTTGACCATTTCGCCCCCGGGCGCCCTTCAGTGCACCTTCCGCAACCGCCCCGTCGGAATGTTCAGCTGCGAGCGGTACTTCGCCACCGTCCGCCGCGCGATCTCCAGACCCCGCTTCTTGAGCTCCTCCACCAACTGATCATCCGACAGCGGCTTGGCCTTGTCCTCCCCGGCGATCACCTCCAGCAGCGCCGCCTTCACCGCGTCCCAACTCACCTCTTCCCCGTCCTCGTTGGTCGTCCCGCCGGTGAAGAACTTCCGCAGCGGCACCACACCCCGGGGCGTCTGCAAGTACTTCTCGCTCACCGCGCGAGACACCGTCGCCACGTGCACCCCCAACTGCTCGGCCACCTTGGTCATCGGCAGCGGACGCAGCGCCTGCGGCCCATAGTCAAAGTACTCCCGCTGCGCATCCACCACCGCCTGCACCACCCGCAGCAGCGTCCGCTTGCGCTGCTCGATCGCGTCCAGCAGGAACTGGGCGTTGGAGAGGTTGGTCTTGATGAAGTCCCGCGTCGGCTTGGGCGCCTGCCGGTCCTTGCTCAGCCGGGCGTACTCCTGGTTGATCCGCAGGTTCGGCAGCCGCCGCTCGTTCAGATACGCGTAGTACCGGTCCCCGTCCGGGTCATACTCCACAAACGCGTCCGCCACGATCCCCGGCTCGCTGGCCCGAATCAGCCTCCGCCCCGGCGCCAGGCTCAGCGTCCGCAGCTTGTCAATCGCCGCCCGCAACTGCTCCAGGCTCACCCCGGTCTTCTGCGCCACCTTCGGCAGGCGGTTCTGCGCCAGGTCCTCAAGGTGGTGCTCCACCAGCGTCCGCATCAGCCCCCAGTTGGCCTCCGTCCCCGGCTTGCCCGGCCCGTCGCTCTTCTCCGCCTGCATCGCATCAATCTGCAGCAGCAGGCACTCCTTGGGTGATCTCGCCCCGATCCCCGGCGGCTCCAGCAGCATCTGCACCGCCCGCAGCGCCCGCTCCAGTTGCTCCACCGTCGGCTTGGGCCCCTCCCACCCCGCCGCCGGCACCGCCTTCTCGGCGATCACCGGCAACTCGGTGCGGATGTACCCGTCATCCTCGATGTACCCGATCAGCAGCCGCCCCAAGGGCCCCAGCGCCGGCTCCACATCCGCCAGGTCCCACTGCTCCAGCAACTGCTCCGTCGGCGTCATGTCCCGCGCCGCGGTGTTGTTCATCGCTTCGGACTTCGCGTCCACCCCGTCCCCGTTGCCCGAGGTCCTCGGCTCATACTCCCCCGCCTCGCGATAGTCCCGCTGGTCGATCGCCTCGTAGTTGTTCTCCGCGATCTCCGGGTTGGTGTCCTCAAACTCCCCCAGCCGCTCAAAGTCCGCCCGCGCGTCGTCCTCGTCCACCCGCATCGGCCGCTCCTCGGCCGTCCGCCCCAGCGCATCCACGCCCCCGTCCAGGCCCTCCCCGTCATCCCCGCCCCCCAGGCCCTCCTGCTCCCCGCCCGGCTCGTCGTCCATCCCCGGCTCGGCCACCTCCAGCGTCGCGTTGTTCTCCAGTTCCTGCTCGATCCGCTCCTCCAGCTCCGCCAGAGACATCTGGAGGATCTCCATCGACTGGATCATGTGCGGCGCCAGCTTCATCGACTGGCTCAACCGCATGTGTTGGGAGGTGTCAAATCGCATGCACAGGCACTCGCTCAGGCTCCCCGCTCGGGCCCACGCCCCTCATCGGCCCCCAACCCGCCCCACCACCCCCAAGCCGCCCCGCCGGGGTGATCACCCCCGCCCACACCCCACCGGCCCCCACGTCACCCCCCACCCCACGCCACCCGCCTCAC
>JAJTDF010000053.1 GCA_021294835.1 Planctomycetaceae bacterium
GAACCAATACCGATCGCCGTGTCCTTGCTTGCCATGATGGATCTCCCGTCCACCCATTATCGCGCGCCCAGCGCGGATGGGGGACGGGACATGGGGGACGGGACACGAACGCTATCGGGAGGAGCGGCTGGGTTGGGGTGGGTGGACGCGGCCCGTGGGACAGCCTTGCTCTATCCGCGGCTCTGGGCCTCGACCCCGTGCGAGACCGCTCGGGGCTGGGCGTGGATGTCTCGCCGGGATGGGCGGGGCTGGGGGCGGGACAGACGGGTGGGCTCGCGGCTTTGCGAAGGTCAGAGGTTCTGGAGGTCGCGAATCTCGTCAGTCAGCCAAGCGACCCAAGAGTCGTATCGGATGTCCGGTGGTGTCTCTCGGTCATCATCGAATGGATCCCAGCGTCCGATGCCGAGCACTTGACCCCTTGAATCGAAGATGAAGCAATCGTAGTTGCCTTGGCCGGCATGATAAAACAAGAGGACGTGATCAAGCTCGCCTGGGTACATGCGTCGCTCATTCAGATTGATCTTGACGATGTCTTCGCTGACTGGCGGGGCGCCTTGTGGCTGAACGCGCAAAACATCCCAGAAGGGAGGATGCCGGTCATGAAAGGCCGATTGGAGATCAACAAGTTCCTTGGGGATGGAGCGCCCAAGGGCAGCCTCGGCTCGCGCGACATCCTCGGCGGTTGGAGGTCTGCTGCCCTCATAGGTAGCGGTCGAAAGCTCAGAAAAGGCAGCGTAGAGCGATTTGATGGATGTCATGCGGAACGTCCGGTTGGGAAGTGTGTCGGCGTCGAGGTGCTTTGACTCGTCGATGTGTTTGAGGCTCTCCGTGCCATTGTTGTGCCATCAGCGGCCTGCCGCCAGCGTGTTGTGCTGCACCCTGGGGTCTGCTGGTATGCCGGTTTCGTTGGCCGGGGGCCCGGCGGTGGCACATGGGTGGGAATGGCCTTGCTTTGGCGGTTGCGAAACGTGTTGACTCCGTGCGAGGCCGCCCGGGGCTGCCGGTGGTCGTGTCGTCGGGGTGGGCGGGGCTGGGGCCGCGGCTTCAGTCAGTTGGGCCAGTGGCCGTTGCGGAGTGAGGCGATGGCCTTGGGTGTCGGGAGGGCGACGCGCTTTGGTTCGCCGCCCCAGTGCCAGAGGAGCACGCATCGCTCGTCCACGAAGTTGCGTGCGATCTTCAGCACGTTCTCAAGGTGCATGTCGCCCTCCTCGGCGGCAGAATGGAAGAGCAACGATTCTATATAGAGATAGGCAACGTGCGACATCCAGGCGCTGCGGTGCGGCTCTGTCTCGGGCGGCACCTCCTCCCGCATCCTCCACTTGACGGGGCCGAATTCCTGGCTTTGCTCATCCAGCTGGGCTTCGCCGCCCATGAGGATGTAGGGCTCTGAGGAGGTGCCGAGGTGGTATGGCGTGTCGCCGAGTTTCCACTGGATGTACTCCATGCCCATGAAGTTTTCGCCGACGTACCAGACGGTTTGTGCCGGGGTGTCTCCGAGTTCGGCCGGCACGGCTTGTCGCGCCTCCTCGGTGGTGACCCGGCGCACCTGATTGAGCATCAGAATGATCATCGGCAACTCGCGTTCGGCTTGGATGCTCATGGCGGGCTCTGGACGAAAGGGGGGACCGCAGGCTTGTTCGGATGGTTGGCTGGGGAGTTGATGGTGTTTGGCAGAGGGGGTGGGGTGGGGGTTCGGTTCGCGTCCGCCGCTGGGGGACTGGCGCGGGGGTGGGCTGCTTTCCAGGGGTGCAAAGCCACCCACCCCCCGCTGGCAACATCTCAAGCATCCCGTCCGGGATGCGAAGGCGGGGAGGTTGGAAGGTGGAGAAGCGGGGAGGCAGCAAGGCACATCGCCCCGAAGGGCGATGGCACGAGGAATAGCACGGGGATGCCGCGGGGGTGGGGCCAAAAACGACAACGCCCGAGGGTGGGCCTCGGGCGTTTGGTGCTGGGGAGTGGAGCGGAAGGGAGTCGAACCCTCGACCTCGTCATTGCGAACGACGCGCTCTACCAACTGAGCTACCGCCCCAGCGGGGCCGAGTATAGCCGGGAAAAGGGCAAAATGACAAAATGGCAAAATGGCAAAATGGGGACTGGAACGGGGGCGGTGATGGGAGTTGGGGGGATCGCCTGAAGGGGGGCGACTGGCGGTTGCGCGGCCAGTGGGGATGGGCGTGTCGGAATGTGTGGGCTGGAACGCGGGGGCGTATCCTTTGTGCAACCTGGTTGCAGGTTGAGAGCCAAGACTCCCTCGCGAGGTGTGAACATGGGTCGTGCGTTTGGTTGGCTGGCGTGTGCGGGCAAGGTAGGCACGGTGGGCGTGGTGGCGGGCATGCTGGCGCTTGGGGGGGCGGCGGGGCCGGGGTTGGCGGCGGGTGAATCGGCGAACAAGGCCGCGGCCGGGGTGCCGCTGGTGGCGGCGCCGCTGCGGGTGGTGGTGACGATTCCGCCCTTGAAGGGGCTGGTGGAGGGGATGTTGCCGGCGGGATCGACGGTGACGACGCTGATTCCGCCCGGGGCGAGTGAGCACGGGTATGACATTCCGCCGGCGCGGCTGGCGGAGATGGCCAGGGCGGACTTGGTGGTGATGGTGGGGCTGGGGCTTGAGCCGCAGGTGGAGAAGCAGTTGGCGGGGGCGAAGGGGAGTGGTGGGGGGCAGGGGGGGCGGCAGGTGGTGGTGCTGGCGGATGCGGCGGGGGTGAAGGCTTTGGCGACGGACCACTCGGCGCACAGCCATGATGAGCATGGCAACTGCGTGATGCCGGAGAACGCGGGAGGGACGGCGGCGGACCCGCACGTGTGGCTGGACCCTGGGCTGGTGGCGGCGGCGTTGCCGAGCCTGGAGGCCGCGGTGGTGGCGGCGGCGGGTGGCAAGGCGATGGCGGCGGGGGCGGACGACGCAGCGCGGCATGCGCTGGCGGAGTCGATTCGGGCATCGGGGGCGAAGGTGAAGGCGCGGGTGGCAGAGGTGGACGCGGGGTATCGGGCGATGCTGGAGGGGGCGCGGACGCGGACGCTGGTGGTGGGGCACGATGCGTGGGGGCACCTGGCGCGGCGGTATGGACTGCGGACGGTGGCGATCAAGGGCTTGAACGCGGGGGAGCCGACGCCAGCGGCGATTGCGGCGGCCTCGGCAGCGGTGAAGGCGGAGGGGCTGAGCACGGTGTTTGTGGAGCCGCAGCTGAGCCCGGCGGCGGGGAAGCGGATTGCCAGCGCGACGGGGGCGAAGGTGGCAACACTTGACCCGCTGGGGTCGGGGGATTGGTTTGCGATGATGGAGGCGAATCGGCGGGCGATTGCGGCGGCGGTGGGTGGGAAGATTGACGTCAGCGCGACGGAAGGGGGGCGGACGGAGCAACGGTGAGCCAAGCGACGGCAGGAGCAACGCAGCAGAGCGGCCAACCGGCGAGGGTTCCGGCGGCTGTGGAGTTGGAGGGGGTGGGGTTCTGCTATCCGGGGAATGCGACGGCGGCGCTGGAGGGCGTGAGCCTGCGGGTGGCCAAGGGGGAGCGGCTGGGGATTCTGGGGCCGAACGGGGGCGGGAAGAGCACGCTGCTGAAGCTGATCTTGGGGTTGGAGCGGCCGGACCGGGGGACGGTGCGGGTGTTTGGGGAGAGCCCGGAGGTGGCCAGGCAGCGCGGGTGGGTGGGGTATGTGCCGCAGCGGCCGCAGGTGGAGCTGGGGATGCCGCTGAGCGTGCGGGAGGTGGTGCGGCTGGGGGCGGGGTGGCGGTGCGCGCCGTGGCGGGGGATTCCGGCCGGGGTGGCGGAACGGGCGGAGCGGGCGCTGGAGTTGTGCGGGGCGACGGGGTTTGCGGATCGGCCGATCGGAAGTCTGTCGGGCGGGCAGTTTCAGCGGGCGATGATGGCGCGGGCGCTGAGTGTTGAGCCCAGGATTCTGGCGCTCGATGAGCCGATGGTGGGGATTGACCCGGCGGGGCAGGCGGTGTTCGGGGAGTTGCTGCGGGAGATTCATGCCCGGCTGGGGCTGACGCTGCTGATCGTGTCGCACGATTTGCGGGCGATTGTGGCGGGGGCGGATCGGGTGGCGTGTCTGTCGCAGCGGTTGCACAGCCACACGGGGCCGGCGGGGCTGACGCCGGAGGTGCTGGCGGAGGTGTTCAGCCATGACCTTGTGGGGTTGGCGGGGCAGATGGGGCCGCTGCATGTGCATGCGCACGCGGCGAGCGCGTGCGGGCATGTGCATGGTTCGGGGGCGGGGCCGGCAGGTGGGCAGGCGGCGGGGGAGGTGGTGTTGACGGTGACGGCGGAGAAGAAGGGTGGCGGGGGGGGCGGGGGTAGCGGTGAGGGGAGGGGCGGATGAAGACGCTGGAGTACTTGAGCGACCCGACGCTGCGGGCGATGTTTCTGCCGGGGATTGTGGCGGGGCTGATCACGGTGGTGATGTGCGCGGTGGTGAGCCCGCTGGTGGTGGTGAAGCGGCTGGGGTTCATCGGGCAGGGGATTTCGCACAGTGCGTTTGGCGGGGTGGGGTTGGCGGCGGTGCTGGTGGCGGTGGGGTGGATGGCGGCGGGCGGGGTGGCGGAGCTGCTTGTGATTGCGGTGTTCTCAGTAGGGGCGGCGTTGGGGATGGGGTGGGTGGGGCGGCGGCGGGAGACGCCGGAGGACACGGCGATCGGGCTGTTTCTGGTGGGGTCGATGGCGCTCGGGACGGTGCTGGTGCAGGCGGCGCGGGCGGTGGCGGAGCGGGGCGGGCGGGCGGCGGACGTGCGGTCGTGGGAGTCGATTCTGTTCGGGAGCGTGTCAACGGCGGGGACGGGGGATGTGGTGGTAGCGGGGGCTGTGGCGGGGGCGGTGGTGCTGGCGTTGTGGGCGGGGCGGCGGCCGCTGCTGTTCTGGGCGACTGATGAGCAGACGGCGCGGGCGTTCGGGGTTCCGGTGGGCTTGGTGCGCGGGGGGTTGATGGTGGTGCTGGGGCTGGTGGTGGTGACAAGCATGAAGGTGGCGGGGGTGGTGCTGGCGTCGGCGCTCTTGGTGTTGCCGGGGGCGACGGCGCTGCGGCTGTCGAGCCGGTTGTGGAGCGTGGTGGGGTGGTCGCTGGTGGTGGGGGCGGCGGGGGTGCTGGCGGGGTTTGTGGTGGCGTTCGAGGCGGACTGGCCGGTGGGGCCGAGCATTGTGCTGGTGCAGGTGGTGTTGTTTGCGGGGGCGTGCGGGGCCGGGTGGGTGCGGGCGATCGGCGGACGGGGGGCATCGGCGGCTACGGTTCGGGCATGAAGGCTGAGACGCTGCTGGCGGAACTGGATCGACTGCGCAAGGACGTTCCCAAGGACGAGGCGGACCTGGAATGGGTCACGCTGCATCATGTGTTTTGCTTTGTGAGTTACAAGATGACCGAGTTCCGGGCCTATGTGGAGCAGGAGGCCAAGAAGGGCTCGTTCAGGGCGGTGGACGAGGCGCAGTGAGGCGGCTGGGGTGTGGGGGCGGGCGTGAGCGGTTGAGTTCTGAGGGGGGCTTCTCTCGGGCAGGTTGCGAGGTTCGGACAGACGCATGAGCACAGCATCACACGCCGGCGGACAGGACGTCGGGCGGATCAACGTTCTGCTGATCGGGTCGGGCGGGCGGGAGCACGCGCTGGCGTGGAAGATCAGCCAGTCACCCAGGCTGGGGACGCTGTATGCGACCGGGTGCGACAACCCGGGGATCGCGGCGCTGGCGCAGCCGGTGCCGTCGGACGTGCCGATCAACCCCAAGGACAGTTTTCAGTTGCGGCAGTATTGCGCCCGGCAGCAGATCCGGCTGGTGGTGGTGGGGCCGGAGGATCCGCTGGCGGCGGGGCTGGTGGATGCGCTGGCGGAGCCGTATGGGACGGAGAAGTACGTGCCGGCGGTGTTCGGGCCGACGCGGGCGGGGGCGATGCTGGAGGCGGACAAGGCGTGGGCGAAGGAGATGATGCGGGCGGCGGCGATTCCGACCGGTGAGGCGCGGACGTTCACCGACGCGGAGGCGGCCAAGGGGTACGTGGAGTCGCGGGTGCGTGGGGATCTGGCGTTTGACAAGCTGATGGCGGGGGCGAGCGCGTACACCGACTCGCAGCAGCGGCGGATGTGGCTGCAGCAGCAGGTGGACAAGAGCCGCGAGGCTGCGGGTTTGTACACGCAGGCGCGGGCGGATCTGCCGGTGATCAAGGCTGCGGGGCTGGCCAAGGGGAAGGGGGTGTTTCTGCCGGCGAACCTGGCGGAGGCGATGGACGCGATCAACCGCATCATGGTGCGGCGGGAGTTCGGGGAGGCGGGGCGGGCGGTGGTGATTGAGGAGCGGCTGCGGGGGCGTGAGGTGTCGGTGTTTGCGGTGACCGACGGGCGGAGCATTGTGATTCTGGACCCGTGCCAGGACCACAAGCGGCTGGGCGAGGGGGCCAAGGGGCCGAACACCGGGGGCATGGGTGCGTTGTGCCCGACGCCGGCGCTGGATGCGGCGACGGCGGCGAAGGTGGAGCGGGAGGTGCTGCTGCCGACGGTGGACGTGGTGGGGCGGGAGGGGATCGACTATCGCGGGGTGGTGTATGCGGGGCTGATGCTGACGCCCTCGGGGCCGAAGGTGCTGGAGTACAACACGCGGTTCGGGGACCCGGAGTGTCAGGTGCTGATGGTGCGGTTTGCGGGGGACATTCTGCCGTTGCTGCTGGCGGCGGCGGAGCGGAAGCTGGACAAGTACGTGCCGGAGCCGGTGGCGGAGGGGGCTGTGCCCGGCGCGGCGGTGACGGTGATTCTGGCGGCGTCGGGGTATCCGGACAATCCGCGGAAGGGGGATGTGATCACCGGTCTGGAGGAGGCGGGGAAGGTGGAGGGTGTGGTGGTGTTCCACGCGGGGACGAAGCGGAACGAGCGGGGGGAGATCGTGACCAATGGCGGGCGGGTGCTGGCGGTGACGGCGGCGGGTGGGGACCGCGAGGAGGCTCGGCGGCGTGCGTACGCGGCGGCGGAGCGGATCCACTTCGCCGGGAAGGTGTGGCGGGGGGACATCGGGACGGACGTGGTGGGCTGAGGCGCCGGCCGACGTTCTATTCTCGGACTTGGCGGCGCCGCCGGGCGCCGGGGGGACGGCAACTTTGGACGCTCACGTGGACGCACGAACGGATCCGCAACTGATTGAGGCCTATCGCACGGGGGACGTGGGCGCGATGGAGGCGCTGGTGCGTCGGCACCATGATGCGCTGATGCGGTTCCTGATTCGGTTATTGGGCGACCGGGCGGCGGCGGAGGACGTGTTTCAGGAAACGTTCGTGCAGGTTCACCTGTCGGCGGGGGTGTTTGACACGAACCGGCGGTTTGAACCGTGGCTTTTTACAATCGCAGCGAACAAAGCCCGGGACTTGATGCGTAGAAACCAGCGACGCAAGGCGCTGGACCTGTCCTCTCCGATTCGAGGGGGGGCGGGCGATGACGGGGCGACCTACGTCGATCTTCTGTCCGCCGGCGATGCGTTGCCGGTGGAGCAACTGGGCGAGAACGAGCGGGATGAAGCCGTGCAACGGGCGGTGAGTCGGATGCCGCTGATGCTGCGTGAGGTGTTGCTGATGGCGTATTTCCAGCGGATGAGTTACGGGCAGATTGCCGACGCGCTGGACATTCCGCTGGGCACGGTGAAGAGCCGGCTGCATGCCGCGGTGGCGGCGTTTGCCAGGCAGTGGCAGGACGTGGGGCGGCAGCACACCAGGGACCGGAAGGGTGAGGATGGGGTCGGCGGGGATGAGACCAAGGGGCGGGGCGAGCCTGGGAGGAATCGCGGTTGAACGGTGCGAATGACATGCAGGCGTTGGATGGGGCTGGTCTGACTGCCTCGACGCAGCGTGCGGTGGACGCACTGGCGGCGAACGGGTGGGACGCGGGCCGGGTGGCCGAAGCGGAGCGTGCGGAGGCCGAGGGGGTGCTGCGGGTGCTGGAGTGCCTGCACACGCAGCCGGGTTCGCTGGATGCGGAAGCGACGGCGGCGCTGGTGGCCGCGACTTTGGCGAGGGTGGAGGCGAGCGACTGCGACATGGGCTTTGCGGATCCTCTGGACGAGGATGCGCTGGAGTCGCTGATCGCCAATGAACTGGACCTGAGGCGGGTGCCGTCGGCTCTTCGGGAGCGGGCGGAGGAGCAGTTGGGCGTTCTGCGGACACTGGGTGAGGGCGGGGAGCGGGACACGGCGGGGCGGGAGCAACTGGTGAAGTCAACGCTGGGGCGGGTGGCGTTGACGGCGGCGCAGCCGGTGGTGCGGACGGTGCGGCATGAGGGCGGGTGGCGGGTTGGTCCGCGGACGTTCCGGCTGACGGATCTTGTGGGAATGGCGGCGATGCTGCTGGTGGGGACGTCGGTGCTGGTGCCGGTGTTTGCGGGGCTGCGTGAGCAGGCACGGCATGCGGCGTGCGTGTCGAATCTGGGGCAGGTCGCGGGGGCGTTCGGGAAATATGGCGGGGACAACCGCGACGCGTTGCCGATGGCGTTCAGTGCGGGTCCGGCGGCCCGGTGGTGGAGCGTGGGCGTTCCGGGGCAAAGCAACTCGCAGCACTACTACAAGTTGTACACGGACAACTACACGGAACTGGAAAATCTGGCGTGCCCGGGGAATCAGACGGGGTGCTTTGAAACGGAGCGGCCGGGGACGTTCGACTTCCGGTGCATCACCGAGGTGTCGTTCTCGTTCCGGTCGATGTTTGCGGATCATCGCCCGACGCTGAGCCAGGTGGCTGGGCTGCCGGTGTTCGGGGATCGCTCGCCGGTGGTGCCGGTGGCAATGCGGGGGATGCGGATCAACCCGTTTGCCAATTCGGCGAATCATGGCGGGCGGGGGCAGAACCTGCTGCTGGGGAATGGGGCGGCGGTGTGGGTGACAGGTCCGGCGGTGAGCACGGCGGGCGGGAATCTGGACAACATCTGGCTGCCGCGGCCGGTGGAGCGGGCGATGGGGCAGATGCTGGGGATCGCGGAGATGGATCCGCTGCGGGGCACGGAGCGTCCGACGTCGATGTTTGACGTGTTCCTGAATCCCTAATAAAATCCAATCGTTACGGTGAGGCCTCGTCGGGCTTGATGGACGGGGCCTGTTTGTCTATCATCTTGGCCCTGCACTGAACGCCGTGCCGGCGAAGCGGGGGAGCGAGCACGAGATCGGAGTGTTTTCCATGGCCAGCAACAAGCCCCACAAGGGTCTCCTGAAGCGGATGCGGATCACCAAGACGGGCTTGGTGAAGCACAAGTCGGCGAACAGCAAGCACCTCAAGTCGGGCAAGAGCCCGAGCCGGCTGCGGCGTCTGCGGAAGGACCGCTACTTGTGGTCCAGCGACAGCAAGGGCCTGGAAGCGCTCTTGTTCCGTCGGCTTCGCGGGAAGGACCAGGCTCGTGCGGCGCTGAAGCGCAGCCCCTCGCCGGCGAAGCGCAAGGCGATGCAGGCGGCCAAGGCGGGTGCAGCGGCCGGGAAGAAGTGAACAACCGGGGTGGGGGTGAGTGGGGTGGGTGATAGGGGTGGGGAGCTGGCGCGACGGGTGAGGAAGTCGACCGGGTGACGGTCGCCCCGAATCGGGTCAGTGGGTTGAAGGAGGTGGCTGATGCCACGCATTACCAAGGGCGCGTCGCGCAACCAGAAGCGCAAGCGTCTGCTTCGTCAGGCCAAGGGCTATCACGGTCAGAACTCGACGCACCGCTGGAAGGCGAAGATCGCCGTTCGCACGGCCGGTCTGTACGCTTATCGGGATCGTCGCAACCGCAAGCGTGACTACCGGGCGCTGTGGATCACCCGTCTGACGGCGGCCTGCCGGATGCGGGGCACGCGGTACAGCGTGTTCGTGAACGGCTGCAAGCTGGCCGGTGTGCTGCTGAACCGCAAGATGCTCTCGGAGATCGCGGTGCAGGACCCGACGACGTTCGATCAGATCTGCAAGACGGCGGTGGACGCGGCGACCAAGGCTGCGGCCAAGAAGGCCTGAGCGATCGGATGAATGACTGAGACACAACGACAGGCCCTGGCGGGAAGCCGGGGCCTGTTTGTTTGCCGGCGGGGTGGTATGGTTGGTCGGCGATGGATGGGGCGGGGTTTCATGGAGGACTGACGCATGGGCTGGTGGGTTACCGATGTGCTGAACTCGGCGGGGCCGGCGATGCTGCTGGCGTGGGTGTTCTGGGTGATCTTCTCGATCGTGATGCACGAACTGGCGCACGGCTGGATGGCGATTGCGTGCGGGGACCGGACGCCGATTGAGATGGGCCACATGACGTGGAACCCGGTGACGCACATGGGGTGGATGAGCCTGATTTTGTTTGCGGCGGTGGGGATCGCGTGGGGGGCGATGCCGGTGACGCCGTCTCGGCTGGCGCGGAAGTACGACGAGGCGCTGGTGGCGGTGGCGGGGCCGGCGATGAACGTGCTGCTGGCGGTGGTGTGCGTCGCGGGGCAGGTGGCGGCGGCGGTGCTCTCGCAGAAGATGGGGGGCGTGGCGGCGGCGGACGCGGCGGCGCAGTTCTTCTTTTCGGGGGCGATGCTGAACGTGGTGCTGGCGGTGCTGAACATGATTCCGATTCCGCCGTTTGACGGGGGGCGGATCGTGGCGACGTTCGCGCCGGGGTTCCGGCGGCTGTTCTCGGGGGAGAGCGGGGCGATCCTGGGGTTGATTTTGTTTGTGGTGATCTTCTTCAACGCCAGCGGGGTCATCTTCCCGATGGCTCGGCGGGCGGTGGACACGATGACCGACGCGCTGCTGGCGGCGTTAGCGGCGGCGGGTGTGATTTGAGCGAAGCGGGGCGGCGGCGGGGTGACAGCGGGGGCGGGCGGCCACTACCCTTCGGGCGTGAAGTACGCCATAGTCATCGCGGATGGAGCGGCGGATCTGCCGCTGCCGCAGTTGGGTGGGAAGACGCCTTTGCAGGCGGCGCGGACGCCGAACATCGACGCGGTGGC
The DNA here is from genome assembly GCA_021294835.1 of Planctomycetaceae bacterium. Lineage (GTDB taxonomy): Bacteria > Planctomycetota > Phycisphaerae > Phycisphaerales > UBA1924 > CAILKP01. The sequence goes on from JAJTDF010000053.1 coordinate 10,896, forward strand.
GCGGTCGGGGCGACTGGGGACGGCGCGGACGACGCCGGAGGGGTTTGCGGCGGGGTCAGACGTGTGCACGATGTCGCTGCTGGGGTACGACCCGCGGCGGTACCACACCGGGCGGGCGCCGCTGGAGGCGGCGGCGATGGGGGTGCCGATGGGGGAGCGGGACACGATTTTCCGGCTGAATTTGGTGACGGTTGGGGAGGAGGGGACGCCGGATGCGGGGCTGATGCTGGACCACTCGGCGGGGTCGATCAGCGATGGGGAGGCCAAGCGGCTGGTGGGTGACCTGCTGGCGTGGTGGCGGGAGCAGGCGCCGGAGCTGGCGGCGGGGTTCTCGCTGATGCACGGGGTGAGCTACCGGTCGATCCTGGTGGATCGGACGGGGCGGGAGTACGGGGAGTTGCAGACGACGCCGCCGCATGAGATTCCGCGGCAGGCGTGGGCGCCGAACGTGCCGCGGGCGGGCGGGGCCTGGCGTGCGGGGGCGGAGGCGCTGGTGCGGCTGATGGATCTGGCGGCGGAGTTTCTGCCGGATCATCCGGTGAATGTGGAGCGGCGGGCGGCGGGGAAGCGGCCGGCGAACATGGCGTGGATCTGGGGGCAGGGGTCGCGGCCGACGCTGCCGGCGTTCAGCGAGCGGTTCGGCCTGAAGGGGGCGATGATCACGGCGGTGGACCTGTTGGCGGGGATTGCGGCCTTGATGGGGTGGGAGCGGCTGAACGTGCCGGGGATCACCAGTTACCACGACACGGACTATGCGGCGCAGGGGCGGGCGGCGTGCGAGGCGCTGGACCGGTTTGACATCGTGTGCTGCCATGTGGAGAGCCCGGACGAGGCGGCGCACCAGGCGGACTGGCAGACGAAGGTGGCGGCGATTGAAGAGATTGACGCGAAGGTGGTGGGGCCGATGGTGGAGAAACTCAAGGGCTTTGGCGACGCGGAGCGGGACGCGAAGGCGGAGGGGTGGCGGCTGCTGATCATGCCGGACCACTACACGCTGGTGAGCACGCGGAAGCATGACGCGACGCCGGCGCCGTTTGCGATGGCGGGGAACTGGATCCGGGCGCATCGGACGGGGACGTTTGACGAGGTGAACTGCAATGAGGCCGATCTGCATATTGCGCACGGGCATGAGTTGATGGAGTTTTTCCTGTTCGGCGGCCGGCCCAAGGTGGGCAAGACCATGTCGCGAGGCTGAGCGTGGGGTGATCGGAGGTGGCAGTTGGCGGAGCCGTATCAGATCAGCCCGGATGCGCCGCAGGACCCGCCGGTGGGCGGAGGAGTGGCCGGCGGTTCGGCCGGCGGCAAGGCGGTGGGGCGGATTGAGGCCGAATCGCTGCTGGCACCGAGGGGCCCGGAGACGTGCCCGAACTGCGGGAAAGAGTTGGCGGAGGACGCGGTGGTGTGCGTGGGGTGCGGGTACAGCCTGGTGGCGGGGCGGAAGCTCAAGCCGGAGGTGGGGGTGGAGGTGGCCAAGGAGAAGGCAGCGGAGGCGCCGGGGCTGTCGCGGCCGGGGTGGCCGGGGCTGACGGTGCTGCTGTGGGCGGCCGCCGGGCTGACGCTGGCGGCGGCGATTGTGGCGGGGGTGAGTCGACCTGAGGGGACGACGGTGTGGCGGGCGATCGGGTTTGGGGTGCTGGTGGCGTACAGCGTGGGGCTGCACACGTGCACGGGGCTGGCGGCGTTCTTTGTGGCGGCGAGGTATCTGGGGCGGCCGGCGGGTCAACTGGAACTGGCGACGGCGCGGCTGCTGGTGGCGACGGCGGCGGCGGCGCTGGCGGTGAGCGTGCCGATCGGGGTGCCGTTTGTGGGGCCGGCATTGAGCGTGCTGGCGGGGCTGGTGGTGTACTGGCTGTGCGTGATGGGGCTGTTCCGGTTGGCAGCGGAGCCGGCGGCTGTGGTGCTGGCGGCGAGCGGTGGTGCGTATCTGCTGGTGCAACTGGGGGTGATGCTGACGCAACTGGTGGCGACGCCGGCGGGTGCGGCGGCGGTGGGCGGCGTGGGCGGGACGACCGGGGGCGGGCCGTGAAGGGCGTGGGGCTTCCGAGTTGGCCGACCGCGATGCGGGCGGCGGAGATGCTGCGGGAGGAGACGGGGCACTGGCCGGATGCGGTGGCGGTGGCGCCCGGGCGGGTGAACGTGATCGGCGAGCACGTGGATTACTGCGGCGGGGTGGTGCTGCCGGCGGCGATCGGGCGGCGGACGGCGGTGGCGGTGGGCCCGGGGATTCGGGGTCGCCTGCGGGCGTGGAGCACCGGTGGGGCGGATGCCGGCGGAGGGCGGACGGCGCTGCGGATGGCGTTTGAGGGGGAGGTGCTGGACCTGCTGTCGCCGAAGCCCTCGGTGCCGATGTGGGTGAACTATGTGCTGGGGGCGGCGCTGTCGGCCAGCGAGGAAACGGGGATGCTGTCGGCGGCGGGGCCGACGGCGACGTCGATCGATGTGGCGATTGCTTCGGAGTTGCCGATGGGGGGCGGGCTGTCAAGCTCGGCGGCGCTCAACGTGGCGGTGGTGCTGGCGGCGATGTGCGGGGCGGGCGAGATGCGGGCGCACAAGGACCGCGTGAAGGTGGCGATGCTGGCGCAGCGGGCTGAACAGGCGAGCGTGGGCGTGCCGTGCGGGTTCATGGACCCGGTGGCCAGCGCGTGCGGGAAGGCGGGGCACCTGGTGCGGATCGACTGCGCCGGGGAGCTGCCGAAGGTGAGTTACGTGCCATGGCCGGAGGAACTGGCGTTTGTGATCGCCGACAGCGGGGTGCGGCATGCGCTGGCCGATGGGCAGTATGCGGCGAGGCGAAGGGCGTGTGAGGCGGCGGCGAAGACGCTGGGGGCGCGAACGCTGCGGGAGGTGCACGACGCGGGGGATGGCGAGCGGGCGGTGAGCGCGTTGAGTGGTGAGCAGCGGGACGCGGCGGAGCATGTGCTGGGGGAGATGGCGCGGGTGGCTGAGGTGGAGCGGGCGATAGAGGGGATCGCGGCGGGCAAGGCGGGGGCGAGAGGAGCGCTCGGGGCGGCGATGGCGGGGAGTCACCGGTCGCTGGCGGATGTGTATCGGGTGTCGTGTCCGGAACTGGATGCGCTGGTGGAGGTGATGGGGGCGCAGCCGGGGGTGATCGGGGCGAGGATGACCGGGGGCGGGTTTGGCGGGTGCGCGGTGGCGGTGATTGAGGCGGCGGCGGCGGGGGAGGTGTGCCGCGGTGTGGAGCGAATGTGGAGCGTTAAGTTCGGGCGGCGGTGCAACGCGATGGCGGGGGTTCCGGGGGCGGGGGCGGCGGTGATGACAGACTGCGACGAGGAGTGGCCGTGGTGATTGGGGTTGCGAGATGGGGGCGATGGGAAAAGAAAACACCCGCCGGGGGGAGGCGGGTGCGAAAGGGGCGAACGGGTTGAGCGGCCGGGCGGGGGTTACATGGCGTTGATGACGGCGCCGCCAAACTCACTGCACTTGAGGAGCTTGACGGGCTTGCCGTCGTGCTTCATGAGGCGCTCGAAGTCGTAGGTGACGGTGCGGGCGGAGATGGCGCCGTCCATGCCCTTGATGATCAGGTCGGCGGCCTCGTTCCAGCCCATGTAGCGGAACATCATCTCGCCGGAGAGGATGACCGAGCCGGGGTTGACCTGGTCTTTGTTGGCGTACTTGGGGGCGGTGCCATGGGTGGCCTCAAAGACGGCGTGGCCGGTGACGTAGTTGATGTTGCCGCCGGGGGCGATGCCGATACCGCCCACCTGAGCGGCGAGGGCGTCGGAGATGTAATCGCCGTTGAGGTTGAGGGTGGCGATGACGTCGTACTCCTCGGGGCGGGTGAGGATCTGCTGGAGGAAGGCGTCGGCGATGGCGTCCTTGACGGTGATTTTCTGGCCGGCGGGGGTGGTGAAGGTCTGCCAGGGGCCGCCGTCGAGATCAACTGCGTTGAACTCCTTCTTGGCGAGGGCATAGCCCCACTGGTTGAAGGCGCCCTCGGTGAACTTCATGATGTTGCCCTTGTGGACGAGCGTGACGCTCTTGCGGCCCTGGGAGGAGGCGTACTGCAGGGCGGCGCGGACGAGCCGCTCGGTGCCCTCGCGGCTGACGGGCTTGATGCCCAGGCCGGAGGTCTCCGGGAAGCGGATCTTGCCGTACATCTTGGGGAAGTTGTCGCGGAGCAGAGACTGGAGCTTCTTGTTGTCCTCGGTGCCGGCTTCGAACTCGATTCCGGCGTAGATGTCCTCGGTGTTCTCGCGGAAGATGACCATGTCGACCTTCTCAGGGTGCTTGACGGGGCTGGGCACGCCCTTGAAGTAGCGGACGGGGCGGAGGCAGACGTAGAGGTCGAGCATCTGGCGGAGGGCGACGTTGAGCGAGCGGATGCCGCCGCCGACGGGGGTGGTGAGGGGGCCTTTGATGCCGACGAGGTACTTGCGGAAGTCGGCGATGGTCTGGTCGGGGAGCCAGCTGCCGGTCTGGTTGAAGGCCTTCTCGCCGGCGAGGACTTCGTGCCAGTGGATCTTGCGCTTGCCGGCATAGGCCTTGGCGACGGCGGCGTCCATGACGCGGACGGAGGCCCGCCAGATGTCGGGGCCGGTGCCGTCACCTTCGATGAAGGGGATGATGGGGTCGCTGGGGACCTGCAGGCCAGCGGGGGTCATGGTGATGGGGGTCGGCATGGGGCTGGCTCCTTGGTCCGGCGGGGCCGGGTTGGTCGTGACAAATGAGCTGTTAGGGTCGAGGGTAGCCGGAAGGGGAGCGGGTGTTTAAAAAGGCGGGGCCGATGCGTAGCTCAGAAGCGTGCCGGCGAAGAATGGCACCTGAACGGGGGGTGGATGGGGTGGCGGTTTGGATGCGGGCGAGGAATTTCCCCCAGGGCGGGCATTTTCCCTGAAGTTGAGCGCACATCGGCGGTGCGAGGCTCGCCCAGAGACGGGGGCGGGCGAGGGGCGACGGCTGGCGACGGTTGTACGTCGGGGGGGCGGGGGGACGGTTTGGGCGTGGGCCTGATGGTGGTGGGGTGCGGGGTGGTGTTTGGAGGACTGGCAGCGGCTGTTGGGTGGGCACGGATAGGCTGGGCGCGGGGGCGGGTGATTACTCAAGGAAGCAAGCGGCGTGAGTGGAGCGAGTTGGAGAATGTGGGTTCTGGGTCTGCTGCTGATGGCGGTGGGGGCGTCGGCCGCGTGGGGGGCGTGGGGGGCGGCTCCGACGGGCGGGTCGGCGGCGGCGGCGCGTGGAGGGGCCGGCCGTGCGAGCGGTGTTCTGCGGGCGGGGATTGTGCGGAAGGAATCAATGGCGCCGCTGCTGTATGCGCGGGAAGAGGGGGCACCTGTGGGGTACGCGGCGGACTACCTGGGGGCTGTCGCTGAGGCCATGGGGGTACGACTGGAATGGGTGCAGTTTGCGGATCGGCAGGAGGTGCAGCGGGCGATGCAGCGGGGGGAGGTGGACATGGTGCCGGTGGCGGTGATGGTGCCGGAGGTGATTGTCTCGGCACGGGTGAGTGAGCCATTTGTGACGACGCGGGGGATGCTGTATTCGGGGAAACCGGGCGCGGTGGTGCGTGCGGCGGCGGATCTGCGGGGCGAGCGGCTGGTGGCGGTGTCGGGGGTGGGGGTGGAGGGCTGGCTGAGTTTGCAGGGATTGACGGCGACGATGGTGGAGTCGACATCAGCGGCGGTGCGGATGCTGCTGAGTGGTGAGGCGGACCATTTGATCAGCCCGCAGATGCTGGGGCGGGCGACGCTGGCGGCTGCGGGGGCCGGACAGGTGCGGGAGACGGCTCTGGCGAGCGTGGAGGGGCTGGCACCGCTGCGGCGGTCGTTTGCATTCGGGATCAGCCGGATGCGGGCCGGCGGAGTATCGGATGTGAATCGTGCGATGCGGCAGGTGCGGGCGTCGGGGGTGGCCGATGCGTTGCACAACCGTTGGCTGGCGGTGTTCGAGCCGCGGACGGACACGGTGTTCGGGGACCTGGAGGTGGACCTGTACGACGCAGCGGAGCCCGGCGGCGGCCGGGAGAAGTTGATCGTGGGTGTGGAGCGGTGTGCGCTGATGGCGGGTTTGCTGGAGTTGCCCAAGGGTGGGGAGGGGGAGCCAATCGGGCTGATTCCGGAACTGGCGCGGGCGGTAGGTGAGCGGCTGGGGCGGCCGGTGCGGCTGCAAGTGCTGGGGAGCACGGAACTGCGGGACGCGCTGCACTTTGGCGAAGTGGACTTTGTTGCCGGGGCGGTGATTCGCGAGGCCGATCTGCTGCGAATGGATTACACGCGGCCGATTCTGAGGATGCCCGGGGTTATGGCTCGTCGGCCAGGGGCGGCGGCGGCGGACCGGGAGAGCGATCTGCGGGGGATGTCGGTGGCGGTGGTGGAGCGGTCGGCGGCGCACCGGTGGGTACGGGGCCTGGGTGTGGAGCGGGTGATGACGGCGGGGACGATTGAGGAGGCGCTGGGGGCGGTGCGTCGGGGCGAGGTGGACGGGGCGGTGGAGTATGAAGCACCGGTGCGGGATGCGATCAGCCGAGGGGGATTGAGCGGGCTGCGGGTGGACCAGTTGCCGGGGGCGGGGTTCTCGCGGTCGTATGCGTTTGCCGTGCGAGCGGGGGACAAGGCGACGCTGTGGCACGTGGAGGACGCGGTGCGGGGTCTGGAAGAGGCGGGTGAAGTGGAACGCCTGACGGCGAAGTGGATGGACGGTCTGATGCCGCGGCCGAGGGTTGTGCGACTGCCCGGACGGGTGATCTTCTGGACGGCTGCCGGGCTGGCGGCGGTGGGGACGATGGCGGTGGTGTGGTATGCGGTGCTGCGGATGGAACTGCGGCGGCGGACGCTGGAACTGCGGCAGGAGCGGGACCGGACGCAGGCGATGGTGGACAACCTGCCGTGTCTGGCGTTTGGGTATCGGCTGTTTCCGGACGGGCGCAGGGAGGTGATGTATGCCAATAAGGAACTGGCGAACTGGCGGGCGCGGTTTGAACTGCTGGACGTCGGGGTGGACATGGAGCAGATGGAGCCGATCGTGCATCCGCAGGATCGAGAGGCGATGCGGGAAAAGCGCTCGCGGTGCCGTCGAGAGGTGACGCGATTTGAGCACGAGGTTCGGCTGATGGACCGGCAGGGGGTGTATCACTGGGTGCAGTTTGTGCTGGTGCCCAGAACGGAGACGGGATGCACGGCGTGGCATGGGACGTTGATGGATGTGTCAGTGCTGCGTGACGCGGTTGAAGCGCTGGAGTCGAGCGAAAAGAGCTACCGCGCGATCTTTGACGGCGGACTGGACCCGATGGTTCTGGTGTCGACGAGCACGCTGGAGATCGTGGCGATGAATGCCGCGGCGGAGCGGGTTTTCGGTGCGGATGTGGGGCGGTCGTTTGAGGGCGTCGCGGAGTGGACCGAGGAGCTTCGGTCGGTGCTTTCAGAGGCGGGTCGGGGTCGCGGAGTGGTGGCGAGATCTCTGGGGTATGCGTCGTTGGATGGGGAAGAGCGGCGGGTGGAGTTGAGTGCTCAGCCGGTGGTTTATCAGCGTCGATCGGCGGTGCTGGTGGTGGTGCGGGATGTGACTGAGCGGGAGCGTGCGGCGGAGCAGCAGCAGCGGCTGGAGGCGGAGTTGGCGCATGCGCAGCGGCTGGAGAGTCTTGGCGTGATGGCCGGGGCGATTGCGCACGACTTCAACAACCTGCTGGTGGGCGTGATGAGCAACGCGGGGCTGGCCAAGCGGCAGTTCCATGACCCGGCGGGGCTGGCGGAGTCGCTGGACAGCATTCAGCGGGCGAGCGAGCATGCGGCGGGTCTGACCAAGCAGCTGCAGGCGTTTGCATCGCCGAATCGGTATCAGACCGGCGCGGTGGATGTGAATCAGGTGTGCCGCGAGCTGGTGAGCGTACTGGGTTCGCAACTGTCGGCGCGTGCGACGGTGCGGTATCAATTGGATGAGCGGCTGCCGCGGGTGGAGGGGGATGGAACGCAGGTGCGGCAGGTGATCATGAATCTGCTGACCAACGCGGCGGACGCGATGCCGGCGGGGGGCGGAGGGATCACGATTCGCACGCGGGTGGTGCAGTTGAATCCTGCGGAGCAGCCCGACTGCGTGATTGGAGGGGGAAATCCGGCGGGGCGGTACGTGTGTGTGGAGATCGAGGACACGGGCAAGGGCATGAATCCTGCGACGGCGCGGCGGATTTTCGATCCGTTCTTCTCGACCAAGGCGACGGGGCGTGGGCTGGGTCTGGCGACGGTGGCGCGTGTGGTGCAGCGGCATCGAGCGGTGCTGACGCTCCGGAGCACCATGGGGAAGGGGACGACGTTCGGGCTGAACTTTGTTCCGGCGACGACGAGCGCGGAGCCTGCTGCAGCGGCGCCCGCGTCGGGCGGCGCGGAGGCTACTCCGGGGAAGGTGCTGCTGATTGATGACGACGTGGCGGTGCGGGGGGCGCTGACGCGAATGCTGGAGCAGGCCGGATGGGATGTGACTCCGGAGGAGGATGGTGCTGCGGGGTTGGCGACGCTGGCCGACGCGTCGGACTTCGACTGCGTGCTGGTGGACCACACGATGCCCGGGATGAGCGGGGCGGAGGTGCTGCGGCATGTGCGGCGGCTGCGACCGAGTCTGCCGGTGATTGTGATGAGCGGGTATGCGCCGGAGGACCTGGCGGATCGGGACCGGGGAGAGCGGCCGGATGGTTATCTGCAAAAGCCGTTCCCGCCGGAGACGGTTTTTGACATGTTGCGGCGGGTGCGGGGGGCGGGCAGGAGGTGTGACGGGCATGGAGCGGGCGGAGGGGCGGTGGCGGCGTCTGCGGAGATGCGGGTGCAGGTGACCAGCGGGAGGCTGCGTGCGAGGGACGAGGCGCGTTGAGGGTTGGGGGGTGGGCAGGTGCTTTGGAACATCTGGCGGTCCGGGCGGCGTATCTTCAGGACGGGGAGATGGGCCGTGGTGGTATGGACCGCGGTGTTCTGAGGAGCGTTCCGGTGGCCGGCATGAACTGGATTTCAGAGAGCTGGCCTGAAACGCTGGACGGCGGGCGGTATGTGCTGGTGGCCGGCGGCGAGGTGGGGGAGGGCGGGATGGGGGAGGTTCACCTGTATGAGCAGCGGAGCATGCGTCGGCCGGTGGCGGTCAAGCGGCTGCGGGGGTGGGAGTGGGGTGCGATGGCGGGGCTGCTGAATGAGGCGCGGATGCTGGCGCGGGTGCGATCGCCATATGTGGTTCAGGCGATTGACTTTGTGGCGCAGGACGAGCGGGCATACATCATGACGGTGGTGGTGGACGGGGTGACGCTGCAACGGGTGATTCAGGACACCAAGATGGCGGGGCGGAAGCTGGCCAGCCGGACGGCGATGGGGTATGTGGTGTGCACGGCCAAGGCGCTTGCGGCGACGCACAAGGCGGGGGTAGCGCATCTGGATGTGAAGCCGGGGAACGTGATGGCGTGCCCTGATGGGTCGGCGATGCTGCTGGATTTCGGGATTGCGCGGCTGATGACGGCGGCGACGACGCTGGAGGAGAGCGTGGCGGGGACGGTGACGTCGGCCACGTTCAGCACGCTCGTCGGCGGGGGCTTCCGGGGGACGCCGGCGTATGCCAGCCCGGAGCAGTTGCGGGGTTCGCCCGATCTGGGGCCGCCGTCGGATGTCTTCAGTTGGGCGGTGATGGCGGTGGAGACGCTGACGGGGATTCGGCTGGAGGATCGCAGCGAAGCGAAGGTGGCGGCGGCGCTGCATGGGATTCCGGAGGATGTGGCGGCGGTGCTGCGGGCGGCGCTGGCGGAGCGGCCGGAGCGGCGGGTTCTGGGCGGTGAGCCGCTGACGATGGAGCGGGTGGCGGAGTTGCTGGAGCAGGCGGGGGAGACGCGGCGATGGGGGAGCGTGGATATCGGGGTGCGGAGCCGCGGGTTTGTGGGTCGGGAGGCGGAGATCAACGAGGTGGCGGTGCGGCTGGCGGAGTGTGCGGGGGTGGTGACGCTGGTGGGGCCGGGGGGCGTGGGGAAGTCTCGGCTGGCGACGGAGGTGGGGGAGCGGCTGCGGGCGAGGTATGCGGACGGGGTGGTGCGGGTGGCGCTCTCGGGGTTGCGGGGTGAGGATGCGCCGGTGGAGGATTACGTGCGGGAGGCGGTGAGCGGGAAGCGGGGGCGGAAGGGGCCGGTGGCGGGCCTGCTGGCGGGTCGGCAGGTGCTGCTGGTGCTGGACAACTGCGAACTGGTGCGGGAGCCGGTGGCCAGACTGGTGGGTGGGATCCGCTCGGGCAAGGGGTGCGAGCGGGTGGCGATTCTGGCGACCAGCCGGCGGGCGCTTGAGGGGGTGGAGCAGGAGATCGTGGAGGTTCGGGGGCTGGCAGCGCGGACGGACCGGGGTGGGCTGGGGCCGGGGGTGGAGTTGCTGGCGGAGGTGCTGCGGCGGCGGCAGTCACCCCTGGCGCAGAGCCCGGGGTTTGAGCGGTGGCTGGGGGCGGTGTGCGAGGCGGTGGACGGGCTGCCGCTGGCGCTGGAGTGGTGCGGTGCGCTGCTGGCCAAGTGCAGCGTGGAGGTGTTGCTGCGGCGGTTGGGGGAGGCGCGGGAGATTGCGGGTGCGGGGTCGGGTGGCAGCGGGTCGCAGCATGCGAATCTGGAGGCGTTGTTCCGCGACAGTGTGGAGGGGCTGACGCCTGGGCAGGTGTGGCTGCTGCGGGCGATGACGGTGTTTGATGGCGGATTCTCGATGGAGGGACTGGAGGCGGTGGTGGGGGAAGCTCGGCGGTGCGGGGTGGACATGCCGGAGGATGCTGGGGACGTGTTCGGCGGGATGATGCGGCTGGCGGATGCGTCGCTGGTACAGTTTGAATTGCGGCGGATGTCCAGGGGCGTGGGCACGACGGTGAGCGGCGGCGGCAGTGAGGGCGTGCGGATGGGGGATGAGATCGAGGACGGGGATCGGGCGCGGTATCGGCTGCTGTTTGTGACGCGGGCGTTTCTGCGGGCCAAGGGAGCGGAGCAGGCCGCCGGGGCGTTGCGGCCGGCGCATGCGGCCTGGGCGGAGCGGCGGGCAACAGAACTGGCGGGAGAGGGGCAGTGGTCGGCTGCTCGGGTGGCCAGGGCGGCGGATGATGCGGAGAACATTGTGGCGGCGGTGCAGTGGGGGGCAGCGCAGGGTGATGCGACCCAGCGAGCCCGGGCGGTGCGGACGGCGGTGGCGTTCCACCGGTTTTTCTATGTGCGGTGCCGGTTTGGCGAGGGGCTGGGGCTGATGCGGACGGCGGCGGCAGGGCTGGAGGATGTGGATCGGCTCACGCGGGCGAGGGCGTTGCGGGCGCTGGGGGTGTTTGCGCGGGAGGTGGGGCAGGTGGAGGAGGCGGAGAGGGCGTGGACGCGGGCGGCGGAACTGCTGGCGGCGGAGGGGGAGGCGGCACGCGGGGAGTGGGCGTCGGTGTTGTGCAACTTGTTCATCGCGGTGGGGGATCGGGCGAGCACGCCGGCGGACTGGGAGCGGGTGGTGGCGATGGCGGAGGAGGCGGTGGGGCGGTGCCCGCCGGAGGCGAGGGTGGTGGGGGCGCAGATGCGGTACAACCTGGGGTGGGCGTTGTGCGGGGCGGAGCGGTGGGCGGATGCGTTGCCGGCGTGCCGCGGTGCGTTGGAGGTGTTCGCAGCGGAGGGGATGCGGGACTGGGAGGGGTATGCGCTGGGGAACCTGGGGGACGCGCTGTTGCGGCTGGGGCGGTATGACGAGGCGTGGCCGGTGGTTCGGCGGGCGATGGACCTGGCGATGGCGAGCGATGACGAGGTGGGGATGGTGATGGTGGGGATGAACGCGGCGGCGTTGCTGGCGGCGGCGGGGAGGGCGGCGGAGGCGGCGGCGCTGGTGGGGCGGTGCGATGCGGCGGTGGCGGCGGGGGTGGGGGCTCCGCCGAGCGTGGCGGGGACGCGGGCGGAGGTGGTGGCGATGCTGGAGGCGAAACTGGGCAAGGAGGGGGCGGTTCGGGGGACGGCGGTGGGGCGGGAGCTGACCTGGGAGGCGGCGGTGGGGAGCCTGGCGAGGTGACGGCGGGCGATCCGGTGGGCGGCTCCTATGATCGCGGGCGGGTTGAATGCCCTTGCGGTGTTCGATCTTTGATTGGTATCTGGACACCGGGACAGCCGGCCTGGTGGGGGACGCTGCGGCTTGTGTGAGCGTGGCGGGGGTCGGCGGTCAGGGATGAGGGGGGCGTCGGCGGGCGGGCGGCGGGGCGGGCGGAAACGAAACTCCCATGCAGATTCGCAACTTCTCCATCATCGCTCACATTGACCACGGCAAGAGCACGCTGGCGGACCGTCTGATGCAGGCGACCAAAGCGGTGTCGGCGCGGGAAGCGCGGGCGCAGATGCTGGACGACATGGACATTGAGCGTGAACGGGGGATCACGATCAAGGCGTCGGCGGTGACGGTGATGCACCACCACAAGCCGGGCGCCAAGGCGGATGACCTGGAGGAGAACGACGCGGGGGCGCCCTCGGGCGAGGCTGCGGTGACCGAGGCCGGGGACAACGCGCACGGCGGCGCGTTCATGCTGAACTTCATCGACACGCCGGGGCACGTGGACTTCAACTACGAGGTCTCGCGGGCGCTCAAGGCGTGTGAGGGCGCCATTCTGGTGGTGGACGCGACGCAGGGGGTGCAGGCGCAGACGGTGGTGAACGCGTACCTGGCGATCAACGAGAATCTTGAGATCATCCCGGTGATCAACAAGATTGACCTTCCGTCGGCGCGTCCGGAGGACGTGGCGATGGAGGTGGAGCAGGTGCTGGGGATCGACGCGACGGACTGCATTCAGGTGTCGGCGAAGACGGGCGTGGGGATCCCGCAGTTGCTGGCGGCGATCTGCGAGCGGTTCCCGAGCCCGCGCAAGCCGGTGGTGCCCCAGACGCGGGCGCTGATCTTCGATGCGCAGTACGACGATTACCGCGGGGTGGTGGTGTACGCCCGTGTGTTTGACGGGCAGCTGAAGATGGGGGACAAGATCCGGATGATGGGGACGCAGCGGACGTTCCAGATCACCGAGATCGGCAAGCGGACGCCCAAGCCGGTGCGGGTGCAGTCGATCGGGCCGGGGGAAGCGGCGTTCATCGTGGCGGCGATCCGCGACCTGAAGGACGTGCGGGTCGGCGACACGATCACGCTGGAGCAGGACCCGGCGACCGAGCCGCTGCCGGGGTACAAGCCGCCGGTGCAGATGGTGTTCTGCGATTTCTACCCGGCGACCAGCGAGGACAGCAAGGGGAGCGACTTTGAGAAGCTGCGGGACGCGATTGAGAAGCTGTCGCTGAACGACTCGAGCTTCACGTTCATTCCGGTGCACTCAGAGGCGCTGGGCTTCGGGTTCCGGTGCGGGTTCCTGGGTCTGCTGCACATGGAGATCATCCAGGAGCGGCTGGAGCGGGAGTTCCAGACTGAGGTGGTGCAGACGGCGCCGACGGTGACCTATCGCTGCAGGATGCGCGACGGGACGTTTCTGGACGTGCACAACCCGGCGGAGTTGCCCAAGCAGGGGACGTTTGAGGAGATCCTCGAGCCGATCTGCAAGCTTGAGATCATCGTGCCCAACGACAACCTGGGTGCGGTGATGAAGCTGTGCACGGAGCGGCGGGCGGACTTTAAGAGCCAGAGCCTGGTGGGTGACACGCGGCAGATGGTGACCTTTGAGATCCCGCTGGCGGAGATCATCTACGACTTCTACGACAAGCTCAAGGCGATGACCAGCGGGTACGGGACGATGGACTACGAGGTGATCGACTTCCGTCCGAACGACCTGGTGAAGGTGGACATTCTGATCAACGGGGACCCGGTGGAGGCGCTGAGCTTCCTGTGCCACCGGCTCAACGCGGAGTATCGCGGGCGGCTGCTGCTGAAGAAGCTGCAGAAGCAGATCAACCGGCACCAGTTCGAGATTCCGCTGCAGGCGGCGATCGGCGGGAAGATCATCGCACGCGAGACGATCAAGGCGTTCCGCAAGGACGTGACGGCCAAGTGCTATGGCGGCGACGTGAGCCGGAAGCGGAAGCTGCTGGAGAAGCAGAAGGAAGGCAAGAAGAAGATGAAGTCGGTGGGCCGGGTGGACATTCCGCAGGAAGCGTTCATGGCGGTGCTGGACCAGGGCGAGGAGTAAGTCGCGGAGCGGAAACGGGTGCCCAGCGGCATTGGTCGGGCCGGGGGACCTCAGCGGACAAGAAAACAGGCCGGGCGCACACGGGTGTGCCCGGCCTGCTGTGTTGCGGTCGATCGATGGGGCTCAGCGGATGGTGGGGACCCAGGCGGCGAGGATGTCGCGGGCGGAGGCGAGGTCCTTGGCGTCGATCATCTCGGCGGCGGTGTGGATGTAGCGGGTGCCGACGGTGATGCCGATGGCGCGGGCCCCGCGGCCGGTCTGCTGGGCGGCGGCGCCGTCCTGACCGCCCCGCATGAGGATGCTGCGCTGGTGGGGGATGCGCTTCTTCTTGGCCAGGGCCTCGACGTCGGCGATCAACTGGTGGTCGGCGATGAAGCTGGAGTCCATCACGTGCAGGCCGAAGCCCTTGCCCTGCTCGGTGACGGCCTCGTCGGCCGGGACGCCGGGGGTGTCGCAGGAGAGGGTCACGTCCAGGCCGATGCCGATGTCGGCGTCGACGATGGCCGAGCCGGTCTTGGCGCCGCGGAGGCCGACTTCTTCCTGGGTGGTGAAGACGACGTAGATCTCGCAGGCGTGGGCGGCCTTGGCGGCCTCGATGGCGCGGATGGCCTCGACGCCGAGCCAGCAGGCGACGCGGTTGTCCATGGCCTGGCAGAC
>JAJTDF010000127.1 GCA_021294835.1 Planctomycetaceae bacterium
GCCACCCCCCACCACCCCCCGCCACGCCCCACCACTACCCTTCGCTTGGCGTGTCTTCCCTTCCGCCGGACCATCCTGACCTGCCCCGTCCGCCGCCCAACCCGGATGACGATCCGTCATTGCGGCGCGGACGCAGCGGCCCAAACCGGGCTGCCGGCGGCGGGGGTGGAACAGGGGGGTTGCGCCACGCGCCCATCTCGGGCGATGTGGTCGGCCGCATCCCCGCCAAGCCCGCCCGCGAGAACGACGACGACGCGTGGGATGACGACGAGGACCACGAAGGCCCCAGCCGGCGTGACCGCCAGCGCTTCAACGACGTGACGCGCTCGTGCCCGGCCTGCGGCAAGCAGGTCTTCGACGACGCCTCGGTCTGCTACCACTGCGGCGAACTGATGGACGCCCCGCGCGGGCCCAAGGCCAACCCGCTGTGGAAGGTCGTCATCGTCATCGTGCTGGTGCTGATGTTCGCCGGCATCGCCCGCGTGATCTTCTGATCAGGCGTGCGTGCCGCGTGGCAAGCCCTCAGCCGATGATCCGACCCACGCTCAGCCGATGATCCGGCCGGCCTCAGCGAGGATCGCCTCGGCCTCCTTGATGCTCGGCGCTTCGGCGATCAGCCGCATGATCGGCTCGGTGTTGCTGGCGCGAACGTGCAGCCAGGCCCGCTGCTCGGCGAAGTCCACGCGAACGCCGTCCTGCCGGTCGATCTCGTAGTCGCTGAACTCTGAAGCGATCTTCTCCACCGCCGCCTTGGCCACTTCCTTGTCGCGCAGTTCCACCTTGCGCTTCTCGATGGCGTAGACCGGAATATCCGCGACGATGGCGCTCAGCGGGCGCTTCTCCATCGCCAGCAGGGCCAGCACCAGGGCCATGCCCGCCAGCGAGTCGCGGACGTACGTCGCCACCGGCCAGATCACCCCGCCGTTGCCCTCGCCGCCAAACGGCGAGCCGACCTTCTTCATCACCTCCACCACGTTGGCCTCGCCCACGGCTGAACGCAGCACCTTGGCGCCCAGGGTCGCGGCCACATCCTCGATCATCCGGCTGGTGGAAAGGTTGCACACCAGCGTGCTCTTCTTGCTGATCAGGCCGAGCTGCGCCAGCGCGATGGCGCACAGCACCAGCGTGCACTCCTCGCCGATGTACCGGCCCTTTTCGTCGATGATCGCCAGGCGGTCCGCGTCCGGGTCCTGAGCGAAGCCCACATCGGCCCGGCGGGCCTTGACGGCCTTGCCCAGCCCCAGCAGGTTCTCGCGCAGGGGCTCGGGGGTGTGCGGGAAGATGCCGTCGGTGTCCTCGGCGGTGTCGACCTCGAACCACGCCTTGCCCTTGGGGCCGCACAGCGCATCAAGCAGCGCGCCGTCGGCGACGGCGCCGCTCATGCCCAGGTGGTCCACCACCACCTTGAACTTGGCCTTGGCGATCAGCCGTCGCACACCCAGCCCGTCGAGCACCTCCAGCAGTTGCTGGCCGTGCGCATCGCCCACGCCGTTGGCGTAGGTCACCCGGCCCAGGCTCTCCCATGAGCCGCAGGGGACCGACGCGGTCGCGTGGAAGCGCTCGATGATCTCCGCGGCCGTCTGCTTGTCCGGGGCGCCGGCGTCAATACTGCCCAGTTTGGCCTTGGGCGAACGCAGCACGGGCTTGAGGCCCAGCCAGTTCTGCGGGTTGTGGCTCGCGGTGATCACCAGCCCGCCGGCGTAGTTCCAGGCATCCACCAGGAAGCCCGCCGAGGGCGTCGGCACCACCTCCACGTTCACCACATCGCACCCGGCGGCGTTCAGCCCCGCCTGCGCGGCGCCGGCGATCATGCCGCCGCCCCGGCGGCCGTCGGCCGCGAGCACCACGGCCGGACGGGCGATCTTGGTGGAGCCGGTCTTCTTGCCGCCTTTGGAACCGGCCTTGGAACCGGCCTTGGCATCCGCCGCCCGCTCCACCAGATAGCCGCCGAAGGCGTAGGCGAAGCGGAGCGCCGTCTCGGGGGTCATCGATTCACCCAGCACGCCCCGACAGCCGCTCACGCTGAGCATCAGCGGGGCCTTGGGGGCCTCGCTGGCGGCCTTGTGGTGGCCGGCGGCGGCGCGATGGGCAGCGCCGTTGAGTCGGGATGAACCGGTGGAGGAAGACGGGGGAGGGGGGGCCATGGGTCGCTGTGCTCCGGCCGCCCCCTGTGCGGACTGCTCTGTGCTGCGTGCTGCTGCACACGCCCGCACAGCGCCCACAGGCCGGGGTGACGCTGCGCATCACGCGGCCGGCCGGGGTTGCACGGGGCCCAACGGTATCGGCCCGCGCGCCACCCCGGTTGACGGCCGGGGCACCCCCCCTTCACCCCCTCCTGCCCCGAACCCTCTGCCCACCCTCACCACCACCCCCGCACCCGTCACCGGCCCGGCATCCCCCGGCCTTCTCACCCCCCCCGTCCCCCTCGCCACCCCCACACCCCCCACACCCCTCACTTCCCCTGACCCTGTTGCTGCCTCTGCAGCGTCCGCCATCCCCAGCGGCCGCGCCCGGCCCCGCACCACCGCCGGCATCGCCGGCACTCGCTCGGCCGTGCCGGGCGGTGTGGGCAAGGCGGTGTCGTGCACGCCGATCCACACCGGCGAAGGTTCTGGCGTGCGCGATGTCGGCATCGATCCGTCGGGCTCCCCTGAGGCCGTGTTGTGCCCGACCGAACCGTTGCTGGACTGGCCGCTCGTCGAGGCCGACATGGCCCCGCGTGCCGCCTGCCGCCGCATCCGCAATGCATCCGCCAGAACCTTCGCTGCGCTCGCGCCCATGCTGCACCTCGCTGCTGTGGGGTTGTTGAACCCGTCCGTGGTGGCCGGTCCGGACCATCCGGGCGGGCCGCAGAAAGTGTGCTGCACCGAATGGGCAGAGTCACGCCGTTGGGGGTGAACCGAACAAACCCCACTGACATGCTGTTGTCAGTGCATGAGGTGTGGAAACTGACAACGGGGTGTCAGTCGGGCGGGGTTTGTGCGGTTTGGGGGTAAGCCGGGGGCGGGGAAGGGCAGGCAAAGGGGGGTCCGAGAGCCGGCGGTCCTCGCCAGGGCGGGGGCCGGGCGGGCGCGTGCCGGGCTGGGCCGCCCCCTACCGGCGCGCACGAACGCGCACACACCAAACGCGCAATCCGCGCGTTGTCTCGCACAGCGGTTTGGGCCTGTGTTTCTCGAGCGCCGCACCACCTTGCAAGCGGTGCTGCAGCGCGCACGAACGCGCCGCTTCGCCCAAAGGTGCAGGGACGCCCCGGGCACATGTGCCGCCCGGGCCGAACCCGCCCTGCCGGTCGCTGCACCGCGTTGCAGCCGGGGCCCCACCCATGCCCGCACGCCTGCCCGACTCGCCCACATCCGGCCCCGCCGAGCTTGCCGGGCTTGCCCCCGAGCACCTGGAGCGTCTGCTGCAGCACCACCGCCGCGTGGTGCAGCCCCGCCAGCGGGCGTTGTGGAACGCGTACCGCAACCCGGCGATCAGCAGCGAGGGCCGCGGGCCCGCGTCGCGTCGCCTCGCCCAAACCGCCGGGCTGCCCCCAAGGCTGACCGACGGCCGCTCGCACCGCGAGATCGTCATCGAGAACGACATCGCCTGGCGGATCAACGTGATGGTGGACTTTCTGTTCGGCCGTCCGCTGGGCGTGCGTTCGCTGGCGGGCGAGCCGGCGCTGGCCCGTCGCATCGAGGCGGCGCTGAGCGCGGTGCTGGAGGCCTCGGGGGGCATGGGCATGCTGCAGGAGGCCGGGCTGCTGGGGCACGTGCACGGCTGGGTGGACGTGCTGACCGAGTCGCTGCCCGATGTGGCGGCCGCCGACAGCACCGGGCACGATGCCACGCGCCAGGCCACGCGCCAATCCAGCCCCAGCATCCCCGATGACCTGCTGCCGGACCTGTGCGCCGCTGCGGTGCGCCTGCGTGTGCTGGACCCGGTGCAAGCCGTGCCGGTGCTGGGCGGGCGAGCCCAGCAGCCGCTGGCCATGATGCTGATGGATCGCGCCGCCGACCCGGCGACCGGCGTCGCCGGCACGCTGATCAGCGTTCGCACGCCCGAGGTGGTGCAACGCCGCTTTGTCGCCGATGGCGAAGGGTCGGTCGGGCGCGTGCTGTCGACCGAGCGGCTGCCGATCCCGGCGTATCGCCTGCCGATCGCCCACATCCAGAACGTGGCTCTGCCGGGGTCGTACGCCGGACTGGGCGAGGTGGAGCCCCTGCTGCCCCTGCAGGATGAACTCAACACGCGGCTGAGCGACCGCGCCTCGCGCGTGACGCTGCAGTCGTTCAAGATCTACCTGGCGCGTCATGTGCAGCCCCTGCCCGACTCGGGCCTGCGACCGGGGATGGTGATCCACGCCGAGCATGACCAGGCGGCCATCACGCCCTTCGGGGGCGACGCCCACAGCCCCAGCGAAGAGGCGCACATCGCCGAACTGCGCGAGGCGATGGACAAGACCTCCGGCGTGCCGGCGCTGGCCGCCGGCGTGGTGAACGCCAAGATCGGCAACCTCACCAGCGAGAACGCCCTGCGGATCACGCTGCAGGGCCTGCTGTCGCGCACCGCCCGCAAACGCCTGACCTATGGCGCCGGCCTGCGGCACGCGCTGGAACTGGCCCTGGCGGTGCTGCACGAACGCGGGCTGCTGCTCACCGACCCATCGCAGCGGCGGCTGGAACTGCTCTGGCCCGACCTCTCGCCGGAGGCGATCACGGGCACAACGCGGCCGGCGGGCGCCACGCCGCCACCCGCACCCCCCACTTCAGCCTGATCGCGTCGCGCCCGTTCGCGCCGCAGTCGCACCGCTGTTCACACACACCCCGCATCAAGGAGACTCGCCATGACCACCACCGACCAGACCACTTCGTCCGCACCCGCACCCACCGGCGCTGCCAGCACCAACACGGCCCCGCCGCCCGCGTCCGCCCCCACCGTCACGCCCACCACCCCCGACCCCGCCGCCGACCCCCTCGCCGACCTCCGCGCCCAACTGGCCGACGCCCAGGCCCGCCTGGCGGTGTTCACCCAGCGGCACGAGGTGGAATCGCTGCTGCGGGCGGCGCGGGCCCGCAACGTGCCCGAACTCACCGATGCCGCGGTGGACCTGCTGCGCACCTCGCCGGGCATCAGCCTGCCCACCGCGGTTCGCGCCGTCGCAGCGCGGCACGCCCACCTCTTCCCGCCTTCAGCCGGGCCGTCGCCCATCTCCGCGCCCGCGTCGGGCCCAGGCACTTCGGGCCGGCTGCTGGGGCTTGATGCGCCGACGCTGCGTGCCGCCGCCCGGGGCGACCTCCGCGCCCTGCTGGCCATGTTCTCAGCACGTCGCCGCAGCGCCGGCGAGCGCTGAGTCGCCCGCGGGCCCATCGGTCACGTTCACCGTCGTTTGCCATCTGGTTTTCGTTCCCATTCACACCTGTTTGCAAGGAGCACACGCATGCCGTTCACTGGAAAGGCCACCTATTCCGCCGGGGTTGATCTGCCCGAGCTCGCCGAGGACGTCGCCGACCTGGTCTCGGTGGTCAGCCCCTACGAGACCCCGCTGCTGGACGCGCTGGGCGACCCCACCCGCGCCGCCCAGAGCACG
Source organism: Planctomycetaceae bacterium (assembly GCA_021294835.1). Taxonomy (GTDB): domain Bacteria; phylum Planctomycetota; class Phycisphaerae; order Phycisphaerales; family UBA1924; genus CAILKP01. Next base: position 5,573 of record JAJTDF010000127.1, read on the forward strand.
CTGCACGAGTGGGTCGAGGATGCGCTCGTATCCCGTCTGACAAACGCTGCTTGAAGGGCGCTGCACGTGTCGCGCGGCAGGTAGAGCGTACCCACCTTCCGGTTCGGGTCGATCTCGATCTTCGGGATGAACGCGTGGACGGCCGCGCGCGCCTCCATCATCGGCGTGCCGGGCTTGAGAGCCTGCGACAGCCTGTATAGCCCGGACACATCCTTTACACCCGTTCGGGGACATGGTTTACACATTTCGCCAAGGGTACTGGACCCATCAGGAGGTCCCGCA
>JAJTDF010000008.1 GCA_021294835.1 Planctomycetaceae bacterium
AGGGGCCGCATCTGCGACGTCGAACGGCGGGGCCTGATGTCGGCGTTACGGGTCATCGCCGTCAGCGAGTTCACCCGCTCGATGTGCGTGCGCAAGTACGGCATCCCCGCCGAGAAGATCGACGTCATCTACAACGGCATCGACAACGATTCCCTCCAGCCCCACCCGGGCGACGGCATCGCCACCAAGGACAAGGTCGTGCTCTTCCTCGGCCGCATCACCATGCAAAAAGGGCCGGAGTACTTCCTGGAGGCGGCGAAGAAGGTGCTGGAGGTCATGCCCGACGTGAAGTTCATCGTCGCCGGCTCGGGTGATTTCGAGCACCGGATGATCGAACTGGCGGCCGAGATGGGCATCGGCCACCGCGTGCTGTTCACCGGCTTCCTCCGGGGCAAGGACGTGCAGCGGGCCTTCCGCATGGCCGACTGCTACGTCATGCCGTCGGTCTCCGAGCCGTTCGGCATCGCCCCGCTGGAGGCCATGCGGGCGGACGTGCCGGTGATCATCTCCCGCCAAAGCGGCGTCTCAGAGGTGATTCAGCACGCGCTCAAGGTCGACTTCTGGGACACTCACGACATGGCCAACAAGATCGTGGCTGTGCTGCGGCACCCGCCCCTGGGACAGACGCTTCGGGAACACGGGGCCATTGAACTCAAACGGCTGACCTGGGCGACCACCGCGGACGCATGCCTGGAGGCGTACCGCAAGGCTCAGGAGACTCTGGCGGCCACGGCCCTACCGGGATGAGCCAGCGGTGGCCGAGGTGGCCGAGGCCGGAGCACGCCCGGTCACACCAGAATCCGCTTCGGCGAGCCGGGTCGCGACCGAGGTTTGGCCGGCAAGGTCCGATCACCATTCCCGCCGTCCGGCATTGTCAGACGGGGCTCTTGGCGGCTATACTCGACCCAACCGAGCGATTGGCGCAGTTGGCTAGCGCGCCACAATGACACTGTGGAGGTCACTGGTTCGAGCCCAGTATCGCTCACTTACCCCCGGAATAGGGGGTTTTTTATTGCTCTTGAACAGATCAGCGGCCAGCCGGGGCTTTTCCGTTAGACTGACAACGCAGCCACAGGGGCCGATGGCGGCACTTTGCCGCAGGAGAAGAGAGTTATGGTCCGAACGAGCGTGATGCTGTTTGCCGCATGCAGCCTGCTGGGTGCCGGGTCGGCTGTTGGTCAGGTGGTGGACTTTGTGATCAACCCCCAGGCGTCGGGCCTGACGGGCACAATCACGCTGAATGCCTCGCTGCCTGGCACGCTGATCGGCAACTACAGCGATACGAATCTGACCGGTACCCGGACCAAGCCGGGGTTGTTCGGCACGTTCGGGGCGACAGAGAACGTGGCCGTGCCTGTGACTCTGGCTCCCGGCATCACCAATCGACCGATCAACACTGATCTGGCCGGCTCGTTCACGGCGACGATCAGTTTGGACACCAACACGGTCTCGATCACCAACTACCAGGCCAACCGGGTGAGCAACGGCCCGCTGTTCATCCCCGTCACCGTCGGCCTGACGCTGTCCTCGTTCCGCACGCGGAACCCGTCGTCGACGTACTTCGCCGCCACCATCAACCTCCCGGTCTCGGACCTGACGGTGACGACCTGGACGGAAACCCAGGCCGGCCCCTCGCTGGGCACGCTGACGCCGACCGCAACGCCGGGCGTGTACGACGTGGTGGCAGCGGTGCCGGTGACGCAGACGCTTGAAGGCAGCGTGCTAGGGTCACCGATCAACATCCCGCCCGGCACGCCGGGCCTGCAGGTGATCACCGGCACGCTCACGGTCACCGCAACGGGCGCCACCCTGACGACCAACACCCCGCTGAGCATCACCGACACCCAAACACCCGGCACCGCCCTGCCCGCGTTCGAGTTTCCTCTGCCGACCATCCTTCCGCCCGGCTCGGTCGCCAACGTGCTGTTCAACCTGACGCTGGCGTCGGTGAACACCGCCGTGAACGGCACCCAGACGCTCTCGGCCTCGGGCGCCGCCCGCCCCCAGCCCACCTGCCCGGCCGATATCGTCGCCGTCGGCGGCGTGCTGCCCCCGGACGGCCTGCTGACCGGCGACGACTTCACCGCCTTCATCAATGCCTTCGCCGCCGGCGACCTGCTGGCCGACATCGTCGCCGTGGGCGGCACCTACCCCCCGGACAACCTGCTGACCGGCGACGACTTCACCGCGTTCATCAACGCCTTCGCGTCCGGCTGCCCGTAACCGGCCGGCCAAGGCCGCGGCAAGATGGGCCCGGGATCACCGCGCTAACCTTGGACGGTTCGCGCCACCGTAGCTCAGTTGGTAGAGCATCGCTTTTGTAAAGCGATGGTCGCAGGTTCGACTCCTGTCGGTGGCTTTGGCGAGGTGGGCCCGCGCAGCCCGCAACAGACGGCAGCTCGCAACAGACGGCAGCCCGCGGCACACGGCAGCCAGCCCAAACCAGCTCACGCCCTCCCCGTGCCGAGCCCCGGCCAGTTCACTCCGCAGGCCGCACCCGCCTGACCATGCAGCCGACTCCCGGCAAACTCGCCCGCATCTACCTGCGGCTGTTCGCCCCGCTGGAGGCAGGCGGCGAGGGCCTTCGCCGCGCGTGGGACCGGTTCATCGACTGGGTGCTCATCGAACCGGCCCACCCGCTGATCACCATCGGCATCATCGCAGCCGGCCTCGGCGTGGGCTTTGCCACCTACCCGCTCAACGTGCTGCCGCTGCCGTTTGTGGGCTGGCTGGTCCTGGTGTATCTGCTGCTCCGCCAGCGCGCCATCACGCTTCGCACCGGCCAGCCGATGTGGCCGGCGCCGCCGCCCGGCAGCGGCACCATGATCCGCCTCCTGCGGATCCTGTTCATCCTCGCTGCGTTCGTCGTGCTCGTCGGGCTCCCGCTGCTCGGCGTCGCCATCGCCCGCGAGATGCTGGACCGGTAAGCCGACCGTGCCCGACCCGGGCGGTGTGAGGAAGCCCCTGGTGCCCCCCACTCACACACAGTTCAGTGGCTCGGCGCACCACACTGCCGAGCCGTGTGACCACAGATAGACTCACGCATGGAGTGCGATGACCCACCGTCGACACCGTGCCCGCTGCCCAAGGCCGGCGAGCCACCCCTCCACCGGGCCGCCCGGATCGGCGACCACGCCGCGATCCGCGCGCTCGCCGCAGCCGGAGCCAACCTCAACGCCATCTTCGACATCAACCTCGACCCCGATGCGCCAGAGATACCGGCGACACCCCTGATGATCGCAGCTGGTTCCGCCGACGGAGCCACCGAAGCGACCGTGGCGCTCCTGCTGGAACTGGGCGCTGATCCCGCCGTCATGCTCGATGAACGGTCGGCAGCAACGTACGCCATCGATGGGCTCCGATGGAACGACCCGCCCGGTGGCGATTCGGCACGCTTCAGGCGGCTCGTTCAAGCCGGGAGCCCCCTCCCAGCCGACCCGGAGCGGCTCAACGCGATGGTGTGCGACGCCGCCTCCCGAGGGGACGCCGAACGTCTGCGTGCACTGCTCGCCCACGGGCTGAATCCCCACGGGCTCCGGGGCTCGACCGACGCGACCGGGGTCGACGGCCGGAGTGTGCAAGACGCAGAGTCAGAGCCTGACAGCCATGCCGATCCTCTCGCGTGCCTGCCGGAGGCCACCGGATCGTCCGGAAGTGACGCGATCGACCGAAGTGACCCCGAGGGCTGGGCCGCAGACGACTCGGCGCCCTCCCACTTCACCCTTCCGCTGTTCTGCGCTGCCGAATCCGGGAGTGCCGAATGTGTCGACATGCTCCTTGCCGCCGGGGTCGATCCGAAAGCTCGGGACTGCAGCGGGCGAACGGCCATCCACTACGCTGGAACCCATGAGGTCCTTCGATCGCTTCAACAAGTCGGGCTTGGCCTGGAGGACGCCGACGCCTCCGAGTACACGCCGCTGACGTGCGCCGTCTGCGACGGTCCGGACGCCCTCCCTCGTGTGCGAATGCTGCTCGACGCGGGAGCCAACCCGAACGCCACCCACGACCGGGGCTACACGGTCTTCATGTCCGCCGTCGGTTCAAACCGCTACCCGGCCTTGCTGCGGCTGCTCGTCGAGTCTGGGGCAGACCCTCACGCTGTCAGCGATCTCGGGTACAACGCCTTCCACGCCGCCCTGGACGTGGTTGGCGACGCCAACGCCGAAGCATCCGTGCGCGACACGCTGGGGTACCTCAAGCAGCTGGGTGTCAACATCGAGCACCGCAACGCCGAGAACCACACGCCTCTGGCCTTGGCAATAGAGCGGGGCTACGGGCTCGAGGTTGTGGTGCTGTGCGAACTCGGGGCGGACCCCAACGCCGTCTGCACGTTTTGTCGGTACGGCTGCGACGCGGGCGACCCCGTCGACCTGCCCCTGCTCTTCCACGCCATCTGCACCATCGCGCTGGAGAAGGACGTGAAGGTCGAGGCCTTGCTCCGATCCGGCGCCAACCCGTTGGCAACCGACTCCGGCGGCCGCACACCCCTGATGCACGCCGTCACCTCACTCTGCCAGAGCACTGACAACGCCGATGCGTTGTTCAACGACTTTCTCCAAGGGCTCGCTGGCTTGGGATTGCAACACGCCAGCATGCCCACCACCCGCGACGCCTACCTCGCCCGTGACGCGCCGATCCTCCAAGCGTTCCTTGACCGGTTCGCAGCGCAACTCCCACCAACCGAGCCCGATGAGTTCGCAGGGGATTCTGAAGATGGCCGCCAGCGAGCACTCCCCGTGGTTGCGTTGCTGGGCATGCACGAGTCATGGGCTCGGACCCACGGCAAACCCTCGGACGCTTGCTGACTGATCGTCACGCTTGGTCCATTGTGCATATACCAAGCACATTCGTTCGCCGATGCAGATCCGCATCGGCACCATATCCGTACACACTCCGAATACCTGGCCGCTGGCCGGTCCGCCTTCAACCACCGGTTCCACCCTCCCGCCCCGACCTTGACTTATCCACACACACCCCCCTCGCGCGTCCCTGGCAACGCCTCACCACCCCGCACTCTCCCACCTCAGCCCCCCCACCGAGCACCCCACCTGACCCCCCCCCACCCCGCTCTGCCCCGCGTCCGGACAGCACATGGGTGACACCTGCCCCCCAGCCCTCCCAGCCAGCCAACTTATCCACACACACCCCCCGCTCGCGTCCATGGCAATGCCCCGCAAGCCATCCCGCCCCACCCCGCCCCGCTGCCGGCGTCGCCCCAGATTCGCCGCCTTGACCCTGCGCGCCGCGCCCCCACTCCCACCCCAAACGGCTACCATCCGCCCCCATGACTCTGGCCTCCGTCGACATCGCGTCGTATCTGCCGATCCTGCTCCTGCTCACCATGGCCATCGTGTTCGCAGTCGCGAACCTGACCATGTCGCAGTTGCTGGGCCCGCACCGCAAGGGCCGCGTCAAGGACATGACCTACGAGTCGGGCATGAACCCCATTGGCACCGCCCGCAAGCGGTTCAACGTGCGGTTCTACCTGATCGCGATGGTGTTCCTGGTGTTCGACATCGAGATCATCTTCCTCTACCCCTGGGCGGTGACGTTCCCCAACCTCAGCCACGATGCTGCCGACGGCGCGGTCTGGCTGGGCCGCATCCTGTTCTTCATCTTCACCACGGTCGTCGCCTACGTCTACGGCGTCCGCAAGGGCGTCTTCCGGTTCGATTGACCGGCCTCAAGGCTCCGGCAGAGCGCGGCAACCACATCAGCATCGAGAATGATCGGAGCGGGTTGTCCGATAGTGTGTTTCCTGCGCCTCCGTGGGTTGGTATGAGTGGGCTGCTCTCAGCAGCGCAACCAGCCCTGGCCAGGTGCGGATGAACACCGACCCCGCCGAGAAGCAGTCCGTATAACAGATTGGCTCAGGCAGGTGCTCCGTCCATCCTGCGCAGGTTCCGGGCAAGCGTCCGTCACATCACCACAGCATCTCAGTTTTCTCTCGTGAAGACCGATTCACCGGCGAAGCACCACGCTCGGGCGTGGACCAGAACCGCATCGAACCACCATGGGCGACAGTCCTCAGCGCCAACCCGACTCCGGCCAGTTGGTCGCACGACAGGAACGTCTGGAACGGCTGATCAGCCAGCGGCTGTTCTATCCGGTGTTCCAGCCGATCGCCAGCCTTGAGACCGGCGAGGTCATCGCCTTTGAAGCCCTCACGCGGCCCAGGCCGGAGACGGGCTATCAGGGCCCGCTTGAGATCTTCGATGACGCGGCGGCCACCGGGCGACTGTGGGAACTTGAAGACGCCGTCCGGGAGAGCATTCTCTCGGTGGCGTCCAGCATGCCCGACGGCATGCGGGTGTTCTGCAACAACTCGCCCACGGTCGCAGCAGACGAACGGTTCGCGAACCGCCTCGCCGAGCAACTGCGTCGGGAACGGGAACTGACCCCGGCGCGGATGGTGCTGGAGATCACCGAGCGGTCCGAGGGCTGCAGCATCGAGGCTCTGGTTCTGCAGAGCCGGCGGGCGAAGCAACTGGGCTTCCAGATCGCCATTGACGACGTGGGAGCCGGCACAAGCGGGCTGAACCGGCTGATGCAGTTGCGGCCGCACTGGATCAAGCTGGATCGGGAGTTGATCGACGGAGTGGAGCGCGACCAGCTCAAGCTCAACCTCGTGCGGTTCATCGTGAACTTCGCCAATCTCTCGGGGGTATGCCTGCTGGCCGAAGGCGTGGAACGTAAAGAGGAGCTCGGGGTCCTGATTGATCTGGGCGTGCGCTACGCGCAGGGCTACCTGCTGGGCAGGCCGTCCACGAGCTATCAACTGCTGGCTCCCGAACTGGCCGACTGGATCCGAAAGCGGTGGCGCAGCCGACGACCAGGCAGCGGGCCGGACCAGGGTCGCAGCGTGCTCGGCTCGATGTGCCAGCGGGCGTGGATCGTTCAGAACGCGATGCCCAAAGGCGAGGTGGCGGCGACAATCGCCAAGGGTGATGAGACCGGGGTCGTGGTGGTTGACGGCCGCCGGTTCGTGGGCTGGTGTCCGCGGGAGCTCCTGCTGAACGTCTCGCCCGCCGACGCTGAACCCATCGGCTTCATCACGCAATCAAGCGGCTCGATGCTGTCGGTAACCGACTCGATCGGCGACGCACTGGCCCATCTGTCCATTCGCAGTGAGTCCGATCTCGCAAACCCGCTGGTGGTCTCGGATGGTGACGCGATCATCGGGGTGATTCCGGTGCGGGTCCTTCTGTCCGCAGCGGCCAGCGGCGTCGCCTCACGCCGCGCCACGATGCCGGTAACCGGACTGCCGGGGCGAGTGGCGGCGGACCTCATGCTGGCCGACCTTGTGCGACGTCGGCGGGCAGGCGAACGTGGATCGGAGTGCGCCGAAGCGGCCGTGGTGGACATCGTGCGGCTGAGCACCTTCAACGAGAACTTCGGCTACGAGGCCGGCGACGACATTCTGCGTCAACTCTCACGGCTGCTTGAAGAGACGACACTGGATGCCGCGGGCGATGGAGGCTTTGTGGCGCACCTCTCCGATGACCGCTTTCTGGTCGTTCGGGAACAGGGCGGCCTGCGGGACCGGCTGGAGCGGCTGATCGAACGATTCGAGCCCCTGTGCCAGGATCCGTTCCGTATCGGATCGCCCATTCAGGAGGAGTTCGTCTCGTCGCACTCGGTGGAGCGGATGATGTACCCCGAGAGCCAGCATGCCCACGATCCGGGGTTGAGGGTGCTGCTGCTGCCCAACGTGCTGGACCGCATCACCGACAACCGCGACCTGTACCGGCTGGAGGCCTCCCTCCGCCAGCGTGCCGACCGTGAACTGCGGTCAAGCCCGATCTCGCGGTCGATCATCGTTGAAGACCAGCGAAGCCAGATCCGCGCGGCCTGAGCCGGACACGGTGTCAGCCGGCAAGCGGAATCGAATCAACAACCTCGTGCACCGCGCCACCGGGCCGCAGGCGACTTTCCATGAGCAGCACAGCATCCACCGGAATCGGCGGAGCGGCGACGGGCAGGTCCACACTCGGGGCCGGCAGACCGGGGGCCAGGCTGTAGCGCGACAGGGTGAGGTGCGGCAGAAAAGCAGTGGCGCGTCCGCGTTCCACCGGGCGGGTGAGCCGGGCGGCCAGTCGTCGCTGGATCTCCATCAGCGGAGAAGGCTCGTCGGTGACCGCCGCCAGCAACCGGGGAGGCGGCGCGGGCGAGCCGCGGGGCAGGGTCAGCAGGCGATTGGGCTGGAGGGTAAATGGGCCGAAGCCGGCGCAGGCCCGCTGCACCGACTCGCGGACGTCACGCAGGCGGGAGCCGGGCGTGTCGCCGATGAACACCAGCGTGAGGTGCAACTGCTCGGGCGTGGTGACGCGGTGCGGGGGCAGTGTGCCGACGCGCGGATCAGCAAGCAGGCCGATGATCTGCCCGGCAAGATCCGGCGGCGGATAGACCGCCACAAACAGCCTGAGGATGCCGGATCGACCCATGAATACTCCTCGCCAGCGGAGGGGGCGGGGCAGCCGACCCGCCCGCCGCAGCCCCGGGAACCAAGGCCCCGTGCCGTCCGAACCGTCCTCGTCCGACCATCTGGGCGGCCCCGGCCCGGGCGGCCCGGATGAATGCTCCGGCGGAGGCTATGTTCGCCCGGCCCGTGTGGCCAAGTGCCCGCCGGATTGGAGACTGCGATGCCCGCTGTGTACCCGTTTCGTGCCGTCCGTTACGCCCTGCCAGGCTCGCCCGCGGATCTGTCCGCGCTGGTGGCGCCGCCGTACGACGTGCTGGACCGCGCCGGGCGGGATGCCCTGGTGGCCCGCAGCGGGCAGAACATCGTGACCGTGGACCTGCCGCATATTCCGGCCAAGGAACTGGGGCCGCCGGAGGCGTACGCCAACGCCGCCGCGACGCTCAAGTCGCTGATGACCAGCGGCACGCTGAAGCAGGACGACCGGGCGACCATCTCGGTCTACCGGCAGACGTTCCGGTCCGACGGGGTGCAGGTACAGCGGGTGGGCGTGTGGTGCACGCTGGACGTGCAGGAGTTCGGCCGGCGGCCGGGCGGGGGCATTCTGCCCCACGAGCAGACCTTCTCCGGACCCAAGGAGGACCGCATGGCGCTGCTCCGGGCGACCGGGGTGCAGTTGTCGCCGATCTTCGGGCTGCATGAGGATGCGGCCGGCAAGGCCTCAGCGGTGGCCCGGGGCGTGTGCCAGAGCCGCGGGGCCGACGCCACCGCCCGCACCGACGACGGAACGTTCCACGAACTGTGGCGAGTGGAGGACCCGGCGGTGATCGGGGCGTATCAGCAAGCCCTGGAGGGCGAGGACGTGTTCATCGCCGACGGGCACCACCGCTACACCACGGGATTGAACCGGCTGCGTGAGCGGCTGGCCGCCGGCGAGCAGTTGGCACCGGATGCTCAGGGGCGGCGGTGCATGTTCGTGCTGGTGAGCATGGCCGACCCGGGGCTGGTGATCTGGCCGACCCACCGCGTGCTGGGCGGGATGTCGGGCTACTCGTGGGAGTCGCTGCTGGGAGCCCTGGAGGCTGACGTGCAGGTGCGACCGGTCAGCGGCGACGTGGCCTCGGTTGACGCGGCCCTGGCCAAGGCCGCCGACTTGGGCGAGATGCGCTTCGGGCTGTTCGACTTTGCCACCGGGCAGGGCGCGGTGGCGGCCCCAAAGAGCGGCGACCCGCTGGGGACGATGTTCCCCGACAAGCCCATGGCTTGGCGGACGCTGTTGGTGGCGTGGATCCAGCACCACCTGGTGGAGCGGATCGCGCAGCCGAAGCTCAACGGCGGCAAGCCGGTCAAGTGGGCCTTCCCGCACACGGTGGCCGAGACGGCCGCCATCGGGGCCGGCGCGGAGACCGGCGCCGGCGGCGGCGACCGCTTTGCGCAGGTGGCGGTGCTGGTGCGGCCGACGCCGCTGTCGGCGGTGCGCGAGATCAGCCGGGCCGGGGAACTGATGCCCCAGAAGTCGACCTTCTTCTACCCGAAACTGGCGACGGGCATGTGCCTGCACCCGATCGCATGATCGGCCCGGCTGACCCGGCACGCCGGTGAACCGCGTTACGGGCAGCCGGCCGCAAAGCTGTTGATGAAGGCGATGAAGTCGTCGCCGGTGAGCAGGCCGTCGCCCGGCGGGATGCCGCCGACGGCAACCACATCGGCCAGCAGGTCGCCGGCGGCGAAGGCGTTGATGAACGCGTTGAAATCGTCGCCGGTGATCAGCCCGTCGGGCGGGGGCAGGCCGCCGACCGAGACGATGTCTCCCGGGCAGGACGGCGGGGTGACCGACGTGCCTTCAACGGAAAGCGTGGAGACCACCAGGTCGTCGATGACCATGGAGGTGATGCCGACGGGCTGCTGACCGACCGGTGTGGGCTCGCCGCCGTAGAAGTCGATGGCTGCCAGCCCGCCGCTGGAGGGCACGGTCTGGTTGGGCACGCCGTTGCGCCAACTGCGGCCGGCGATCAAGACCGCGCCGTCGTAGGTGACGGTGACGGTGTCGGCCTGGAAGTCGATGTCGATCTGCAGCGGCGCGCTGCGGTCGCGAACCAGCGGAAGCTGCTCGGCGGGGTTGTCCAGGTTGCGGATCACGCCGGCGGTGGCGTCGATCTGCAACTGCAGGCCGAAGCGGAGCGGATCGGGGTAGCGGTCGAGCAGGATCATGTAGCCGACGCCCCGGCTGGACTGGCGAACGGTGAAGTTGGTGCTGATGCGGGCGGGGGTGCTGTCGATGCGGAGGCGGAGCACGGTGTCGTCACCATGGCCGGCGGGGTTGCCCGGGGAGCCGGAGATGCGCAGGGCCTGGGAGGTGTCGGTGCCGATGTCGGGCAGCACCTCGCCGCACACATCGTCGCCGTTCAACCAAGTGGACCAGTTGAACCCGTCGCACACGTCGCCCTGGGGCCGGAGGTCGAAGTCGTCGGCGAAGACGGTGTAGCGGCGGCCGGCGGGCGGCATGACCCGCAGTTCCAGGCTGGCCATCGGCTCATCGAGCGTGCCATCGCCGTCCAGATCGCCGATCACCAGCAGCGACTCCAGTGAACCGGCTGCGGAGCCCAGGCCCGGGGCGGAGGCCGCCACCTGGATGGCGTTGTTGCCGCTGGGGATGAGGGTCATCAGCCCGTTGATCGGCGTGCCGGGGGGCAGGCCGTTGAGCGAGACGCGGGGACCGGCCTGCAACTGGTAGGCGAAGAGCTTGGGCGTCTCGCCGTCGTAGCCGACCGGCAGCGAGATGACCGGACCGGGAGTGCCCATTCGCAGCACCGGCGGGGGCAGGTTGACGTTGCCGATGTCAATGATCCGCCAGCACATGCGTGGGATGGCGTTGCGGAAGAGCTGGCCGGAGGTCTGCTGGCTGGTGAACGAGGTGAGGTTGTTGACGGTGGCGACATAGCAGCCGGAGGAACCGGCGACCGGGGACACCTGGCCGCACAGCACGCTGATGGGCACGGCGATGCACTGGCCGGGATTGAGGCTGATCGGGCCGCCGGCGTTCGGGGCGAAGTTGGACGGGTTCAGGGGAATCGGACAGGTGGCCGAGGGGATGGCGCCGGCGATGCTCCAGGTGAACTGCTGAACGGCCGAGCCGTTGTTGCAGATGGTCAGCGCCAGTGACGCGTTGGTGGTGAACGGCGGCCGGCAGCAATGGGCGACCTGGGTGATCGCGGCGGTCCAGGGGCCGGCGTTGCCGCCCTGACCCTCGCAACGCGGGATGACCACGCAGATGGGCACCTCGCACTGCTCGCCCAGTTCCAGTGAGGTCTTGGCGATCAGGCTGAAGCAGACCTGCCCGCCGGGCGGGGCCCCGGAGAGGGTGAAGGTGAACGGCGCGGTGGCGCCGAAGGCGAGCGGCGGAATGGCCGTGAGCGACGGGGACGCAGAGACACCCGACGGCAGGCCGACGATCTGCAGCGCCTGCAGAGCCGGGCCGAAGAGGTTGGTGAGCGTGCCGCTGACCTGCACCTGGCCGTTGGGCAGGCAGGTGACCGAGGTGGTCGTCCAGTCCACGCAGTTGCACCGGGGCACCTGCACGCACTTCTGGATGGCGCAGACCACCTCGCCCTGGGCGGCGCCGACGCTGACGCGAACCGGGAAAACGCCGCCGGCCGGATAGCCTGAGAGCGTGAGCGACACCGACCAGGTGCCGCCGGGGGCGACGGTGACGGCCTGACTGGCGGGCGAAACCGGCCCGGCGGTGGAGGCGTAAGACACGTTGGTGATCGGCGACGAGCCGTTGTTCTGGAAGGTGACCGTCCACACCGCCGTGCCGGGGCCGGTGCAGCGGACCGACTGGCTGACGACCGCGACGCAGCCGGAGGCGCAGGGTACCGAGATGTCGCCCTGTTTCATCTTGTCGCCAAAGGCGACGTTGCCGTTGTAGTCCCACATGGCGGTGGTGGCGAAGTTGTCGGGCGGCGAACTCTGCGGGACGCCGGCGCCGCTGCGGAGCAGGCCGGCAAAGCCGTAGATCGTGCTGTTGGAGAACAGCAGCGCGTCGGCGGTGGCGTAAATGCCTCGGTTGCAGGGGGCGGCGGGCGTGAGCACGGAGTGGTCGTAGTCCACGCCGCCGGCGGCGTTGGCGTGCATGAAGTGGACGCCGATGGGCAGCCCGCCGGCCGGGGAGGTGACGCTGAAGGCGGGCTCGACGTTGGTGTTGGAGGTGGTCAGCGCCCAGCCGGTGACGGTCCGCTGGTACTCCATGACGCGGGAGAGGTGGGCGCTGGAGTTGAACATGCCGGACATGGTGCGTTCGGCGATGAGCATGCGGCAGTCGGCCGAGAAGGAGATGTCAGAGATGGGCATGTTCATGCCCTGGCCGGCGAGCTGGGGCGGGGTGATCTCAAGCTGGGCGGAACCGGGGACAAAGTCGCCGGATGGACCCAGGGCGATCGACCACACGGTGTTGGGCGGGCCGGAGGGGTTGGCCATGTCCTGCGACCACACGCCGTAGTAGAGGCGGCCGGCGTTCTGCTTCACGCCCCAGGTCAGGCAGCCGAACGAGGCGGCCTGGCCGGGGATGTCGTTGGGATCCGCGGCTCCGCCGGCGAGCACCACGCCGGCGCAGTGGCTGTAGGTGCTGAGAATCGCCCCGGTGGCGGCGTCCACCCGGTAGATGCGGCCGTCCTCGAAGTTGGTGATGTACAACTGGGCCACGACGGGGTCGTAGCACATGTTGCCCAGCCCGGGGGCGACGCCGGCGACGCCGACGTTGGGCAGGCTGGTGAGCACGCAGGGCACGCCGGTGTTGCCGTTGATCTTGTAGACCGTGCCGCCGCTGTTGACGGCGGGGCCCGCGCAGCCGGAGGTGACCGAGCCGAACTGGGTGAGGAAGTTGAAGTAGATCGACGTGTGGCCAACGTAGATGTTGCCGGCCTGGTCGAGCGTCATGCCGAACACGGTGCCCAGCGTCTGACGCGACCAGTCGGGGCGGGTGAACTTCAGAGGGGAGGATGTGGTCGTGCAGTAAGCGCCGGCGGGCGCTGCGCACGGCGTCGCGCCGAGATTGAACACCGTCACCGACGGGTCGAGGGCGGGGTTGGCAAAGTCGTGACCGGCGGCGGTCATGACCGCGACGCGGGCGAAGCCGGCGTAGGCGGGGTCGTTGATGAGTCTGGGCTTGGTTTGCGTGCAGTCGCTGGCGAAGAACCGGGGCGGCGTGGTGGTGTTGATCGACGCGGCGGATTGGGCGGCGACCGGCAAGGCGGCGCCGACAGTCAGGAGCAACGCGGGCAAGAGGCGGAGCATCAGGTCCTACAGGGCGGAGTCGGCTGAGGCCGGGCGCGACGGGCGCGCAGCGCGGCGAATGAAGCGGCCGACACTCTCCATGGACTGGCGGGGGCGGAATCTTGCAGTTGGGCCTCTGGAATTGATGTCTGATGGCTATGCGACTCGGGAAAGAAAAAGGCCCGCGTCGGACGCGGGCCTTGAAGGGGGTACCGGGATCGGGCGGGCGGTTACGGGCAGCCGGCGGCGAAGGCGTTGACGAAGGCGACGAAGTCGTCGCCGGTGATCAGGCCGTCGGCCGGGGGCAACCCGCCGACCTCGACGATGTCGGCCAGCAGGTCGCCGGAGGCGAAGGCGTTGATGAAGGCGACGAAGTCGTCACCGGTCAGGATCCCGTCGGCGGGCGGGAGGCCGCCGACCGCCACCACATCGGCGACCGAGCAGGCGCACTGGGTGGAGACGCGAACCTCGGTGACCCCGCCGATGGCCGGGTTGAGCGTGCCCCGGACGGTCTGGCGGCCGGTGGCGGCGTCGTAGGACTGGAAGGTGATGGTGCCGCCGGTCACGCGGACGTCGCACGGGGCGAACCCGGCGGGCACGCGAACGACGGTGTCGAAGTTGGCGGCGCCGCCGAGCGTGTTGGTGAAGATGTGGGTGGCGCCGCGGGCGTCCTCGGACGCGGTGAGGTTGATGCGCTTCTCACCGACGCGGAGGTTGTTGAAGGTCATGCTCGACCAGCCAGTGGGCAGCTTGGGCTCAACGCGGAGGGTGTTGCCGGGCGCGTCGGGCTTGTAGTCGACGAGCATCATCAGCGAGTCGACATAGAAGCTCATGCTCTCCCAGGCGTTGGGCCAGGCGGTCTGGAGTGTGAAGTCAGACTGACCGGGGTAGAGCAGGGAGTTGCTAGGGGCCATCTGCTCAGCGCCGAGGCCCAGCGGGCCGTTGTGGTCAGCGGTGCGGTTGAGGCGGTAAAGGTGGTTGTCGATGTCGGCCTTGCCCGGGGTGAAGTCCTGACGCATGGCGTAGTAGATGCCGTACCACATGGTGGAAAGGAACCAGGGGCCGGCGCGGGTGGGGCCGAGGGCGGGGTTGCCCCAGTAGCTGTCGCCGTAGTAGCGGTCGATCAGGCCGACGAAGTCGCTGGAGTCGTTGATGAACTGACCAGCGAAGCGGACCAGCGGCTTGGTCTGGCCGTTGGCGTCGGGGGCGACGCCGTTGATGCGGTCGATGACGCGGACGGCGTGCGGGTCGTTGGGCTGCACGACCTCAAACGGGTAGACGATGCCCAGCAGCGAGATGTCGGTGTTCTCGCGGTTCCAGTTGAGCTTGCCGAAGAAGCCGGGCAGCAGGCCGTTCTCCCGGTTCTGGAAGTCGGCGGCGTCAGCCGGGCGGCCGAGGGTGTCGGCGATGGCGCGGGCGTCACGCAGGCCCCGGATGATGTTGGCGTTGGAGTAGATGAACGTGTCGTACTGATCCTCCCAGATGTTGTTGGAGTACATCAGCACTTCGTTGGCCGGCGCGCCGAGGTAGGCCTGACGGAGGTTCAGGCGTCCGGGATCCTGCGTGGAGGTCTGGCTCATCGCGATGGCGGCGTCCTTGACCATCTCGTAGGTGGTGTTGGCGGGGTTGCCTGGCTGCGCCTCGGTGAGGTAGCCCAGATCACCGGTGACCAAGTACTTGTAGTTGACCATCCATGGGATCACGGCTGTCTCATCCACCTGAGGCGCGCCCCAGATGACAAAGCCGTCGGTGGAGTACTTCTGACGCCAGAAGCCCTTGCGGCCCCAACCCTCAAAGTCGCGGAAGGTGACGTCGCGGAGGTAGCGGGTCATCTGGCGGACGATGTCGGTGTGGCCGGTGCGGGCGAGGGTGACGCCGGCCCAGGCCATGTCGCGCGGCCAGACGTAGGGGTACGCGCCGTTGCGATAGCCGGCGATCAGGCCGCCGTTGCGCTCGTCGAAGTGCAGAGCGGTGGCGAGCAGGCCGCGCTCGAAGAGGGTGACCAGCCGCTGATCGGGCAGGCTGACGGTCACGCCGTTGTCCAGCCAGGTGCGCCAGTGCGAGTCGGTCTGGTTCATCAACTGCTCGGCGCTGGAGGCCAGGAACCAATCGGCGACGGGGGCCATCTGGAAGCCGTAGGTGCCGTTGGCGCCGGCGAAGTTGTCATACCCGCCGATGATGGCGAAGGAGACCTCGCGGGTCTGGCCCGGTGCGAGGGTGATCTGCTGGCCGACCCAGCCCTGGGAGTTGTCGCCGGAGGTGTCGCGCCAGAAATCAGTGGCGGCCTGTCCGCCGGCGGCGCCGACTGTCGGCGAGGTCTTCATGGCTACGCCGAGACCGACAGTGACGTTCTTGGCGTAGCCGGAGAACGTGGTGGGGTTGTATTCCTGACCCAGTCCGATGCTGCCGGTGGCGGTGGCGATGCGGAAGGTGTTGTCGATGGCGTACATCACGCCCCGGTCGTCGTCGATGAAGGCGTTGTCAAACTCATCGCCGCCGTTCAGAGCCCAGTCGCCGTAGTAGTAGACGTTGACGGTCTTGGGGGCCGTGCCGTCGTTGGTCAGCAGCATGCGCTTGATGCTGACGCCCCGCAGCGGCTGGCCGCCTGAGTTCAGGGCATAGTTCACGCCCTTGGGGGCGAAGTCGTACTGCACGAGGCGGATGTTGTTGCCCCGGGCGACAAGCCGCTGCTCGGTGCGGATGGTGTTGGTGCGATCAACGTAGCTCTGCTGCACGCCGGTGAAATCCGAGCCGTTCTGGTTGCTCAGCCAGTAGGTCACTCCGTCAACGCGGATGCCGGGCATGAACTGGTTGACGTGCATCTGGCCGCGGTTGTCCAGCGGGAGGCCGGCGGGGAAGGTGTCCAGGCCGTCGACGTAGCCCTCGTTCTTGGTGCCCACGCCCTGCACGCCGCCGGCGCCCGGGTAGTACACGTCGAAGACGGTGCCGTTCTGGTCAACCATCTGGTTGATCCAGTTGTTGCCGATGATGCCCTCCTCTTTCCAGTGGTGCACAGGGGGATAGCCGATGTCGTCAGCCGGGAAGAAGTTGGAGCCCTGACCCGGCCAGGCAAGCTTGTTGATGTACGCGAAGCCGGCAACGCCCTGGGGGCTGGAAGCGAAGACCTCGTTGCCCACGAAGCTGCGCCAGGCGCTCACCTTGTAGCGGACGTTCTGTTGGTAGTTCCGACCGGTGGGAATGACCGCCCGCCACCAGTCGCGGACTCCGCCGGCGTTCTCGTTCCGTATGAACTGCACGCCGCCGCCGGTGTTGGTGAGTACCTGGGTGGTGCCGGAGCCGACACCGAAAGCGCCCTGGGGCTCGCTGCCGTCGGTCGTGTAGTACACCGCGACGCGGTCGTAGGTGAACTGGAAGCCAACGCGGAAGTTCAGCGTAACAGTTTCTTCCTCGCGGGGCTGAACCGGCGTGCGTCCACGTATCGAGGACGGCTCGCCGAAGACCGTCCCCGAGGGGTCATGCTCAACCGACGAGGGCTGCGCGATCGCCGCATCCGCCATGAAGACCATTGCGGCTGCCGTCAGACCAAAGCACCGGAAAACCTCCATCATGTCTCGTCTCCTCGCAGATTGCCGACCACTCTCCTGACGAACCAGTCTCGCCGCCCGCCGTGCGGTCGTTGCCGCCGGGCTGCACCAAACATTAAAACTCCGGAACGCGCGGTCCGTCGGCACAGTCGAGGCTGCCGCGGACCGAGGCCACGCCTGCAAACACCCCCACAATCAGGCGATCCCCCAAAGCAGCAAGCACCGCCCCAAGGGAAGCTCAGCATATCACCGATGCTCCCGAGTCGGTATACGGGAAGCGATCAATCCATCGACGCAGACGGTGTAGGCACACTCAGCGATGGCCACCCCGCCAGCCGAGAAGCCGCATCGCGGCCCTTGTCGGCGGACTTATCGGACCATCAGGGCCGGTGGCCGAGGCATTGAACCACTCAGCCAGATGGCCGCGAGATACCCAGCACACGTCAATGTACTCGCGGTCACAGCCAGCAGCCGAGCACCACCCTCGGCGCGGGTCGATCAGACCCTGCCAGGGCATGGCGACGAACAAGTCCAGCGAGGCAGCGACGCGATCGTGTACCGCCCCCACAAGGCTGGCCAAGGAAGCATCCACCCGCTCGGCCAGATTGATCCCGAGTTCGTGTTGCCCTTCCTCGAGCAGAGTCGCCACCAGATCAGGCAGCCCCAACGCCTTGGGCAGCCCGGGCGGAAGGTCCACCCCCCCGGCCGGCGCGAGTTCCCATTGACCGGCGTAGATCCGCGTGTACTGCCCCCGACGACCCAGCAGCACGTGCTCGACGCCTTGCGCATCCACGCCGGTGATGACGCCCTTGCAGCCCAGCAGGCAAAGCCCGGAGCCGACGCCCCGCTGCTGGGCCAGCAACCGAGAGAAACGGTCGGGCCGGACGTCGATGGCCAGATGATCAGTCGAGGTGATGCTGTGCACCGTCAAGATGTGACCGTCGAAAAGATCGGGGTTGTCGGCCAAAGCCGCGACCCATGCGGCACGGACCTGGGGCGAATCGGCGGGTGCGGGCTGGTGGGGATCAGGCAGGTGACAGTTGATGCGCAGACCGTGCCCCGTCGGGACATGGAGGCCTGAGATCTCGGGGATGTCGGCGAAATGGAGCCAGCGGTCAAGGTGCATGAGGGCGAGGGCCAATGGAGCGAAGAACGGAGGCCGGAGCATACCGGCCGGCGAGTCACGACGCCGGAACGGCAGCGAGTGCGACGGTGAGCGCCTCACCAAAGCGGCGGGCAAAGCCCGATGCGTCACACAGGGGGGACTGGAGTAGCCGTTGGCGGAGCGCGCCCGGCGGGGGCCGCGCTGGATCGCCGAGTGTGGCCAACGCCGCTGCCTGCTGCACGAATTCATCGGCGGACCTAGCGGCCCACTGCGGCTGGCCGATGGCGGCGAGCACGGACGCGCCGACGCGGGACGCATGGGTTTCGCCTGTGAGTGATACCACGGGAACGCCCATGAGCAGGGCTTCGCAGGTGGTGGTGGTGCCGCAGTACGGCCAGGTGTCCAGTGCGACATCGATCTGCTGATAGGCGGCAAGGTTCTCCTGCACGCCCGCGACCGGGGACAGGACCGACAGACGGTCCGGCGGGATGCCAGCGCGAACGAGACGGTCGGCCAGCCGGCGACGCGACGCTGGGCTGGCCAGGGTGGCGCTCTTGACCACCAACCGAGAGCCGGGGACGGACGCCAGCACC
Organism: Planctomycetaceae bacterium; assembly: GCA_021294835.1. Taxonomy (GTDB): domain Bacteria; phylum Planctomycetota; class Phycisphaerae; order Phycisphaerales; family UBA1924; genus CAILKP01. The sequence continues at coordinate 18,934 of JAJTDF010000008.1, forward strand.
CGGGCCCACAGCGCCGCGCAAGGATCGCTGATCTTGCGGGCGATGTTGAAGGAACCGAAGGTCACCGGGGCGTCGGCCGGGCGAATCGGAGCGACATCGGGCACGGCGGGCGGCGGGCGGTAACAGACAAAGGGGCCGGCCATACGGATCAACCGCTCGGTGCAGGGGGATGACGCCTCGGGCGGATCGGTGAGGGCGTCGACGATGCGGGCATCCATCTGCGGCAGGGCGGTGGTGTTCGGGTAACCCAGCCAGGTGAGTTGCAACGGAGCGAGGCGGTGGGCGAACAGGTGTAGGCCGTTGAATGGCGTCAGCCCGGCGAGGTCGATCGCGATGTCGACGCCCGGTTCAGCGTCGGACGCTGCTGACGCACCGCCGGGCTGCCAGGCCCGCACCGCGGCAACCACCTCGGCAGCCGAGAGGCCGCTGACCGGCCCGGCATCGACGAAGTGGGTTGGGCCGCCGGCGGCGGCCACCAGCCGCTCGGTGGTGGCATCGTGCCGCACGCCGGTGTTCACCAGCAGGACCTCGGCCCCGTGCGGGTGCAGCAGGTGGCGGTTACTGAGGACCGGCTCGAGAAAGAAGGCGACCGAGTGGGTGTACAGGTCGGGGGACACAAAGGCCAGGCGAAGCGGACGCGGGCACCGCCTGGGGCGGGACGGCGGGAGCGGCTGCTCGGGCTGCACGGCGGAGGCGAAGGCGGCGTGGGCCGCTCGCGTTTGATCAAGGGCGATGCCGGGAAGGTAGTTGAGCATGTGGGCAGCGCCGGCGGCAACCATCGGGCTGCGCGGGTGCCGGGCCTGCACCATCAGGGCCAGGTCATGCGAGGCGGGGACCTCGCCCAGTTCAAGCAATGCCTCAGCGCGACGCCAGAGCACATCAGGGTCGGCAGGGTCCTGACGCAGGGCGTGCTGCAGCACGGCGTCGGCTTCCGCGGGACATCCCGCGTCGAGCAGGGCCTCGGCGAGGGCGAGGAGCAGGGGCACGGCGTCAGCGCCGGCGAGCGTGCCGGCCAGAGCGACGGCGCGATCGCCGGCGGTCCCGCTCCGCGTCTGCCCTGCTGCTTGGCCCGTTGCTTGCGGCGTTGCCTCCCCGAGCGCCAGACCGAGCGTGGCAGCGGTCCGGGCGAGGCCTCGCAGACGAGCGGCCAGCGCTTGGGCCCGGGCGACCTGGCCGTTGCGGGCAAGGTCGCGTGCTTCGCGGAAGATGCCGACGGCGTCGGTCGGCGCACCCATTTGGCCACTCACTGGCCACCTCCGGACGCGGGTGCGACGGGACGGCACAGGCCGAGCAGCATGTCGCCGAAGGCGGCGGCGAAGCCGGGGCCGTCACACAACGGCGAGGCCAGCAGGCGTGCCCGCAGGCCGGCTCTGAGGCTCTGCAGGCGGGGGCGATCCGCGTCCAGTTCGGCGGCGCGAGCGGCGAACGCCTCCGGCGAGGTGACCGAGAGGTCCGCAAGGCCCACCTGATGGAGCAGACTCACCCCCACGCGTGAGGCGTGGGCTCGACCGGCCAGACTGAGCACGGGCACGCCCATCAGCAGTGCCTCGCAGGTGGTGGTGGTGCCGTGGTACGGGAAGGGATCAAGGGCGACGTGCACGCGACCATACACAGCGAGATGATCGGCGTGTGACGAGGTGCGGCCGAGCAGCTCCAGACGTTCCGCGGCGACACCGCGGGCGGCGAAGCTGTCGAGTACCCACTGACGGTGGGCGGCATGCTCCAGCGGCCCAGCTTTGATAAGCAGGCGGGAAGTCGGGCAGGCGTGCAGTGCCGCGGAGAACAGATCGATGCTCGCGGGACCGAGTTTGGCCAAGTCGTTGAAGCAGCCGAAGACCAGGGGGCCATCCCCGGGCCACACCGGCGGCGGGGCGGCCGAGGTCTCAGGCGGCTGGAAGCACAGGAAACAGCGGGGCAAGCGAATGAGCCGCTCGGGGTCCTCGGGAGCAGGGTCAAGTTCGGGCGGGTCGGTCCAGTGGTCCACCACGCGGCCGTCCATGTTCGGCGCTCCGGTTCGATGGGTGTACCCGCAGTAGCCGATCTGCACCGGCGCGGCCCGCCCGCACACCACCGGCAGACCGCTGGCCTGGGTGTGTCCGCCGAGTTCGATGAGCACATCGATGTGCGCCTCGCGGATCCGCTGGGCGATCTGCGCAGCAGAGAGGCCGCCGAGCACGCTGAGGCCCTGCCAGTGCTTGGTCAACGGACGAAGCCTGGCGCTGACGGCGTCCTCTACGCCAATCATGAAGCAGTGCATTTCAAAGCGGGCGCGGTCCAGATGGATGAGCAGCGGCTCGATGAAGAGGGCGACGGGGTGCCCCCTGAGGTCGGCCGAGAGCAGCCCTACGCGGAGCGGGTCGGCGGCGCTCGCCCGGGGCAGCGTGGGCGTGGGCGGCAGCGTCGCGCTGACGGCTTCACGGTAGCGAACGTGGAGGGCGTGAACGCCGTGCGGCTCGTGCTGGTGGTAGTGGGCGATGGAACAGGCGACCACCGCGAGGTCGACGTTGTCGGGGTACCTGTCCATCGCGGCGAGCAGCGACGGTGAGGCCTGGTGGGCGCGACCGAGGCGGGCGAGCGCCGTCGCCCAGCGCATCAGCAGGACGGGGTCGACTCCGACACCGCCGGGGTGGGCTTCGGCGAGCCGCCCCGCCTCATCGAATCGGCCGAGGTGGATGAGCGCCATCGCCACCTTCTCGCGCACCGAGACCGCAGCGGGATCGCTCTGCAACGCCTGCATGCCGACATGAATGACCTGCTGCATATTGCCGACCGCGTGCAGCACGGCACAGAGGTTGCCCAGCACGAGCGGATCGTGCGGCGCTAGCGAGGCGGCCCGCTCAGCGAAGTGCCGGGCCTGCACCAGCATGCCGCTCTGGAGCAGCAGATACACCATGCAACTCAGGGCGTCCACGTTGCCCGGCTGGGAGGCGAGCGTGCGGCGCAGAAGGTCCTCGGCGGGCTTGAGCCGCCCCTGGACGATCATCTCCTTGGCACGATCAATGGCGGACATCAGCGGGAAGTGTTGGCGGGTGATCGGCGGAGCGAACCGGGGTGCGGGCGATCCGCTCGATGGCGTCGGCGAAGCGTGCGGCGAAGCCGGGGCCGTCGCACAGCGGCGAGGCGAGCACGCGGTACCGAAGGGCGGAACGGCTTGCACGCAACCCGGCCACGTGCGCGGCGGCCCGGGCTGCCAGTTCGGCCCACTGGCGGTCGCTCGTAGCGATCCAGCGGGGGGCATCCTCACCCCAGGCAGCGTGCAGCAGCGAGGCGCCGACGCGGGCGGCGTGTGGGGCGAAGGTCAGCACGGGCACGCCCATCACCAGTGCCTCGCAGGTGGTGGTGGTGCCGGCGTAGGGCGTGGTGTCCAGAGCGACATCGATCTGGTGGTAGCAACTCAGATGCTCGGCCACCCCGGCGGTGGCGGGCAGCAGCCGAACACGAGCCACCGGGATACCGGCCGACGCCAAGCGGCTCAGCAGGCCCTGGGCAGTGGTGGGCTCACCGAGCGGTTTGGCCTTGATGGTCAGGGTGCTCTGCGGGCAGGCGGCAAGGGCTGCGGACCACAGGGCCAGCGTGCGGTCGCTGAGCTTCATCATGGAATTGAAGCTGCCGAAGCGAACCGGACCGTCGACCGGAGGCTGAGGTGGCGACGCTGGCGGCAGATCGGGCGGCGGGGCATAGCACACAAAGCACCCGTCGATCCGTTCCTGTGGCTCGCCGCCGTCGGTGGCGGGTGGGCGGTTGGCGGGCGGGCCGTTGGCGGGTGGGCAGGGGGCGGGCGGGTCGGTGCGGTCGTCCACGAGGCGGGCGTCCATCTCGGGCAGACCGGTGATGTTCGGATAGCCGAGCCAGTTCACCAGCCTGGGCGCCAGATGCCCGCCGAGCAGGTGCGCCACATTGCCGGCAGAGAGCCCGTTGACATCCACCAGCACATCCAGCTTCGCGGCCCCAACCGCGGTGGCAAAGCCGGGGTCGGTGCAGGGCACGTCGGTCAGCGGGCCATGCCCCCCACCGCGTGCCGCTTCGGCCAGCCAGGCGGTTCCGGCATCTTTGTGCCCGGGCAGGCAGAGCGGCAGCAGGTGCAGGCGCGACCGATCAGCATGGCAGAGCAGGGGCTGGAGGAAGTAGGCGCACGAGTGCGAGCGGTAGTCCGACGAAAGCAGCCCGACACGCAGAGGCCGGCGGCCAACCTCGGGCAGCGGCGCCCTCTGCGACCGGGCGCGACCGAGGCGGCGGCCGCACTGCACGTGGGCGAGCCGCACGCGGGCCGGGTCGGCGGCTGAGGCGTAGTTCAGCACGGTGGCGGCAAACCAGCGTGTCGCCGGGTCGTCAGGCTTGAGTTGGAGCATGTGCTCCACAGTGGCAGCGGCCTGATCGGATCGTCCCCGCTCAAGCTGGGCGGAGGCCAACCGCTGCAGCACGCCCCAGCGTTCGTCGGGTGTCCAGGCATCCGCCCCGCCGGACTGCAGGACGTTCTCGAGCAACTCCTGAACGTCGCACAGCCGCTCCAGCCGCAGCAGCCCGGATGCCGCGAGCGTGAGCGATGCGGCATCGCCCACCGCCAGCGAGCCCCCCACGGACAGATGCTGGGCCGCGGCAGCGAGATCGTCGGCTTCCAGTTCGGCCCACCCCAGTTCCACCAGCAAATCGGCCCGTGAGGGGTCCAGTTCATGGGCCTTCGCTGCCCAGTGCACCGCCTGAGCCGGCTGGCCGAGGGCGGTGGCGATTTCGCGAAGCAGGCACGCGGCCTGCACCAGTTGGGCGTCACAGCACGCGGGCTTGGCCAGCAGCGGCGCCACCACGGGCAACAGCAGCCTGCGGGCCGCTTCGGGGCGGCCCTGGGCCAGGTGGCTCTGCGCCGTCTGGAGCACGCTGCTGAGCCGCCCGTTCACGCAGGCCTCCCTCCCGCGGTGCCGTCGCGAGCGTTCAGCACGCGGGTGATGGCCGCGAGCCAGCGGTCGGCGAAGGCGGGGGCATCACACAGCGGCGAAAGCAGCACTTGGCGGCGGAGCGACTGTCGCAGCTCCACACGGCAGGCCTGATCGGCCGCCAGCGCGACACAGCGTTCAACGAACGCGGGCTGGTCGCCGGCGATCCACTCCGGGTGGCCGGCAGCGGTGAGCAGCGACGCCCCGACGCGGTGGGCGTGGGGCTGATCAGCAGGCGCGAGGGTGACCACGGGCACGCCCATCACCAGCGCCTCGCAGGTGGTGGTGGTGCCGGCGTAGGGCAGGCTGTCCAGGGCGATGTCGACGCGGCGGTAGAGGTCCAGATGGGCTGCGTACGAGGGCGTCCAGGTGAGCAGATCCAGCCGCGACGGGTCCACGCCGTGGGCGGCGAAGCGGCTGCGGGTGAACTCGGCAACGGCGGGATCGCCCAGGGCGACGGCCTTGAGCAGCAGCCGCGAATCGGGCACGGCCCGGAGCACCGAGGCCCACGCCCCGACGCACGCATCGGAGAGCTTCATGAGGTTGTTGAAGCTGCCGAAGGTGACCGCGTGGCCGGGTGCACTCAGCGAAGGGCAGGGCTGCACGTCGCCGGCCTGATGGGGCAAGCCGTAGCACACGAAGCACCCGTCCAGCCGCTCCAGCGACTCGGTGCACCATGCGTCGGCGCCGGGGCGGCCGTCGGCTGCAGGTGGATCGGTGAGCGCATCGACCAGCCGTGCATCCACGTGCTTCATGCCGGTGGTGCCGGGGTAACCCAGCCAGGAGAGGATCGCCGGCCCGGCGGCCCCGGTGCGGGCACGCAGCATGGCCAAGGCCGCGTGGCGGTGGTGCTCCATCAAGCCGGAGAGTTCCACCACCGCATCGAGCCTGTCGGCAGCGATCGCGTCGGCAAGCGCCGCATCGCTCAGATCACACACCACACGCCACCGCCAGTGCTCACCGCCCCGGGTTGTTGATCCCCGCTCAATCAAGGTCCGCAGCCGCTCGGTGGTGGCGTCGATGGTGGCTCGGTCGTGATAGACCGTCAGGCTTACCGGCCGCCCGGCCAGCGCGGTCAGCAGCGGCTCAAGGAAGAACACCACCGAGTGGGTGACCAGATCCGGCGAGAGGATGCCGACACACAGGCGTTCGCCATGCGGGGCTGGAGCGGCCTGACTGGCGGGCCGCCCGGGCCCGGCCAGAGCGGCGATCGATGCGCCGAACCGCTCAGCACGCTTGCGGACCAGGTGCGGGCGGGCCGGGCTGGCATAATGGCTGATGGCGGCCAGGCTGCTCAGCAGATCCACCCGCTCGGGGGCTGCCGCAACCGCCTGCTCAAGAGCGGCCCCGGCCTCGGCGGCACGCCCTTGCTCAAGCACGGCGGAGGCCAGGCGACGCAGGATGCGGGCTTCGGGGCCGTGGTCGGCCAGCCCCTGACGGCAGACCGCTTCGGCCTCGGCGATGCGGTTGGCGCCCAGCAGCGCTTCGGCGAGGTAGACCACCGCCTGCACCGCTCCGCCTGAGAGTTTCATGGCCTGGCGGAGCGTGGTGATGGCCTGCTGGTGCTGACCGGTGAGGCTGAGCAGGCGGCCGTACTCGCCGACGGTATCGGCACGATCGGGCGCGACCGCGGCGGCGCGTTGGGCGAAGTGCAGCGCCTGGGTCAGCTCGCCCTTCTGCCACTTGCACTCGCGCATGGCGAACAGCACGTCGGCATCGGCCGGACGGGTGCGAAGCAGCCGGAGCAGCACGGCCTGAGCCTCGGCTAGCCGCCCCTGATCAAGGGCGGCCCAGGCGGCGTCAAGTTGTGCCGATGCAGGAGGCACGATGGGCGAGGGTACCGCGGAGCAGACGCCATCGGCCGAAGGTCCACCGGTTATCACCCGATGCGGGAACCGGGCGAGCCGGTCAATGTCCGCCGGTGCTGCCGAAGCCGCCGGCGCCCCGCTGGCTGTCAGGCAGGATGTCGGTCTCCACCAACTGGGCGTGACTGACCGGGGCCACCACCATCTGGGCGACGCGGGCCCCGTGCTCGACGATGTACGGCTCGCGGCCGAGGTTGATCAGCGCCACCACCATCTCGCCCCGGTAGTCGGCATCAACGGTGCCGGGAGCGTTGGGAACGGTGACGCCGAACTTGGTGGCCAGGCCGGAACGCGGGCGAATCTGGGCTTCGTACCCGGCGGGAAGGGCGACGGCGAACCCGAGCGGAATCTTGGCGATCTGCCCGGGCGCGAGGGTCACGCGCTCGCCCTCGGGCAGGCAGGCGCTCAGGTCCATACCGGCGGCCTGGGCCGTCTGGTACGCCGGGAGGGTGGCTCGAGGGGACAGCCGCTTGAACAGCACGCGGACGGCCCCGGGGGTTTCAGGCTGGCTCATGGGCTTCACAGTCGGGCGGCAAAGTGCGGCAACTCGCCGACCAGCGGCTTGCAGTACTCGATGAACGCCGGGGTCACGTCGGGCTTGCTCGCGTGGTAGAACTCCGGCGGCATGACCTTGGTCTTGGCGGCAACGTCGGTCAGCTTGATCAGCCGCTTCTCGACGCGGTACGGGTGGTTGCTCAGCCGCACGATGGCCACCGAGCCGTCGCTCTGGCCGTTCATGGCCTCCTGCGCCGCCTTCACGCCCACGCCCCGGGCTTCGCCGGCGTCAACGTGAGAGGGCTCGGGCCAGCACCGCTGGAGGTAGCCCAGGGTGTCGGCACGCACGCGGGGCGGCTTGCCGGAGGGACTCTTGATCTTCTCTTTGATCAGGTTGGCGAGCATGTCGCCCAGCGCGCCCGAGCCGGAGAGCTGCACGTTGCCGTGGGCGTCGGTCTGGGCGTTGGCAATCAGTTTGGCGCCGATGTCGACTCCGTCCTTGTCCTTGATGCCTTCAGAGACGGCGATCTGGCAGCGGTTGTACTTGGCGACCACGCCCTTGACGTCCTCGATGAACCGCTCGGTGTCGAACGGCACCTCAGGCAGGTAGATCAGGTGCGGGCCGTCGCCTTCGGCATGGCGGGCCAGAGCAGAAGAAGCGGTCAGGAAGCCGGCGTTGCGGCCCATGATCACGTTGATCTTGATGCCGGGCAGCGAGGCGTTGTCGCGGTCGTCGGCCATGAAGGCCATGGCGACATAGCGGGCGGCGGAGCCGAAGCCCGGGGTGTGATCGTTGCCCATCAGGTCGTTGTCCACGGTCTTGGGCACGTGGAAGCACCGCATCTCGTAGTTGGCCTTCTTGGACAGCTCGTAGACGATGCGGCAGGTGTCCGAAGAGTCGTTGCCGCCGATGTAGAAGAAGTAGCGGATGTCGGCGGCGCGGCAGGCCTCGAAGATCTTGGGGCCGTCGGCCTCGGTTGGCTTGGCCCGGCTGGAGCCCAGGGCCGCGGAGGGGGTCTTGGCGATACGGTCGAGCTGCTCGCTGGTCAGGGCCGAGAGATCGACGAAGGGCAGGCCCCGGATCAGGCCGTCGACGCCGTGGCGCATGCCCAGAATCTTGCGGACCTGCCGGTAGCCCCGCAGGCCCTCGATGACCCCCACCAGTGACTGATTGATGACCGCGGTTGGTCCGCCGCTCTGTCCGATGATCGCCGCGCCGTCAAGTAGCTTCCCAGCCATTTCTGTCTCCATCGCGTAAATCCATCTCCTCCACTGCGACCGACCATATCGCCCTTGCCGGCGTGGCGTCGGCCCGGGAGGACCCCGGGGTGACGGGTGCCACATCCCGTCAAGGGGCGGGCCCTCCTCCGGGCAACCCATAGTTTGGGATATGCAGCCGGACAAAACACCCCGTTGAGGGGTTGTCCTGAGTGCCACCCGCGGGGTGCTTTGCCGTTACATTCACCAATATGGCAGTACGTCCTGGCAGCGGGCCGCTCCGTGCGGCGATTGGCGGATTGGCACTGACCGGGGCGATTGGGCTGATCGGCTCAGTGCTGTGGGCGTCCCCGGCTGATCCGTTGGCTCCGCCACCCAACGGCCCGCGCCGACCGGACCCAACGCTGGTGGCGCTGGTCAACGCGACAGTGTTCGTGGCCCCCGGCCGGGTGCTGACCTCGTCGACCATTGTGATGGAAGACGGTCGGATTGTGTCGGTTCAGGGCACCCCCCTGCCGCCGGGCACACTCCCCTCAGCTCCGGGCCATCAGGCCAGCAAGCCGGGCGAGGCCGACAAGGCCCCAAAGGACCCACCTTCCCCGCTACCGCCCCGGGGCGCCCGGGTGTTCGATCTGGCCGGGCTCACGGTCTACCCGGCGTTCATCGAGCCGTACTACGAGATCGACGCGCCCCGCGCCGACCCTGATGCCAAGGGCGTGCACTGGAACGAGCGGGTGACCCCGCAGCGAACCGCTCTGGATGGCAAGACGCTGGACGATGCGACCGCCCGCACCCTGCGCAACGCCGGGTATGGTGCCGCGGCACTGGCGCCAAGGGGCGGGATCTTCCGGGGGCAGGCGGCCGTGGTGTCGCTGGCGCGGATTCCCAGCGACGCCTCGCTGAGCCGCCCCCCTGTCTACGCCGCCGGCGTGTACCAAATGGTCGCGATGGATCTCGGCGGGTTTGGGACCACCTCCGAGGGACGCTGGGCCGGCTACCCGGACAGCCAGATGGGCGCGATCGCAATGATCCGCCAGACGCTCGCCGACGCGGAGTATCGCGCTGCGCAGCGGGCGGCGGGCGTGGCCTCCGGGCCCAACGCGCTCGATGCCCTGCTGGGCGAGAAGGGTGGGGCCGCGCGGCCGCTGATGCTCAACGCGGACAACGAACTGGAATCGCTGCGGATGCTCAAGATCGCAGCGGAGTTCAAGCAGCCTGCGATCCTGTTGGGCTCGGGGCTGGAGTTCCGGCGGCTTGAGGCCCTGGCGCAAGCCGGGGAGGCGGGCGGCAAGCCGAAGATGGTGATTCCGCTGGGCACGCCCGACCGACCGCGGATCTCCAGCATCGGCGACCTGGAATCGCTGGATCTGCGGGACCTGATGACCTGGGAGCAGGCGCCCACCAACCCTCGCCGCCTGCACGAGGCGGGCTTTGTGCCGGCGGCCACTGCGGGCAAAGGCCGGGATCGCGGACGGATCATGGACAACATGCGGGCGGCGATCCGGCAGGGGCTCAGCGAGGACCAGGCGCTGGCGATGCTGACCAGCACGCCCGCGGAGGTGCTGGGGCTGGGGAAGGAACTGGGGACGGTTGAGGCCGGCAAGCGGGCGAACCTGATCGTGGCTGACGGCCCGATCTTCTCGCGCCGGACGAAGATCCGCGACATGTGGGTGGACGGCATCCGCCATGAAGTGACGGCTCCCCCCACGCGGCTGCCGGGCACGTACACGCTGACGCTCAACCCGGCGCTGATCACCGGGGACACCCTGCAACTTGTGATCGACCGCGAGAACGCGGTGACGGTCAAATCGATCGTGACTCCGGCGGCGCGTCGCGAGGAGGGCGGCAAGGACCAGGACCCGGCGGCCAAGACGCCGGCAAGGGGCGAACAGGCCAGCGGCGGGCGTGAGAAGAGCGGCCGGGCACGCTCGGTGGTGATCGGCGAGGACCGGGTCAGCTTCGTGCTGGAGCACGAGCCGTTCGGCCAGCCGGGTGTTTGGACCTTTGCGGGCCTGATCGATCAGGGCGAGGCCTCGGTGACGCTCAGCGGCAACGGCGTGACCGCCGGGGGCGAGGCCTTTACATGGTCTGCGGTTCGCAGCGCTGCGGTGACTGAGCCGGAGAAGGGGGTGGAGGCCAAGCCGGAGACCAAGGCCAACGCGCCTGCCGCGGCCGGGGCGGCGAACGACAAGCCCGCGGAGGACCCGGTGGCGGGCTCGTGGAGCATCAAAGTCAGCGGTGAGGGGCTGCCGCCGGACGGCATTCCGGCAACGCTGACCGTCAAGCGGAGCGCAGAAAACGAACTGTCGGCGACACTGACAGCGGTCATGGGCTCGGCCGAAGCGAGCACAACCAGCTTCGATGCCGGTTCTGGGCAATTGACGGTGGAGGCGAATGTCGAGGGTGCGGCGATCAAACTCACGGCAACGGTGAAGGCTGAGGAACTGACCGGCCAGGTGACCGGGCCGATGGGTGTGGCCCAGTTGAGCGGCAACCGCACCGCTCGGGCGGCGGCTGCGGCGCCCGCCAAGCGGGAAGAGACCATTCAGGATGCAGATCGGCTTCCCGGGCTGGTGGGTCGCTGGCAGATCGTGACCATCAACGACCGGGTGCAGCCGGGCAAGCCGACGTTCATCGCGGTGCAGCCGGACGGGCGGGTGACGGTCAAACGCGACAAGGGCGAGGCGGCGGCCGCCTCCGCCCAGGTGCAGGACCCGCAACTGAGCTACACGGTGGACAGCAAGCCCATCAGCGGCGCCGGCACGGTGAGCGTGAAGGCCCGACGGATGTCGCAACTGCTCATCGGCGAGATGACCGTGGCCGGGGCCGAGGGCGCCGCCGCGACGACCAGCGCGTTCAAGGCGGTTCGCGTGGGTCCGGCGGATGGCACGCAGGAGGCCGACAAGGAGACGCTGGACGCGGTGAGCGTGCCGGAGAAGCTGCCCGGCCTGCCCTTCGGGGCCTACGCGTTCACCGAGCAGCCGGCCCAGCAGCGGGTGGTGTTCACCAACGCGACGGTGTGGACCAGCGGCCCGGCGGGCCGGATTGAGAACGGCGCGGTGGTGATCGCCGACGGGATAATCCAGTACGTCGGCCCGGCGGCAAGCCTGCCCAGGCTGGCCGAGGGCTTTGTGACCGTGGACTGCACCGGCAAGCACATCACGCCCGGCCTGATCGACTGCCACAGCCACACGGGCATCTCGGGCGGGGTGAACGAAGCCGGCCAGGCGATCACCGCCGAGGTGCGCATCGGCGATGTAACCAACCCGGATGCGATCAACTGGTACCGCCAGCTCGCGGGCGGTCTGACGCTGGTGAACAACCTGCACGGTTCGGCCAACCCGATCGGCGGGCAGAACCAGGTGAACAAGATCCGCTGGGGCGTGGTGCGGCCGGATGACATGCACATGGAGGGGGCGATCGCGGGCATCAAGTTCGCCCTCGGCGAGAACGTCAAGCAGAGCAACTCCGGGGAACGCAGCAACACCCGCTATCCGCAGACCCGCATGGGCGTGGAGACGATCATCCGCGACCGGTTCATCGCCGCTCGCGAGTACGCAGCGGCCTGGGAGCGTCATCGCACAACTCCCGGGGCAACACCGCCCCGGCGTGATCTGGAACTGGAGTGTCTGGCCGAGATTCTGGCCAACAAGCGGCTGGTACATTGCCACTCGTACCGGCAGGACGAGATCCTGATGCTGGCGCGGGTGGCGCAGGAGTTCAACTTCAAGATCGGCTCGTACCAGCACATCCTCGAGGGCTACAAGGTGGCCGAGGCGGTGCGGGACTTCTCGTACGGCGGATCGGCGTTCTCCGACTGGTGGGGCTTCAAGGTTGAGGTGCAGGACGCCATCCCGCAGGCCGGGCCAATCATGCACGAGGCCGGCGCCAACGTGAGTTACAACAGCGACTCGGACGAACTGGCCCGACGCATGAACGTGGAGGCGGGCAAGGCGCACAAGTACTCGCTGCTGCCCGACGGCACCCGCTCGGTGCCGCCGGAGGAGGCGCTCAAGTTCGTCACCATCAACCCGGCCAAGCAGCTCAAGGTCGAGGACCGGGTGGGCAGCCTGGAGGTCGGGAAGGACGCGGACCTGGTGGTGTGGAACATGCAGCCGCTGTCGACCTATGCCAAGGCGGAGCAGACGTGGATCGACGGCCGCCAGATGTTCAGCCTGGAGAAGGACGCGGCGTTGAGGGCGGTGAACCGCGAGCACCGCCTGCGGCTGACTCAGAAGCTCATGAGCGAGCGGCGGGCGACCGACACCGCCACCCCCCCTGCCGCCGACGCCCCCGCCCCGGGCGAGACACCCCGGCGGCCCGGCGCCCCCGGTGGCGGACGCCGCCGCCCGCTGCTGGCGCAGATGCACGAGGAGGCCTTCGCCTGGCGGCGAGACCTGTTCATGGACTACCTGCGCCGGGGCCGCAACCCCGCCGACGCCCGCGCCGGCGATTGCGGCTGCGAGGAACTGCTCCGGCAGCAGTGAGCCACTCCAAACGCAAAGCGGCGACTGATCGCCTGCGGATGCTGTGAACCGGCTGGCGGTCATGCGGGGCGGCGTCCGGTGGGCCGTCGGCCCGCCGACGCTCAGCCCATGAACTGCCGGGCGGCGGCCACCGCCAGCATGTCGCAGCGCTCATTCTCCGGATGCCCAGCATGGCCGGGGATCCAGTGAAAGCTGATGCGGTGCATGACGCGGAGCTGGTCGAGATGCTGCCAGAGCTCGGCGTTCTTCACCGGCTGCTTGGCGCTGTTTCGCCAGCCTTTCTTCTTCCAGCCGTCAAGCCAGGTCTCCAACCCTTCCAGCACGTATTTGCTGTCTGAGTGCAGCTCGACGATCGACGGGCTCTTCAGGGCGGACAGCCCGCGGATGACCGCGGTCAGCTCCATTTTGTTGTTGGTGGTCAGGGCCTCGCCTCCGGACTCCTCGCGGAACTTGCCGGTGGCCGGATGGCGAAGCAGATACGCCCAGCCCCCGGGACCGGGGTTGCCGGAGCAGGCGCCGTCGGTATAGAGCTGCACACGGGGCAGATCATCGCCGAGCGGGGAATGGCTGCGTGAGGTCATCAGGAGAAAAGCGTATGGACCCGCCGAGCGGGCCAACGCGACTTGGCTCCGAACTGCTCACTTCGGCCGAGCCGGTTCAGTTGGGTGACCCGCCGCCAGTGCGGGGGCAGCCGCAGTTGCCGCCTGGGGAGGTACCCTCTCCGGGCCGGGCCGCCGCCAGATTGGCATACAGAGCCGGGGGCAGGCACGAACGGTCGTTCATCAGCGCGACCTGGTTGCGGAACTCGGCAATGGTCAGACCGATGCCCGAGCGGGTGTTGTCGTGCAGCGCCAGGATGCCGGGCAGCATGTTCAGTGCTCCGGACGCTGCACAGCCCTGGCGGTCCCCCGCGTTGGAGAGAATCTGCTCGCGGACGATCCGCTCCACCACGCCGGACTGTCGCGCGGCAGTGGTATAAGCCATGTCAGCCATCAGCGGGTTGATGAAGTCGCGAGCGACCTCGGCACCTTTCGGGACGGGCGCCAGAGTGCGGTTGGCCCGCAAAGCGCCGCTGGCGGTGCCGATGGCCAGCCCGCCCGCGGAGCCGGCCAGTTCGGATCGGGCCAAGAGGGCCGAGCCGGGGTTGTAGAAAGCTCGAACGACCTCACCGGAGGCGTTCCTTCCGGTGATCAGCAACTGGCCCTTGATCCAGGCGAGACCCGTGACAGACCGGATCGAGGCGACCGGACCGGCCACCCCGCCGGAGCCGCCAAGTTGGCCGGTCTGGTTGCTGGCCGCGTTGACGATCAGGTTGCTCCGCGGATCAACCTCCATCACCGTGAAGCTGCGACCTTCGGACAGACCGAACTGTTCACCGGTAAAACTGCCGACCGCAAAGAGGGTGCCCCGCGGATTGCTCGCCGCCAGACCGCCCTGCAGGTCCATACCCAGGTTCATGACCGCCTCGGGCCTGGCGCTGTTGGTCAGTCCGACCGTGAACAGGTTGCCCCGCTCGGCCACCTCGGCCGGGTCGCCAAAGTCGGTGTACGTGGTGCCCGACGCATAAAACTGCGAGCCCAAGCGTGCCAGGCCGGTCAGCATCCAACTGGTGCGGCCGAATGTCCCGGTCTCGCTGAAGGTGGCGACGGGCGTGAAGCCCGCGGCCCCTTGGAACCGCCAGGTGCGGAGCACCGGCTCGGGAGCGCCGTTGGAGCTCTCCTTGTTTTCAACGGTGATCAACTGCCAACTACCGTCGGCGTTCTTGATGAACGTGCCGCCGGCGACCTCCGCCTCGATGCCGCGCACACCCTGACTGACGGCAAATGGCAGCGAGTTCTCACCGAAGCGGGACACGGTTCTGCCGTCCTCGGAAACCTCGAAGTAGGTCTCGCCGACGCCGTACTGGAGAAGGGCACGCTGAGCGGATGTGTCCTTCAGCGCCGCTTCGGTGGTCGGGTGGTTCTCGGCGAACTCCTGCTCGTCGGGATTGCGCTGACGCGAATCGCCGATGTCGACGAACTGGCCCTTCACCTCGTTCTTCGCGGGCGAAGGCAGATCGCCGGACGACGTGCCCTGCGCAATCACGCGGGCGCCACGGCCGTTGAAGTAGAGCATGTTGAACTGGCCGGTGTTCAGCTCACCACCCCATGCCCGCGTCGGGCGGCCGGGGGTCACCTCCATCCAGCCTTCGGTGCCTTTGACGGCCAGCGTCGCGTCGGGGGACTTCATCTCCACATCGTTCTTGGTCTGCACCTGCGTGACATTGAACCCGGCTCGCCCATAGGCCATCTCGACTCGAGTCTTCTCACTGGTGCCCGTGTTGACCGCCTCTCGGATGAACACTCGCGAATTGCGGTCGATCGTGAAGACCTGACCGGCCCCCGCCTGGAATTTCACGATGCCGTTGTGGGCGGTGAGAATCTCCGCCGCCTGAGGCAGCGTGTCGCCCGCCTTCACCGGCACAAGTTGGGCCCCAGCCTCCGGACGCATGCGTACGTTGCCGGAAACCTCGCGGACGATGATCGGCAGCACGGCCACTGGGGACGCCGCCGCTGATGCGGGGGGCTCGCCATTGGCGGCCGGGCCGGGGGCCGCCGAAGACTGGGCCAAGGCCGAGCCGGCCAAAGCGACAAGAATGGCGCAAGCTGACGCTGCGGAGAAGGCGGGTTTCATGGGCTGCATCTCAATGGCTGTGCGCGGTGGACAGTGCGCTCGGTGAAAGATACCACGAATTCGCGCCCCGGGTTCTGGGAAAGGGGCACAACCCGGAGTTCTCTAGAGCAAGACCTATCAAAATACAAACAAAGGCGGAGGCCCGACGGTGCAGGCCTCCGCCGCAATGACCTTCATCCCAGCCTTCGCCCCCGCCCTCCTCCGCTGGCCCCCAGCCCTGAACCCTGCCCACAGCCCCGCTGGGCATGCAACTGGGCGATGGTCAGGTTGGATCGCTTACTTCTTGCCCAGCCACTTGTCCCAGTTCTTGCCGTATTCCTCGGCGTTGGCCTTGTTCACAATGACCAGATCAGCCTTGACGATGGGCTCGGCCGGCGCCTTGTTGGCCACCAGCTTGTCCATCAGCATGCGGACCGACTCGTAGCCCCACTCGTAGACCTTCTGGCCGAGCAGCGCGTCCACCTGCCCGTTCTTCACGTACACCAGCTGGGCAGGCAACGCGTCGACGGCGACGACCTTGGCCTTGCCGGCGACCTTGTCCAGCGCGTTCTCGGTGAACAGCGGCCAGCCGCCGACCATCGCCCAGCCGGTGATCTGCGGGTTGGAGGCCATGACCTGCTCGACCTTGGCGACGGCGTCCTGCGGGGTTTCGGCATGGTAGAAGGTGTCCAGGATGGTGATGTCCTTGAACTCCTTCTCGATGACCGACTTGACGCCGCGCACGCGCCCCTGCAGGTTGGGGGCAGTCTGGTTGCCGGCGAGGATGGCGATCACGCCCTTGCCGCCCATGGACTTGGCCAAGGTGCGGCCAAGCAGCTCGCCGCAGGCGACGTCATCGGTGCCGTAGTAGGCGAAGCGCTTGGAGTTGGGCACATCAGAGTCGAAGGTGACCACGGGCACGCCCTTGTCGACCGCGGAGTCGATGGCGCCCTTGAGGAGCTTGGCGTCGGTGGCGGAGAGGGCGATGCCGTCAGCGCCGGAGGCGACGAGCTGCTCGATGGCCTCGGCCTGCTTCTGGGCGTCCTCGCTGACGGGAGTGCGCCATTGGATCTCAATCTTCACGCCGAGCTTTTCGCCCAGTTCCTTGGCGGCGTCCATGGCGCCGGTGCGGGCGGCGATGAACACCGGGTTGGACTGGCTCTTGGCGATCAGGCCGAGCGAGTAGGACTTCTTGGACGGCTTGGGCTGGGAAGCCCCGACCGCAACCGCAGCGGCCACACCGAGAATCGCCACGCCGGCGAGCAGGGCCTTGAACGTCGAACGCATGAGCATCTCCTTGCACTGGGCGCCCGAGCCGGGCAACTGGCCGGCGAGCGCGGTGATGTGAATCCGTCTGTTCTCGGGCTACCCAAGGGGGTCCCCCGGGGCGACAACAAAGCCGCCGAGCGTCCCGACGGTACGAGGGCTTTCGCCAGCGGACACGAGCCGGAGTCAGCAATCGGCATCCGACCCCAGGCACGGGGCGGCAAAAGCCCGCAGGTCGCACTGGAACCCACCATCGGACACTCCCCATGTTTGAGGGTGTCGGGCAGCCGTCTGGGGCAGCCAGACACAGTCGCCGGCCAACCGTCAAGCCTGCAGGCAACGCGTGGCCCGCGACGACCGCCCGAAGGCCATCACCGCTTGCCGCCCTTGGCCGTCCAACGCTGCTTGGCCTGATCAACGACCACCGCCAGCACGATCGCCAGACCGATGACGATCTCCTTGTAGTTCTGGTCGATGCCCAGAACCAGAATGGAGTTGTCGATCAACTGGATGACGATGGCCCCAAGGACGGCGCCCAAAGCCGAGCCCCGGCCCCCGGACAGCGATGCCCCGCCGACGACGGTCGCGGCAATGACCGAGAGTTCGTACCCCTTGCCGGCGTCGGACGACCCGGCCCCGTAGTACCCCAAGTAGACCGCTGCAGACAGCCCGGCCAACGCCCCGCAGAGGGTGAACAGCATGATCTTGCGACGGCCCACCGGCACGCCCGCGTACCGGGCGGCGGTTTCGTTGCCGCCGATGGCGTAGGTGTGCCGCCCGAAGACGGTCATGCTCAGCACGATCAGACCGACCACGGCGACGACCAGCATGACCAGCATGGGCAGCGGGGTGATGCCGAACATCTCGGCCCGAAAGAAGCCCTTGACGAAGCTCTCCGGGAACGACCCGATGGACTGGCCCTCGGTGGAGACGAAGGCGATGCCCCGGTAGACGGCCATGCCGCCCAGGGTGATGATGAACGGGTGGACCTTCAGGCCGACGGTGGCCGAGCCATTGATCAGCCCGCACAGGGCCCCCACTCCCACGCACACCGCCAGGCCGATCGGCACGGTGACCAGCCACGAGGAGCCGGGCATGGCGGACTCAACCGCCCGCAGCACCAAGGCCCCGAGGACTGCCGCCAGCGCGTAGATCGAGCCGACGGACAGATCGATGCCGCCCATGACAATGATGCCCGTCATGCCGACGGCCATGATGGCGATGAAGCTGGCCGCCGTCAGCACCGAGAGCATGTTGGCGGCATTGAGAAAGCGGTTGGTTTCAAAGGCCCGGATCAGGATGACCTTGTCGGGCGTGGATCGGTAGGAGAATCCGTCGGCGGCGAGGAACTCCGTGCGGCGACCGTCATGCTCGATGGAGAATCCGGAGCCGTCGGGCTTGTCGGTCGCGACGGTGCCGGCGGGCTGATCAGTGAAGGTGCGCTGGGTGATCGGGCCGTTCTTGAGGTGGCTGTAGGTGGTCAGGCCGATGATGATGGCGGCGATGACCATCAGCAGGCCGAACTCCTGACTGCGGAGCACAGCCTTGACCAGACGGCGGAATCCGCCCGAGGACTCGCTCTCCCAGCCGCCCTTGCCGCCGACCGGACCGGCCTCGCGCTCGGGCGGAGCCCCGGCGCCGCTCCACAACACAAACCTGGGTGCTCCCACGGGCGATGGACCTTTCTTGGTTTCACAGGCCGCCGGACGGATGGTCGCCGGAGGCGTGAACGGGTGCGAGCGAGGGCGAACACCGGATGCGTCCGGTGAGCGGAACCCGCAGCGGGCGAGCGTGCAGATGGGGCACGGCGGCTGCGGGGCCCGATGGTAACGGCTTGGCCTGAGCCCCGCCACCGACCCGGGCCGGCCGACGGAGCCGCATGCCCCGAGCGACCACCGCCCGGGTGGGCCAAGAAAAAAGGGCGGCCGGGAAGGGCCGCCCCGAGGGCTGGCGGGATCAGAGCGAGTCGCTCAGTCGATGGTCTGCAGACGGTTGCTGCGGGTGCGATCGATGAGGTTCACGCTCTGGTTGTTTGTCGACTCGGTGTTGAAGAAGGTGCTCTGGATGTCGCCCTTGAGCTGCTCGGCGTGCCCGTCGGTGAACACGAAGGCGGCACCCTCGGTGCCGTGGTTGTCCCACGGCTGATAGAAGCCGGGGCGGATGTTTGAGCCGGCGGGGCGGTCGCGGCTGTCAAAGTACCAGGCCCGGGTGCTGACGTCGGGGCCGTTGGTCTCGTCGCCCCAGAGCGGGGCGGGCTTGACGATGTTGGCCTCGTCGGTCTTGAAGCCGGCGATGTAGAGGTACGAGATGTTGTAGCTCACCACGTCGCTGGGCTTGCCAGGAACCTGTGGCGTTTGCGGCGATGCGTTTGGGAAGCCGGGGTAGCCCGGCGAGCTCGGCGATGTGGTCGGTCCGTAATAGCCGTCAGCGCGGTCGGCTGGGCACACCAGCACACCGAAGCCATCCAAGTACCCCTCCATCACCGGCTTGGTGATTCGCTGGTTGGGGGCCGGATAGCTGATCGCCTGGTCCTCGCTTGCGCCAGCGGCCCAACCGGGCGGCCGGCCCTCGGGCCGCTGGAAGAGGCTGAACATGCCCGCGACGCCTCCGTAGATGTACTGCTGATCGAGGAATCTGGAGGCAACGTTCGGGTTGTTGAACGCGGCCCGGGCCGCATCGTTGAACGGCAGGAGGGGGTACCAGGAACGCTGGTCGTTGCTGTACGCCGTCAGGGCGAGGCCCATCTGGCGGACGTTGCTCAGGCAGGCCGTGAAACGGGCCGCCTGGCGGGCCTTGCCCAGCGCCGGGAGCAGGATGCCCACCAGCAGGGCGATGATGGCGATGACCACCAAGAGTTCGATCAGGGTGAACCCTCGGGGACCGAACGCACCGATTCGGCCAAAGACGGAACGGCCTCGCCCAGAGCGGGCACACGTGTTTGCAGGGGTGGTCATGTCAGGCTGCCTCAAACGGTGGTTGGGGAACACAGGCCATCACGAAGGGCTGGGCACCGGGGAGACCCCAAGAGCAAGCGACCTTCATGTCCATAGTATCGAGAAGTGGCGGATCGATGCAACAGTGAAAGCGTTTACATCTCCGCAGTGTCACAGATTGCGCCCGATTGGGTGGGGATGTTGCCCCATGCTTCGTCGGCATATGCCACAGCTGCCGCATGACGCTTCTCGGATACTGGTAGCCGAGAGAAGGATTCGAGGTTGGACCCGCGGCAGTTGCACCCGTCATGAGCAGCGGGAGCTGGCTCTGCCCGCTCGGGCAAGGAAATGTACGGCCGCGAAACCGCTTACACCAAAAGGTTCTCGGAACATGGCCATACTCGCGAAATTTGAGATGCCCAGGTGTGCCATTGAAGAGGATGTTGTAAACTAATCAGGCGTTGTCGCCCGCTGCGAGCCTCGGCAGTGGTTCCGGCCAAGTTCACGGGCGGTCACTTCTTGTGAGTGCAAGTGGCTTGGTGTGTGAGTCTGTTGGCCGGTGATCGGCTCGGGCTTTCCCGGGTCCATCGTGATGAACCTCGGCTGCGGCGCGACGTATCTGGCATCGGGTTTTTCCATCCACCCTTGAGGGAGTTTGAGATGAAGACTGGTCTGTTCTCTGTTTCTGCCGCCACACTGATCGCGGCCAGCGGCCTGGCGCTGGCGGCGGCTCCGACGATCAACGGAGCCAAGAGCGAGGCCGACGCCTATGGCGACGCGCTGTGGGTCAACAGCACGCCAACGTTCCGCGACAACACGCCGGTGTTTTCGGTGGGCAACCCCGAGACCGTGGCTACGGGCATCGAAATCGCCATCCCGCTGTCGGCGATTTCGTTCACCGGATCAACCCTGCGGGTGGCCGCGTTCATCAGCAGCGGCGATCAGACGAACATCTCCAACCAGGTGCTGGCCTCGATCCCGCTGAACACGGGCAATCTGGGCTCGCCCACCACGCTTGATTTCACGACCATCACGGGCAACCAGTTCGTGAGCATGGCGGCCAACCCGGTGGCGACCGGGCCGACGATCGACGGCACTCGCGACTCGGCCTATGGCGCCGTGCTGCCCACCTCCGCCCGCGTGCAGAGGAACTACACCGGATACGGTGATGCGACCCACGGGCTGCGGGCCGGCAAGTTCGACGGCACTCTGCCGGGCGACAACGGGTCGGAACTGGACGCGGTGTACGCGGTACGTGACAGCCAGAACCTGTACATCTTTTTCGCCGGCAACCTCGAGGCGAACAACAACCGCCTGAACATCTTCATCGATTCGGTGACCGGCGCCGGCCAGAATCAGCTCACCGCCCTGCCAGTGGACATCCAGAACCTCAACGGCCTGAAGTTCGACACCGGCTTCGACCCCGATCATGCCTTCGTGGTGAACACCGGGTTCCTGACCGCCAACGATCAGGGCTCGATCTTCGTGGACTACTGCTCGCTGCCGACCGGCGGCGGCGGCACGTTCCAGTACCTCGGCACGACGGGCTACGACGCGCTGGGCGTGCTGTCCGGCGGCACCCCGCTGGTTCCCGCCAACCCCCCCGCTGCCGAGGACAACGTGCGGGTGAGCATCAACAACTCCAACGTCCAAGGTGTGGTCGGCAGCCCCGTCAGCCCGACGGGCAACCGCGACTCCTCGCGTGGCTCGGAGCTCAACGCGGTGTACGGCCGGGTCGAGGGCGGCAAGCTCTTCCTCATGCTCACCGGCAACGTGCAGGACAACTTCACGAAGCTCAATGTCTTCCTGGATGTCCGCAGCGGCGGCCAGAACCGCATCCGCGGCGCCTCGATCCCCGGCGTGTACCGGGGCAACCCCGGCATCGACTTCAACCGGTTTATCCGCTTCGGCTCCTCGGTTGACGCGGTGAGCGCCAACCCGACCGATCCCGCCGACGGCCTCCGCTTCGACGCGGACTTTGCCGCCGACTACTGGGTCATGATGACCAACGGTGGCGGCGTGCCGGTGCAGGTCTTCACCAACGCACTGTTCCTGCGGACCGCGGGCCGGCTGGAAGACTTCAACTTTGCCTCGGCGGACTTCACCGCCTTCAGCGGCGGCGCCAAGAACGATCCGGCCAACGACCCGATCACCTTCAGCGGCCCCGAGCCGACGCTGCCGATCGGCCCCAACGGCGACGGCAACATGGAGATCCAGCGGGCCCCGCGCACGCCCAGCCTGCAGATCGACCAGAACAACCCGTTCCCGCCCTACTCCGGCCTGACCTTCCCGGTCGGCCTGATCAAGACGGCGATCGACAACTCCAACATCGCCGGCGTGACCACCACGACCGCGACCGAGGCCGCCGCCCTCGCGGTGAACACGGGCATGGAGCTCGAGATCGACCTGACCGAGGCCGGCTGGGACGGCGAGAGCCCGATCAAGGTCGTCGCCTTCATCGCGGGCGACAACTACGACGTGATCTTCAACCAGGGCGTCGGCTTCCCGTCCAACTCGCCGGCGGCCGGCTACACCAACCCCCGCCTGGTGGACTTCGCTGACGCGACGGCCTTCCCTGGCCTGCAGTACGTGACCGTGCCGGTGAGCACCGGCCCGACCGGCTGCAACGTCGCCGACATCACCGGCATCGGCGGCCCGCCCGCCGGCCCGGACGGCCTGCTGACCGGCGACGACTTCAACGCCTTCATCGGCGCCTTCGCCGCCAGCGACAACCTGGCCGACATCACCGGCATCGGCGGCCCGCCCGCCGGTCCGGACGGCCTGATCACCGGCGACGACTTCAACTCGTTCATCGCCGCGTTCGCCGCCGGCTGCCCGTAAGGCCGTCAAGGCCTGACCGAAGCCCGTTATACCAATCTCCAACCCCCGGCCCGTGCCGGGGGTTTTTCGTTGGGCTGGTCGGCGGATTGACAAACAGCGGCCGTGCGGGGCTCAACCGCCCGCCAGGCCAAGCAGCCGCCGCGCGGTCTGCCGGACCAGCGGATGCTCGGCGGCATTCCAGGCGCAGTCCTCAACGGCCTGTCGCAGCCGGACCTCGCCGGTGGAGACGAACCGGCTCCACAGGGCCACCAGGGCATTGCGCTTGAACAGTTCCAACTTGACGCGCTTCATCGGGGAGGTACGTAGGGCAATCCGCCTGGCGGTTTCGTCCCACAAGAGCACCTCCAGCAGATCAAAGCCGTCGAACCGCGGGTCGTGGTTCACACCGGGCGAGGAGGCCGGGTGGTCGGCCCCGCGGGCGGAGTTGTGCGGGCAGACCTCCTGGCATACATCGCAACCGACCAGCCACTGGTCCATCTGCGGGGCAAAGCCGGCGGTCTCCACGCCCCGGTGCTCAATGGTCAGGTAGCTGATGCATCGGCGGGCGTCGATGCGGTAGGGCTCCAGCGCCTTGGTGGGGCAGGCGTCGATGCACCGTGTGCATGTGCCGCAATGGTCAGCCTCGGCGGCGTCAGGCCCGCCCAGATCCAGCGTGGTGAGCATGGCCCCAAGCAGCAGCCAACTGCCGTGCACCGGGTGGATCAGCAGGGTGTGCTTGCCGATCCAGCCCAGCCCGGCGGCGACGGCCAGTTCGCGCTCATTAACCGGCGCCGAGTCCACGCACGAACGGAACTCGTGCCCGGGATGTCGCAGCCGCATCTCGTCGGCGATGACATGCATGCGTCGCTTCATCGCCCGGTGGTAATCGCGACCCCAGGCATAGCGGGCGACTCGTCCGCGGAGGGCGCCGGACCGGGGCAGATCAACATGGCCTCGCGGCGCGTAACGGTCGGCGACCACCAGCACGCTGACGCAGCCCGGCAGCACGCGGGCGGCGTCCAGCCGCTCGGCCAGTGTGGTGGCCAAGTACGCCATGTCGCCATGCCGGCCTTCAGCGAGCCAACGGCGGAAGAACTCGGCCCGGGCCGAGGGCCGCACCGGCCCAACCCCGGCGAGTGCGAAGCCCAGTTGGCCGGCCCGCGCGACCATCCAGCGTCCAGCGTCGGTCTGCCCGGCGGAATGGCTGGCGGATGCGTTCATCATCACGCCGATGGCCGACCGCTGCACATGGCGGCACACCGGACATACCGGCGGTAACGGCGAGTTCAGCGGGTGGCGGGAAGCGGACGCGGAACCGGACGACGACCGCCGGCCTGAGCGATCCACGAGAACATCTGCTTGCAGGCGGCGGGCAGCACCTGATCGGCCGGAGGAAGATCAGCGAACCACGCAGCGTCGTATTCAAAGATCAACGGCACCCGCTGGCCGGTGGCGGCCAGCGTGAGAGCGGCCTGCTCAACGGGCGCCTGGCCCTCGCCCAGCCGGACCGGCCTGCCGTCGCGGGTGTCTTTGATGCGGACGGCCATCAGGCGGTCGCCGACGACGTTCATCCCGGCCTCCGGCGACTCGCCGGCGGCGGCCGCCACCGCGACGTTCAGACACACGCCCAGCAGCGGCGTCTGTGCCCGGTCGAGAATGTCCATCAGCAGCGCAGCTGTCGAAAACGAACCGCCGTTCTCGATCATGACGCGAACACCGGTGCGGTCGGCGTGGTCCACGGCACGGAGCACGCGTTCGGCGATCATGGCGACGGCCTGCTTGCGCGACTTGCCCCCTCGAATCTCAAACGGAAAGACACGAACGAGCGGGCACTCGACGGCGGCGGCAAGGTCGATCGCCTGCTTGGTCAACCGCACTCCCGCCTCCACATCTCCGAACACATTACCGATCACCGGCGGATCGACGATGTGGTCGAAGATGGCGCTGGTGGCGACAGAGCAGATCGAGACGCCGGCGTCACGAAACAGCCCCAGGGTCTTCTGGTTGCCAGTGAGCATCGGCTCACAGGCAAAGCGGCGGGAGGCCTCGCCAAAGGAACGCAATTCCACTGCGGGGAAGCCATACGCCGCGGCCCGATCGGCCACCTGTTCAAGGGTCCACTTGGGGCAAGCCACCGTACTGAACGCCGGGATCATCATGCCCCATCCTAAGGCGTGAGGACACGGCACGTCAGGGGTCGGCAGCGGCCCCCAGGGCGGACTGCATCGACACGGCCGGGCGGGCGGGGCGTGAGGCAGGGGCAGGTGCCGTCGAGGCCGCCGGACGGTCAGTTCAGCGGGGCAGCGACATGGGTCGCCCCAGCGGGGACGGCCAGCAGGGCGTGGATCTTCAGTTCGCTTTCAAGCAAGGCCCGCCAGCGGGCAGGTTCGGCGGTCAGCAGGTGCATCACCGGTCGCTGCTCGGCGGCCAGGCGGCAGCCCGCCAGACGCTCCAGCAACGACCGCTGGGCCCAGGCCCAGCCGGCGGCGGCGAGCAGGCCGGCGGCAGGATCGTGCGCGGGGGCGTTGGCGGCGAAGCCGGGAACGCTGCCATCGGTGATCAGCACGTGGAGCGTGCCAGCGGAGTCCGTCGCCAGCACCGCTGCGGGTACGGCCGGGCAGGTGATGTCGATGCCCCGCAGGCCCAAGGCACGCTCCAAGCCGCCGGAACCTGGCGACGGCGGCGAGGGGGCACCCGACGGGGGCACCGCGACGGTGTGCGACGGGGAAGCGAGCCGCTGCATCGGCTTGGCTTCTACTTCAGCGGCCGGCGAATGGTGGGATGCGGCGTACACCTCGACAGCGGAACGGCCCGATCGCGGGGACTCAGGGGGGGCAATGGGTGGCGGGACGGCGGGGCTGCCGGCCTCCTGCGTGTGCGATGGCGACGAGGATGGCGCGGACCGACAGCCCTCGGCCTCGGCAAGCAGAGCCATCACGTGATCAGAGGTCGCATGCCCGGGCACGTTGAAGCAGCCGCTCCCCAGCGTCTGCACTGGCCGGCTGCCGGAAAGGCTCAGCAGCAGGCGATCGGCCGGCTCGGAGAGCGGACCGTCATAGAGCACATGGCCGTCAAGCCCACCGCCAGCGCGGCCGAGCCGGCCACCGTCCACCAGCGGCTCGCGCAGCAACGGCCGGACCGACTCGCTGAGACGCGAGAGTGCAGCAGCGGCGGCGGCGTCGTCTCCGCCCACGGTGACCAGCCGCACACGGCGGAGCCCCCGCCCGACGGGCGCCTCCGGCGTGCTCAGCCCGCCACCAAGGGTGGCGGCCAGGCCCTTGATGGCCCGGTAGGCCGCGACGGTGGAGGCTTCATCGACCCCTGTCAGCACGGCGACGGAGGCGTTGGCGGCGACCGCCTCCCCCACTGCGTCCGGGTCCAGAACGTTGGTGGCCAGTGCCGCCTCACCAGCCGGCGCCCCGGAAATGACCACGAGCCCGGCTTCGGCCAGACCTGCAGCAACCGCATCGGTCGGCGAACCGGCGAGCGAAACCCGCTCCGAGCCGGGGCCGTGGAGTTCCACACGCAGCCAGTCGCCGCTGATTCGGACCGCGAGTACGGGCACGCGTAACTGCTCCGCCCGCCGGCGGACGTACTGGGTCACCCAGGCGGCGGCCATCGTGGGCACATGCCCGATCACAACCAACTCGCGGGGTACGGGCCCGCCCATGGTCATCAAGGGCGCCGGGCGGGCCGCGGGGGCATCGTCGGAGGCATTTGACGCCTTTGCTCCGACGACGGGCGACGGAGATGAAGCCGGCGGGTTGGGCTGGCCCGAGAGGAACAAGTCCGCGACAGCGTCGAACTGCGCGTCGAGTTCGCCCTGGGGAAGCGGGTCGGGGGCACGCCATGCGGGCGCGCCTCGCCAAGGCGACGATTCGTCGCGATGCCCGCGTCCGCCCTGGTCTTGTGCTTGGTCCATCAGGCCGCCGTCATCGCCCCCTCTGGGCTGACTTCAAACACGCTGCTGGTGTCCCCCATCGCTCCATGCCGGGCGCGGGGGTTGAACGGGTCGGCGATCCACCGCCCGTCGACGACCAATTTGTATTCGTATCGACCCGCCGGCAGAGCCAGACGGGCCTCCAGCACGCCTAAGTCGTCATTGGGAGTCAGGGGCAGATCAAAGGGCGACCAGTTGTTGAATGCCCCGGCGACGCACACCCGCTCACCAAGGCTCAGGGGCTGAACGAATCGGACGAATCCGGGTTCGGGCCAGACACCCGGTACGGTTGCCAGAGCCGAATCACCGGGCGGAACCACGGTGGCCCGGAGCCGCTGTGTCGGCGCGACTGGGGCGACCTCGGCCGCCGGAGGAGGGGCGGAAACCATCGGCCCATGTCGACGGGCGACCGGGGCCGGCGAAACGCGGCCCGGCGACGGAGCCGCCGGACGGTGGGCGGCCAGCTGTGCCACACCGGGGACCGAGGGCGAGGCGGCAGGTGCGGCCGGGGCCTGGGCAGCGCGGGCGGTGTGGCGCTCGGCGGGCTCGGCCGCAAAGGCCTCGGAAGCCAGCAGGCGGGCGAGTTGAATGTAATCCTCTGCGCCGGCGCTCTCGCGGGCGTAATCGACTATGGGCTGTCCGAAGCTGACGGCCTCACGCAGGCGGGCGTCGAACCGGATCACCACCGGCAACACGGCCTGACCGAACCGCTCGTGCATCTGGGCGAGCATGTCGCACGCCAGCGGGTTGCCGGGCTGGTGCATGGCCGCCATGAAGCGAACCATGGGAGATACGCCGAGCTTGCGGGTGAGCGCAGCGATGGTGGCCTGCTGTCGGCCGGCTCCTTGCAAGGCGAAGAAACTGGTTTCCACCGGCACCAGCACGACGTCGGCGGCGCACACGGCGTTGAAGGTCAGCAGACCGATGGTCGGCGGACAGTCAATAACGCACCAGTCGTACTGGTCGCGAACACGGCCAAGAACACCGCCCAGCCGCTGCTCGGGTGACGGCAAGGTGGCCAGCCCCCCGCGGGCCGCTTCCAGACCGGCGAGCCGGACGGTGCTTGGCGCCAGATCAAGGTTGCGACTGACCCGCCAGAGCAGGCGGGTCCAGTCCACCGAGCGCTGGTCGTCGGTCAGCAGGGCATCGCCAATATGCACGTCGATGCGGCCCTCAGGGATGGCCAAACCGGCGGCACAGTGGGACTGCGGGTCGAGATCAACGAGCAGCGTGCGTTTGTCAAACTGAGCGAAGACCCCGGCCAGATTGATGGCGGTCGTGGTCTTCCCGCACCCGCCCTTTTGGTTCACGATCGCGATCGTCCGCACCCGGTGCTCCCTTCCATGGGAACGCCGCCGATGGTGCTCAGGCGGCCAAAGGTCGGGTTCGGGCTCCGCCGAACCCCGATACGGCACCTCACCACTTGCTCGTAGAGACGGTTGCCAACCCGGCAAAGCACCGGGATATTGGTCAGTTTTCCCTCGGGGAGGTATCGGATACCGATCGGTCGGGCCGCCAGTCGCCGATTTCCCTCGATTACAAGGCCCCATTCAGGGGGGCTCTGCCTACTGGAACGGTATATTCAATCACCCAGCAAGCCACCGCCAGACAAGCCGGGCGAGAATGAGCCGTCGATAGCGGGGATGGCTCAGCCGGGCTGCTTGGGCGGAACCCGCGGGGCAGCGGGCGGGGCGTCGGCTCCGGCAACGGTGCTGCCGATGGCTCGAGCCTGCAGCAGAACCAATGCGGTGTGCAACTGCAGGTCGATGCCCTCGGCGATCAGGCGAGCGGGCACAGCCGGGCCATTGCGGACATCGTCGGCGGGGTCATCGCCCGGCTTGGGCTTGGGCCGAACGCGGACAGCGCCCTCGGGCAGATCGGCATCCTGACGCAGAATCAATGCGTCGGAGATCTGCTTGGGCAGCATGTCCACCTTGAGGTGAGGCTCCACACCCCACGAGGCGGCTCCCTCACGGCGATGGATCAGGCGGTCGTTGGGCAGGTAGTAGTACGCCATCGTGAGCTTCATCTGGGTGGTGGGCGAGAGCGGCATGACGTTCTGCACGCTGCCCTTGCCGTAGCTGCGGTTGCCCAGCACAATGGCCTGCACCTTGCCCTGATCGGCGTAGTGGCGGACAGCGCCGGAGACGATCTCGCTGGCGGAGGCGGAGGTCTCATTGATCAGCACAACGGTCGGGATGTCCTTGAGGCGGGCCTTGCCCGCGTCAGCGTTCTCCGTCTGGCGGGGACGGCCCCGGGATCCCTGGGTGTAGACGATCTTGCCATCATCGATGAACAGGTTGGAGACCTCGACGGCCTGATCAAGCAGGCCGCCCGGGTTGAATCGCAGGTCAAAGATCAGCCCACGCAGTCCCGATCGCTTCATGGCCGTCACGGCGGCGACGATGTCCCGCGTGGTGGAGTCGGAGAAGTTGCTGACGCGGATGTAGCCGATCTTGTTGGAGGGGTCGATGAACCAGTTCCAGTCCATCTCGCCTTTGCCGGTGCGTTCCCACCCACGCACGGTGCGGAGCGGAATCCGCTGACGCTGCAGGGTGTAGTCCATGTCGGCGCCGTCGCGTTCCATGGTGAGGTTGACGCTGCTGCCGGAACGGCCGGTGATCTGCTCGACGGCCTGATCCAGCGAGAGGCCCAGGGCGGACTTGCCGTCAATCTTCTTGAGCACGTCGCCGGAGGCAATGCCCGCCCGCTGCGCGGGGGTGTCGTCCAGCGGGGTGACGACCTTGATCTGCTGGCTCTCCTCGTCCATCTGGATCTGGATGCCCACGCCGACGAACGAGCCTTCGGTCATGCGCTTGAAGCGGGCGAGTTCATCGGGCCAGACGATCTGCGAGAACTCATCAAGCCGGCCGAAGGCGCCGTTGCCAAACTCGTGAAGCAGGGCCTCGGTGGGCACCTGCACGCTCTGCTGATTGACGGTCAGCAGGTCGCGAAGCACGGAGGCCGCCTGGCTGAGCGGGATCTGGGCCTGCATGGCGGCCACCTGCGCCGAACGCTCATCGACCAGCGTGAGCATGGCCCGGCGGGCGTCGGCGTTGGCGAAGCCGGGGAAGACCTTCTCCAGGTCGTGCGTGGTGATCATGGTGCGGACGGACTCAAGCCCGCCCAGCAGCATCTCTCGCAAACCTACCCGCTCGACATGGGCCTCGCCGGCGTAGGCCAGAGCCTGAAGCACCACATCAGCTTCCACGCCCCGCAACTTGTCGTTGAAATCCTCGCCCAGCGCGTTGAACGGCGGGAGCGGGGGCAGCTTCTCAGCCAGCCGACGCTCGTTCCGCAGCTCCCAGAGCCGCTCGGGCACGTACAGCCGGATCATCGCCAGCCGCTCGCTGACGCGGCGGGCGTCCTTCTTGTACTTCTGCTCCTCTTCCAGCAGCAGGTTCAGCCGGCCGAACAGTTCGGCGGCGGTCATCCAGTCGCCCTTGGCCTCGGCCTCGCGGGCGGCGCCGTCGGCGAGCCGCATCAGCTTGACGATGCGGTCCTCCTTCAGCAGGCCGGGCTTGTCCAGCGTGAGCATGTGCAGCTCGATGGCCTTCTGCAGGGCCTTGCTGAGGACCGGCAGC
This sequence comes from Planctomycetaceae bacterium, assembly GCA_021294835.1. Lineage (GTDB taxonomy): Bacteria > Planctomycetota > Phycisphaerae > Phycisphaerales > UBA1924 > CAILKP01. The sequence continues at coordinate 49,122 of JAJTDF010000008.1, forward strand.
GTTGCCTCCTCGGCCAGGTGCCCGTCGAGTTCCTTGCTCACCTTGGCCAGTTGCTCGGTCCGCTCGGCCTCGCGCTTGGTGAACGCGGCGTCCAGTTCAGCGACCTTCTCGCGAAGGGCGGCCAGCGTGGGGCTGTCGCCCGCGGCACCCATCTGGCGGATGGCGCCCAGAGCGTTGTTCAGGTCGCCCCCGAGGGCGCCCGTCCACGCCTGATTGCGCAGGTCGCCGACACCGGCCAGAGCCATCTCGCCCGGGGCGGCAGCATGGGCCACTGACGCCGGCCCGCTGAATGGCATGGACGGAACAAACGGAATCGCCGCTGCGGCCGCCACCAGGAGAGTTGCTGCCGCACAACGAAGAAGAAGCCTGTTCATGATGGTTCCTGCGAGAGCCCGTCCTTGCCGTTCACACGTACCCGAGGGATGGATTCCTGCCACACCGGGCCCAGGGGGTCAGACCCGACAGGAAGCCAGATGCGCAAAGACCGTCTACCCGACTTTGGCATCGGGCGGCCGGCCCTCACCCATGACTGGTGTACGAGGCCGATCGGTCTGCGGATCAGGATATCGGCCGCCCGCGTGTCGGTTTCGCATAGCGAAAGCGAGCACGCATCCGGCCCCGGCCACGGCGACGGTGATGGCGACGGTGGCCGTCCCCGTCCCGCCCCCTGCCCCATTTGCGGGAGAACCAGATCCGCTGGCCACCAGCAGGGGCACCAAACTGCACAGCGGGCCAACCGAGTAGCCCACGCCGATCATCGCCTCGTGGGTGCCGCCGGCGTCCACCTCGGCCGCCCCCACTTCCATGGCGTAGTAGAGGGCCGCGGCGTACACGGTCGCCGCCCCAAACCCAAACAAAACCAGTCCGATCACGAACAACGCGACCGCGAGCGGTCCGGGGTCGGCCAAGCGGAGGACCACCAGACCGAAGCCGGTGAGGAGCATGAAAGGTCCGAGAACTGCAGTGCCCCACAGGCCATGCCAGCCGTGCCATCGCTGCATGACCGCGAAGGTGAGCACGCGTGCCGCGAGCCAGGCGGAAACCAACTGCGGGGCCCACTGGTCCTCGATGCCGACGGACCGGGCGGCGCCCGGGAGCAGCGGCTGCATGGCGTACATGACCAGATACGACACGGGCAGCAGCACCCGGTGGACGGTCAGCAGCGGGCGGTAGATCGGCGGGTGGCGGTGCACCTCGTGCTCGTGCTCGCCCGGGCGGGTGGGCAGCCAGAGCAGCAAGGCGGCGGAGGCGAGGTGGACCAGTCCGGCGATGAGCACCGCGTCGAGTTTCTGCTCGCCCTGGAAGCCGCCGACCAGCCACATGCTGCCGACGAGCGCGGAGGACCACACGATGTTGAACGTGCCGGTGGCGCCGCGGAGAGCCGCAGCGGAACGGCCGCCGGCGAGGAAACTCTCGACGATGGGCCAGAGCACGCCGGTGAGGGCGGAATAGAGCCCCAGATAGACCCAGATGGCCCAGGAGCCGGCCAGGCGGTCGGTGGGATCGCCCAGCCGCCACACCGCCACCGGAATCACCGCCAGGGCGAAGGCGGTGGCCATGAGCACGGCCAGCATGACGCGGGGGGTGAGGCGGGGGAAGCGGCGGCCAATCCACCGCAGGCCGGGGCCGGCGCCCACGGCGCCGACGATGTAGGTCAGGCCCTGCATGAGGGCGAGCAGGCAGATGGTCGTTGGGGTGAAGCGGTAGGTCTGCTCGGTGATGAAGGGCATGCCGTTGAAGGTCACGCCGGAGGCGAGCGAGTTGACGAAGGTGAAGGCGAGCACCGCCCACAGCGGGGCCTGCGGACCGAGGTTGGCGACGGGGCCGCCGGGGGCCGGCTCGGAGGGTGCGGGCGAGGCTGCCGACGGGTCGAGGGGCGGTCTGGCCATAGGTCCACTGCACACTGCGGCCCGGGTCAGCCGGCCGTGCCTGTTCGATGTTGATGCGGCTCCCCCCGCCCACTCCAGCGGCCGCCCCCATTTGCTGGTTGCTTCTGGCGGGCCAGCATGGTAGCATCCGGACACGTTTGTGCTCGTAGCTCAATTGGATAGAGCGTCGGCCTCCGAAGCCGAAGGTTGCAGGTTCGACTCCCGCCGAGCACGTTTTTCAGCCCCTCCCGCCGGGTGACGGGCTGTGCCGGTGGTCACCGGCGGGGGCCTGCGGGGGCTTGCATCACAACCAGCCTTTGCAGGCGAATCGGCCGCCGCCCGATGGCTGTGCCGCGTGCGGCCGCATCGCAGCACCGACCCCCCCACCGCTGACCAATCCATCAGCCCTGACTGCCGGCGTGATCGAGTCGATCGATCTGGCGGCTGAGGGCCACCAGCAGCCCGCCGCACAGGGGCACCGTCCACCACCACGCTTCGTCCACCTTCAGCGGGGTCAGCCCCGGCGGCAGGCCCCATACCACCATGTGGTAGCCGGTGACCAGCACCACCAGCCCGAGCACGAACCGCGTCGCCAGACTCGGCTCGCGATCAGAGAGGGCGGCGTCGTCCACTCCGCCGGCTCGGGGGTCGGCCGAGGCGTCGGGGTGGTTGCGCCGCAACGCACGACCGGCCCGGCGGGCCCGCGCGACCATCACCAACCCGGTGACGGCGACCACGGCGCCGGCAGAGATCAGCAGGCGGTCGGTCCACGAAAGATCGCGGACCATGGCCACAAACGACTCCCACAGACTCATGCGGGCCTCCGCGTCAGGCCGGCGGGAAGAGGGCGAGCATTACACCATGACCATGGCACAACTGGACACAAAGGTCATGCCCTCCTGATCCATGGTGGCCGCGTAGTTGACCAGCTTGGTCTCGGCGGGTTCGGCCAGCAGCATGGTGGCACACAGGTTGCCCACCGAGCACCAGCGGGTGGGGTTCTGCTGCCAGGCCATGGAGCTCATCAGCCCGCTTACGCGGTCGGCGACGGCCTTGCGGCGGTGCTCGCCCTCGCCGGCGTTGGGGCCGATGAGCAGATTGAGCATCTCGCGGTCGGTCTGCAGCACGCGGTTGCGGGCGTCGGCACCCGGGCCCTGCTCGCCGGCCAGCGGCGTCTCGTCACCGAAGGCGGGGCCGGCGTGCGAGAGGTCGGCCGAAGAGATGATCAGCGTGCGGCCGGGCAGTTCAGCGATCACCGCCTTGAGGGCGTCCACGAACGGCTGCAGCGCCACGCCCGAGCCGTCGTAGCTCTCGCCGTTGTTCACCGCGGGGTCATGCACCAGCGCCGCAAAGACCTTCGGGTAGGCCCCCGAGGCGTCCTTGCCGAACACGTGCTGCAGCCAGGGGATGTGCAGTTCGATGGAGTGCTCACGCTCGTGATCGAAGCGGTGCGCGAACACCGCGTCGCCCAGCCGGCGGCGAAGCCCGCTGATCACGTCGGCATCAGCATGGCAGGTGCCGATAGGGGACTCGAAGCCCTTGTCGCAGGCGCACACGCCAGTGCACTCACCGAAGTGGTTGGTGCCCAAGATGATGATCCGGTCGGGCCGGTCGGCCACCCGCAAGCGACCGTACACCGCCGCGTAGTTCATCCAGCCTCGTCCATAGTCCAGATGCGGAACGACGACGGCTCGGGGCAGGGTGTCCAGCGCGGGGTCGGGCACCTGCTTGAGGGTCTCATCGATCCACTTGTCGAAGAAGGCCTTGAAGCCCGCCTCGATGAGCGCCTGCTTCTCAGCCTCGCTCTTCTCGGCGGCCTCGGCCTGGGCGATGATCACGTCGGCGAACTGGGCCGTGCTGGCTGGGGGCAGCGTCGGCGAGGCGTCGAACGTCTCGTGCATCCGCTTGCGCAATGCCTCAAAGGCCGGGCCTTCGATCAAGGCCGCGTCGTCAAGCTGCACGATCAACTGCTCGAGGATCGGACGGGTCAGGCCCCGCCCAACCTCGGCGACCACCTGGTCCAGATCGCGCACGCCGTCCAGCAGGGGCAGCACCATGGTGAACGCCGGCTGGGTGATGACCACCTTCTCGGAGATCTGCCGGGCATCGGAGAGGCCGAGCATCTGCACGGTCTGACCGTCGGGCGTCTGGGCCTGTGCCGGGAACCCACGGACGGGCCGGAGCTTCGGCCGCATGAGGTGCGGCTTGCTGGGGTCAAAGACAGGCGAAGCGGACGGATTGGACGACGGCGAGGGGTCGGTGCTCATGGATTAAGTCAAGGATAGTGCGCCCCGCGACAGACCCCTCGTTAAGGGGGCATCCCTGAGCGGAGCATCAAACCGGTGGGCACGGCTAAGCGGTCGGAGGCCTCACTCGCGGCCCCGGACCTTGAGCCGGCGGGCGGTATGCACCATGCGGTTGATCTCCGTCATGGTTTCTTCGATGGAATAGGAGGACGCCAGACCGGTGATGACGCGGTCGGCGGACGTGGTGAGGTCTTCAAAGCCGTAGCCGACGCCGGTGGCCTTGAAGGTGGTGGCGATCTGCTGGACGGTGTGCAGGTTGCCATCGGCGACACTCTGCTGCAACTCGGCGACCTTCTCCTGGATCCGCCGGATGTACTCCGCAACGACCTTGGACATCTCACCGCCGTTGTCCATGGTCGAGTAGATCGGCTCGTCCTTGATGGCGGGGGTGCCTTGAGCCCGCAGTTCCCGCTTCATGACGTGACGAAGTTCCTGAGGCTTGTACGGCTTGCGGAGCACCTCGCAGGCGCCGGCGGAGCGGGCCTTTGCCAGCCGCTGGGGCTGGGTTTCGGTGGTCAGCACAAGCATGGGGCCCCGGAAGCCGGCCTCGCGGGCCGCTCGCATCACGTCCTCACCGGTGCCCTTCTCGAAGGTCAGGTCGGTCACGATCATGTCGATGGCTTCGGACTTGAGAATGGTCTCAGCCTCGGCCGGGTTGGCGGCAAAGCGGAGCCGGATGCCGGTGCGACGCAGGTGCAGTTTCACCAGATCCTGCTCCATCGGCTGGTCTTCGACGAACAGCACGGTGCCGGTGATGTCCAGATCGGTATCGCCGGAAGGATCGGAGGAATTGCCGATCAGTGCGGGGAGATATTCCTGCAATTCCACCCGCTTGGCGAACCGCACCGACACCATGAACAGTCGCTGATCCACCACCCGCGCCTCGAACACCGAGCCGGTGATGGCCCGCTCCTGGCCGCTGCGGTCGTCCAGCATCACCGTCATGGGCGTTCCCGGCGGCAGGGGCTCCCCATGCAGCACGCGGATGCCGTTGGCGACGAGCATGACCGCATATGCCAAGAACCGCCGCTCGATGACCTTGCCGTCATCGGCCTTGTCCGCCGCCACCACTTTGACCTCGGCGAAGATGCTGCGGCTGGCCGTCTTGAAGTCGAACACTTCTTTGAAGCGGGTCTGCAGCAGATTGGTGACCCGGCCGCGATCCGCGGCGGAGAGGTTGGTGCTTCGCTTGTAGTCGGCGATCTCCGGCACGGCACACTCCTCTGCGGGCTTTGGGGCGGCCCCGGCCCTCGTGCGGCCGATGGCCGGTTCAGCGTCGAGCTTCCCGGGGGATCATCGGAACCGCACGACCGACGGATCAGTCAGGATGCACCGCGGCCAGCCCGACAGACCGCCAACCTCCGCGCCGCCGTCGCCAACGGCTGGCGTCGGTTTATCCAGGAGGCACAAACGGACCGGATGCCCGAGAACCTCATTCGCCCCGGCTGAAGTACTCGTACTCCAGCGGCTCGAGTTCCTCGGCGAGTCTGGCCCGCTCATCACCGAGCTTGCCGCAGCGAACCGGGTCCTTCCAGACGTCCGCCTGCTGCATCAGCCCGTCGATCTCGAGGATGCGTTTTTCGATCTGGGCGATCCGCTGCTCGAGCTTGTCGGTGGCGACCCTGGCGAGCGGGTTGTTGGACTTGGGCGCTGGCTTGGCGGCGGGCTTGCGGGCCTCTTCGGCGGCGCGCCGGCTCTTCTCGGCCGACTCGCGTCGGGCCTTCTCGGCGGCGGCCTGAGCGTCGGCCTCGCGCTTGCGGGCGATCTCGCGTTCGTGCCACTCGGTGTAGCTGCCCACGAACGCCTCGGCGTTGCCCTTGCCGTCGAGAATCAGCAGGTGATCGCAGCAGGCGTCAATAAGCGCGCGGTCGTGGCTGATGAGCACCAGCGTGCCCTGAAAGTTGCCAGGCTCCTCCTCATCGCCCGGGTCCAGGGCGTCTTCGAGCCGCTCGGCGGATGGGATGTCCAGGTGGTTGGTCGGCTCGTCCATCACCAGCACGTTCTTGGCGCTGGCCAGCAGCGCTGCCAGCAGCACGCGGGCCCGTTCGCCGCCGGAGAGCACGCCCAGGGCCTTGTCCTGCTCGGCCCCGCTGAACAGGAAGGCCCCGGCCAGATCGCGGGCCTGCTGCTCGCTGAAGCTGGTCCCCGGGCACTCCTTCATGATCACGTCCTGCAGGTGCTGGTAGACGCGACGCTCCGGATCGAGCCCCTCGTGCCCCTGGCGGTAGTAGCCGACCTTCACGTTGGAGCCGAGGGTGACCTTGCCCGCGTCGGGGTCCTGTTCCTTGAGCAGCACCCGCACCAGCGTGCTCTTGCCGGCGCCGTTGGGGCCGATGATCCCCCACCGCTCCCCCCGACCGACCAGCAGATCCAGCCCGTCGAAGAGCACTTTCTCGGTGCCGTCGTCGGCCGGGTAGCGTTTGGAGATGCCCCGGGCCGACACGACGATGTCGCCGGTGCGTTCGGCCTTGGGGAGGTTCAGACGGAAGCTCTCAACCTCCATCGGCCGCTCGAGCTGGCTGGCCTCCTTGGAGCGTTCGAGCTTGGTGGCGCGGCCACGAGCCTGCTTGGCGCGCTGACCGGCCTTGTACCGCCGGATGAACGCCTCCTCCTTCTTGAACTGCGTCTGCTGGTTTTCATACGCCCGCAGCATGGAGAGTCGACGCTGGGCACGGATCTCACGGAAGGCCTCGTAGTTGCCCGGATAGTCGATCAGACGGCCGTTCTCCACCTCGACGATCCGCGTGACCACGTTGTCCAGGAGGTAACGGTCGTGGCTGATCAGCACCACGGCGCCCTTGAACTCGTCGATCAGGAACCGCTCCAGCCACAGCCGCCCGTCGATATCCAGGTGGTTGGTGGGCTCGTCAAGCAGCAGCACATCGGGGGACTCAAGCAGACACTGGGCAAGGGCCAGGCGGCTCTTCTGGCCGCCGGAGAGCCCCGCAACAGGGACGGTGAACTGGGCATCGGTGAAGCCCAGGCCGTGGAGCACCTCGGCGATGCGGTGCTCAACGGCGTAGCCGCCAGCGGCATCGATCTGGGTCTCGAGCCGCTCCTGCTGACGCAGCAGTTTGTCCAGCGCGTCGCCCTGGGCGTCGGCCATGCGGGCGTACACCGCGTCGAGTTCTTTGTGCAGCCGGTGCAGATCTTTGAACGCCTCCTCGGCGGCCGAGTGCAGCGTGGCGCCCTCTTCGAACACCGGATCCTGAAGCATGTGGCCGGCGCGGGCGCCCTTGGTCAGGGCCACCTCGCCGAAGTCCGGCTTGACCTCACCGTCGAGAATCCGCAGCAGCGTGCTCTTGCCGCAGCCGTTGCGCCCGACGATGCCCACCCGCTGTCCGGGCTCGATGGACATGGAGATGCCATCGAGGATCATCCGCTGTCCGTAACTGTGCCTGATGTTTGTCGCCGTCAATACCGGCATGCCGTCTGCTCCAGTCTTCCTGCTTGTCCGTGGTGCGCCGCTCCGGGGCCGGCCCTGTCCTGCCATCCGCTTAGTGCCGCGAAGCACCCTCGGGCTTCTGCATCAGGAACAGGTAGTTGAACCCCCGAAGGTAGAAGTTGCCCTCCTCAGCCGCACGCCGCCAGTTGCCCCGCTCGAGCTTTTGGTTGTGACGCACCACCGCGATGATGTCCAGCGGCGTGAACCAGCGACGCATGATCGCGAACAGTTCGAAGCCGATGGGCATGAAGACCGGCCGCTTGGCCCGCTGCGTCAGCCGGAATGAATCGCTGACGTACAACGCCATGCACCGCCCGGGGCGGAGCACGCGGTGAGCCTGTTCGATCACCTGCGTCATGGCGGCGTAGTAGGCCGCGCCGCCGTCGTCCCCCGCTGCGTCGAGTTTGCCGATGCACCGCGGATCGTCGGAATAGTCCACGTGGGTCGAATAGGGCGGATCGATGAACACGAAGTCCGCCTTGGCGTCCTCAAGCGGCAGGCGGCGGGCGTCGTTGCGGAAGATGTCCGGCCGGGTGGGCCGAAGGTCGTAGCCCAGGGCTCGCCGGCCGGTGTCGCGGGCGACATCCAGCGTGGTCCCCGATCCGCACATGGGATCCACCACCAGGTCCCCCGGCTCGGTGTACCGCTGCAGGCACTGCCAGATGACCCAGCTCGGCGTAGCGCCGACGTACGCCTGGTCGCCCTGCATGGCCGAGCCCGGCAACGCGTAGTGCTGGCTGGGGTAGTCCCACAGCGTGGTGGCCATCAGCCGCAGCGCGGGCTTGCCGGCATCACGCCCGGATGACCCGGGCCGGCCGGGCATCGCAGCAGCGTCGGCATCCGGGGATTCGGCCGACGGATCGGGCGGAGCCGGGCCGCGCCGGACCTGCGGGCGTCCTGGTGCGCCGGGGGGCCGGTCGTGCCCGCCGGTGCCCGGTCGCCCGCCCCGGCCACCCGGGCTGCCGGGCCGACCAGATCCACCAGGCCGACCGGGTCCGCCGGGTCCGCCGGATCGGAAACGACCCGAACGGTTGTTCGGCGGAGTCATCGTGCACCTCCAGCCGCACCCGTTTGCCCGATGCCGCCCATCGCCTGATCAATCGCCGCCAGCACCGCCCGCTGGGCCTCTGCCAGTCGCAGCCGCAGTTTGACCCCGGCCGCCCGCACATGCCCCCCACCGCCCAGGGACGCCGCGACCGCCGCCACATCCACCGCGTTGGCGCCGGGCTTGCTGCGCAGGCTCACCTTGGTCAGCGGCTCGGCGGCGTCGGGCGGCGTGACCTCCGTGAAGATCGCAACCACTCTCACGGCAGCAACCGCGAGAGCCTGCTCGGAGAACCCGCCGGTCTCCTCCGGCTCGGCACCGGTGGCACCGAAATCTGCCTTGCGGATGGCCATGGCGGCGATGGCTCCGTCGCGGTGGTAGGTCATGCCTGCCAGCGCCCGACCTAGCAGCACCGGACGGGCGGCCGAGTCCCGCTGCTCGATGATCTCATACAGCCGCTCGGGCCGCACGCCGGCCCGCAACAGACCGGCCGCCAGATCGAACACCTCGGCGGAGACCGAGGAGAACTTGAACCAGCCGGTATCGGTCGCCAGCCCAAGGTACAGCGGTTCGGCGATGGCCAAGGGCAGCGACTCCGCCGCCCGCCCCATCGCCTGGCACACGGCACCGGCGAGCACCTGTGTCGCCGAGGCCGCCTGATTGTCGATCAGACGGCGTGAGGCCATCTCCGGGTTGCCGTGCCGATGATGGTCGATGATCAGCGTCCGCTCCGGACCGCGAGCGGTGACCCACTCCTTGAGAAGATCCAACTGGCTCCAACTGCCGGTGTCCACCACCAACGCCAGATCGGCATCGGCCGCCTCGCCGGTGGCGGGGGCGGCGCCGATCTTGCGGATCGGCGTGTCGACGGCCAAGTCCTCCAGCCAGGCCGGGAAAGGCCCGGCGAACCAGGCCTCCGCCTGACAGCCCATCGCCTGCAGCGAGCGGACCGCCGCCAGAGTCGTGCCGACCGCGTCGCCATCGGGCTTGGCGTGGGTGACCACAACGGCGCGGCGGGCCGCCCGCAACGCCTGCCCGGCCTGGCCGACCGTCAGCGTGCCGACATAGTCGCCCGGAGCGGACGCGAGGGCGCCCGCGGGGGCGGCAGAAGTCGTGCCGGGGAGCGGAGATGCGGAGGGATCAGGCATGGGCCATTGTTGCGGTCCCAACCGCTCCGCCCACCCGCAGGCAATCTCGCCGGATCTGGTCGAGCAACTGGGCAAGGTTGGGGAAGCGGATCTGATCGCGGATCCAGCGGATCATCTGCAGACGGACAGGCCAGCCGTACTCGGGCAGACCGGCGATGGCACCCCCCGCTTCCGCCGGTACGCCGAGCAGGTGGGCCTCGCAGGTGTACGTGCGTCCGGCGAAAGTCGGCCGCTCGCCGACATTCACCGCCGCCGGCCAGCGCGAGCCATCGGGCAGCACAGCACACGCGGCATAGACGCCGGCCGCCGGAAGCGTGGTGTGCCAGTGGATGTTGGCGGTCGGGAAGCCCATCTCGCGGCCGCGACGGTCGCCCCGCTCCACGACCCCGGCAACTTCGTACGGTCGGCCAAGCACCCGGGCCGCGTCGGCCACCCTGCCGCTCGCAAGCAACCAGCGGCAGATGCTGCTGCTGGCGACCACCACGCTGTGATCGTCGAGCGTCACCTCAACAGGCGGCACCTCCATCACTTCAAACCCGGCTCGAGCACCGGCCTCGCGGAGCAGCCGCATGTCGCCGGCACGTCCCCGGCCAAAGCGAAAACTCTGCCCCTCCACCACCACCGCCGGGCACAGTTCGGCCTGCATCCACGCCATGAACTCCTCAGGCCCGGCAGCGAGCAGTTCCGGCGTGGGCCGGAGGAACGCGACCTCGGAGGCCCCGGCCTGAGCGAGCCAGTGCCGCCGTTGTTGCCGGGTGGACAGGACTGATGGAACAGCCTCGGGACGCAGGACCGAGCGAGGGTGCGGCTGGAAGCACACCGCCACCACCCGCGACAGGCCCAGATCGCGGGCGCGAACCGCGGCGGCCCGCACCAGCGCGGCATGGCCCACGTGCACTCCATCAAACGAGCCGAATGTCACCACCGAACGGGTCATCCGCAAGCCTAAGTGCCGTCCGGCACCGCAGGATGGACAGCGCCGTCGATCCCGGCTTCCCGAACCAAACGGGAATCCTCTGCGGGAGACTTGACCAGTCCGGCATGCCGACTGCGGTCGGCGAGGAATCAAACCGTTCGCCGACAGGGTCCATAAGGTGACGCGATGGAACAATTGTGATCAAAAAAATGTCTTTTCCGCTTGCGATGTTTGGTAAACCTGTTATGATCGTGCTGTCCTGAAGCGGATTTGATACCTCCTTGAGTTATCAGCCGTGGATGAACACGCAGTTCCCCGGAGTCATGGCTGACGCCGAACTGCGGCCCAGGACGGGCAGGGTGCCCGTAAAAAGCAAGACTTCCCGACCCTTCCCACGGTCGGTCTGTCTGTCTGTTGCGACTGTCGCCGTGTTGGCGGCTGTCGGTCGTCTGGTCTGCGTCTAGCGGACTTAGATTTCTATTGCCTCTACACTTTGGGAGCTACTTCAATGAAGTTGTCATTTTCTTTGGTGATTTTTTTGGCTACTACTCTCACATCAACTGCAATCGGCCAGACGATCCGGTTCGCGGATGGTCCTGGCGGCAACAGTGGAGGAGAGTTCCGCGCTCGGATCGCAGGCGTGACGCCGCAGTTCACCGCACCCCTGGCAGGCAGCGCTCCTGGTGGCAGCGGGGGCTCGGAGTTCATGACCTTCTGTATTGAGCTCGGCGAGTTCCTGGACTTCAGCAACGCCTTCGACTACTCCCTGGGAAGCTCCTCGATCGGCGGCGGTGTTGGCGGCGGCAGCCCGGACCTGCTCGCCCAGCAGTCCGCCTACTTGTACCGCCTGTTTGCCACCGGCTCCCTGTCCAGTTACGACTACACCGGCGGCACCCGTGCCAACTCGGCCAATGCGTTGCAGGCTCTTTTCTGGACCATTGAGGGAGAAGTCACGTACAACTCGACGAACGGCGAATTCCGCCGGTCGGACAACAACGCCCTGGTCGGCACCCTCTCGGCGGCTGAGCAGGGCCTGTACACCACCTGGAACTCGCTGGCGTTCTCCAACACCGAGGACTACAGCGTCCGCGTCGTCAACGCGACGCTCAACAACAACAACGCCCAGTCGGTTCTGGTCCTCATCCCGCTTCCGCCGGCAGCCTGGGCTGGGATCGGCACCCTCGGGGGACTTGCCGTACTGGGTTCGGTCCGTCGCCGGCGCAACGAACGTGCTGGGGTGTAACGAACACCCTGCCCCTGCGGCTGCTGCTGAACAGGCGGCGGCCGCGGATTGATCAAGATGTGTGAGACGGTCTTCACGCATCAGTCCTGATTCCTGCCTTGAGCCTGGGACACCAGACACACAGGCCTTCTGACTTTCCTCCCTTTCCCTCCGCCTTGAGCCCGGGGCACCGGACACACAGGCCTTCTGACTTTCCTCCCTTTCCCGACACACAGGCCTTCTGACTTTCCTCCCTTTCCCTCCTCCTTGAGCCCGGGGCACCGGACACGCAGGCCTTCGTGGCCGGACGCACCACATGCCAACCGGCCTGGTGCGTCTTGTCGTGTTCAGGGCAAGGCGCAGCGACCGAGAACCGCCGCTCCTTCATCCCGCCAAGTGACCTTTGAGAGAGAGAGATTTCCAATGAAAACGTCCGCTCTTCTGGTAGCCTCGACGCTGATCGCGTTCGCCGGTGCCGCCCACGCCCACCCCATCCCGGCCAGTGACGTGGTCCGCGTCAACTTTGAGCCCGCCGGCACGATCGCCGGCGAGATTGCCGGTCGAATCCGGTTTGACGGCACCGGTCAGCCCCTTCGCCCCCAGGCTTCGGTGCCTGCCGCTCCGACCTTCAACACGTCCGACCTCATCGGCGGCACCGGTGCCAGCCAGATCACCGCGGCCAACTCCAGCCTCTTCCTGTCCTTCTGCGTTGAGCGCATCGACTTCGCCAGCCCCAACGTACACTACTCCTACCGCCTGTCGGACTCCGCTGCCTTCGGCGGAGCCAACAACCCCACCCCCACATCCGGCACCGTGTTCAATCCCCTGAACTCCTCGCACGTCGACCAGCTCAGTTACCGGTCCGCCTACCTCTTCCGCCAGTTCTGGGACGCCACCCTCACCGGCTACGACTTCAACGGCTCCGGCCGCGCCAACGACGCCAACAGCCTGCAGATGGCTTTCTGGCTGATGGAGGGCGAGCTCCAGTTGCCCCAGTTCTCTGCCCTGTCCGCCGCCGACCAGACCGCCCTGACCGGCGGCGGCTTCAACGCGACCAACTACAACCTCGTCCGCAACATGCTCATCGGCGAGGCAAACGCCAACGGCACGCCCAATCTGTCCGTGGGCTCCGCCGGTCAACTCAGCCTGCCCATCGACCGCTGGGTCGAGACCCTCTCGTTCCTCAACCTCGCGCGACTCAACGCCAATTCCAGCACCGATTACGGCGTCCGAGTGCTCAACCTGTGGACCAGCGCAACGACCCAGACCTGGGACACCCGCGGCCAGGACTACATGGTCGTGATCCAGACCCAGACCTCCATCATCCCGCTGCCCCCGAGCAGCATGGCCGGCCTTGGCACCCTGCTCGGCCTGGGCGCGGCGAGCGTCTGCCGCCGTCGCAGCATCGCCAAGTGATCTTGCCTGAGGAATCGCAGACAACATCTGACGACTTCCACAACGTACACCCATAACCGCCGAGCCGGATCCTGTCCGG
>JAJTDF010000054.1 GCA_021294835.1 Planctomycetaceae bacterium
AGCGGGGCGATGGGCCGGCGAGCGGAGCTGCTCCCAGAAACATACAAGGAGCGAAGGGAGCGAAGGAAAGGCAGGGAGAGGAGGAAGATGCAGGAGGTCAGATTTGAGATTTGAGATTTGAGATTCGAGAGGCCGGATGTATGAGGGGATGAGAGTTCGTTGGAGAGTCCGGTGTGGGGGTTAGTTGAAGGATGAGCGGAGGGAGGACCAGAGGGCGGCGAGGGCGTCGGGGGTGTGGAGGGGGAAGGGCCAGGTGCGGTCGGTGGTGATGGCGGCGGCGGCGGCGGCGTGGGCGAGGGTGGTGGCGTGGGTGTCCAAGCGGGAGAAGAGGTCGGCGTGGCGGGCGCGGTAGGTGGTCAGGTGGTCGTGCAAACGGAGGAAGGCGGCCTTGCGCTCGGTGCGGGTGGAGGCGGCGCGGATTTCGGCGAGGATGGCGGCCTTGGCGGCGGCGGCGGCGCGGTCGCTCACGGCGAGGGGATCAAAGCGGGCGGAGCGGGCGACCCAGCGGGCGTGGGCGACGGCGCGAGGCGACAGGTCGGCGGCGAGGCTTGCCGGCAGGTCGGCGGTGAGCGTGCCGGCCAGGGGCAGGTGCAGATCGGCGGTGACCACGGCGGTGGGGGCGAGGGCCTCGCCCAGCCAGCGGCGGGCCCAGAGTTCGGCGGCGGCGTCGTAGCCGGGGAGGCCGGCGGGGTGCTGGGCGGAGGCGAGTGTGGAGCCGCCGCCGGTGCCGTGGATGAACAGTTCGCAGCCGAGCAGGCGGATGAGGGTGGTGAGCAGCAGAGCGCGGGGGGCCATCTGCTGGGGGAGGCCAGCGCTCACGGCGGTGTCACTGCTGCCTGCACCCCCCGGGCCAGTGGCGAAGAGGCGCTTGCGAAGGCCGGAGACGGGGTCGATGCTCCAGAGGGGCAGTTCGTAGCGGTGGGCCTTGGCGTCGGCCAGCAGGGGGCGGCCGGCGGCGGGGTGGGCGGCGATGGCGGAGTTGTACTGCGGGATGGCCTGGGCGGCGGTGCGGCCGAGGTGGTTGACGAGCATGACGAAGGCGTCGGTCTGGCCGAGTTTGGAGGTGTAGGCGATGGTGAGGGGGGCCAGGTCGCGTTCGGCGATGCCGGCGAGATCGTGCAGCAGGGCCAGGCCGGCGAGGGTGAATTGCTCGGCGGCGACGCCGGTGCGGCCCTGCGCGGCCATGGACTGCTGGGCGGCCCGCAGGGCGGCGGAGACGGCGCCGAGGTGGCCGGCGAGGTGGGGCAGGGCGAGGGTGGCGCCGGCGGGCAGCGGGGCCGAGGTGAGATCGGTCGGGGCGAAGGCGGGGATGAGGCAGGGGGGCAGGCCGGCGCGGACGGAGGCGGCGACCGGCGGTGGCGCGATGGGGATGGTGGCGGCTGAGAGCACGCCGGAGGCGGTGCGGATGGGGACGCGGAGGTGGACGAAGTCCTCGGGATCGTGATCGACCACCACCCAGAGCACGGCGGCGCCGGTGGCGCGGGCGGCGGCGTGGGCGGCGAGGTATTTGGCGACGATGCCGCCGTGCCAGAGGCCGACCTGGTGGCCGGAGGCGATGACGGGGCGATCAGTCGGGAGGCCGAGTTGCTGGCGGAAGCGGGGGATGAGGGTGGCCAGCGGGGTGGGGAGCGGGCCAGGGGCGGTGGGCGAGGTGAGGAAGGAGAGGAAGGGTGACCAAGCGGGTGCGGGGGGGTGGATGGTGAGGGCGCGGGGCGCGGTTGATGAGGGGAGCGGGGGTGGTGGGGAGGCGGAACACATAATGAGGAGGTGCGCCTGGGTGGGAGGATGGGCCCGGGGGACATGGGTGGCGGGGGATTGAAGGCGGGCTGGGCAGAGGCGGAGCATGGGGCGGTGCAAGGATGGTGCGTGCGGGGGGGCGGTTGGGGCGGTGGGGGTGATGGGGGCGGGGCGACCGGGAGGCTGTATGCTGAACAACTGGTTATGGTTTGCCGGCGGGTTGGTGTTGTTGCTGGTGGGCGGGCGGTTGCTGGTGGCGGCGGCGGTGGATGCGGCGCAAAGGCTGGGGGTGTCGCCGCTCTTGGTGGGGCTGACGCTGGTGGCATGGGGGACGTCGGCCCCGGAACTGGCGCTGAACCTGATCTCGGCGAGCAAGGGCCGGGGGGATCTGGCGCTGGGCAACGTGGTGGGGGCGAACATCTGCAACATGGCTTTGGTGATTGGTGTGGCGGCACTGATCAGCCCGCTGGCGGTGCAGGAGCGGCTGATCCGGGTGGAGATCTGGCTGAATGCGGCGGTGCTGGTGTTCCTGGCGGTGCTGGGGGCGGCGTTGGGGCTGCCGCCGTGGGCGGCGGGAACGATGCTGGGGGTGTTTGTGATCTACAGCGGCTGGACGATCGCCTCGGCGATCCGGGCGTCGCGTGCGGCGCCGACGCCGGCTGCGGCGGACACGCTGGGCCCGGACCCGGCGCGGCTGAACCCGGGGATGGGGTGGGGGCTGATCGCCGTCTGCTTTGTGGTGGGGCTGGGGCTGCTGTCGCTGGGCGGGTCGTTCGCATCAGACGGGGCGTCGGGGATCGCCATCGGGCTGGGTGTGCCGGCGGCGATCGTGGGTGTGACGATCGTGTCGATCGGGACGACGCTGCCGGAGATGGTGACCAGCGTGCTGGCGGTGCGGAAGGGCCAGACCGATCTGGCGATGGGGAACGCGATCGGCTCGTGCCTGTTCAACGCGGGGTGCATCTTCGGCATTGCCGGGCTGTGGGCGCCGGTGAGCGTGGAGGGCCCGCTGGTGGTGCCCATGCTGTACATGGGCGGCTTGTCGCTGGCGCTGGTGGTGGTCAGCCGGACGTTCCGCAACACGGTGTCTCGGTTGGAGGGCGGGCTGCTGCTGGGGTCGTACGCCGGGTTTTTGGCGTACTCGGCGATGCAGGCGGGGTGAGGGGGGAGATGGCCAAATTGCCAAACTGCCAAATGGCCAAATGGCAAAATTGCAAAATGGCAAAATGAAGAAACCAGGCACTGGTGTGGTGACGGCATCAGTGTCGGGCGAGCAGGCGGGTGTGGGGGATGCGAGCGCGGAGATGTACTTGGGCGGCACGTGCGATGGTGCGTAGGGCACGGTTGAGCCCTCGGGTATCGGTCGGGTGCTCGTTCAGCCAGACTTCGAGGTACGCGACCATCTCGCGCGGAGTGCGCAACTGCTGTGCGACGTCGTAGGGGGACGTACGCGTGCGACAGGTGCGTGGCTTTGTTGCCGGCTTGGTCCGCTGGCGGCGTGTTCGTGCGTTTCGGGTCATCGACGGGGGCCGCGGGGGGACGTTTACTGCAACTCGCGCACCTGGAGCGGGCCGCTGGTCTGGGCGCCCTGCTGGGTGACCTCCACGGTGGTCACGCCGGGGCGCATGTCCACGCGGGCGGGGCGTTGGGGGTTGGGCACGGTGTCCAACTGGAGGGTCACCAGCCGTTCCTTCTTGATGCGGACGGGGCCGAGGCCGGCGCGGTCGCCGGGGCCCAGGCGGGTGGAGGCCATGGGGTAGGCGTTGCCCCACTGGTCGAAGGAGATGATCTCGGCGAACAGGGGCTGGGGGGTCTGGTTGCGGATGTCGGCGGAGTAGGTGGTTTCGCAGCCGGCAAGGCCCAGGCCGGAGAGAACAAGGCCGGCGAGGAGGACGAGGCGACGGGTGGCGATGGTGGCGTTCATGGTGGCGATGGTGGGCTGGGGGCGTGCGGGATGGGACGGCCAGCGGTATTCGATGCTGGGGCGGGCCGGTTTCAGCCGGTGATCGGGAAGGTGCGTGCGGGGTGCGGGTCAGACGGCGGGTGAACCGGGGCAAGGGGCGATGTTGACCGGGAGGGGGGGCGGGCTGGAGACAGGTGCGGGTTGGGCGGGGGGCGTTGGCTATCTTTGGGGCCGCGGTTTCGGGCGGTTCCGAAGCCGGCGGGGCGGGCGTGGACGGGGGGCGGGTGTGCGGTGGCGGCGGGGTTTTTCCGTCAGGATTGGAATATTCATGGCTGATGCAAAGCGTTCGGCGGTGCGGGTTTTGGTGCCGCTGGTGGTGCTGGTGGTGGCGTTGGGCGTGACGGCGCTGGCGGTGCTGCGACCGGGGTCGGGCGGGAAGCCGGGCGGCACAGGGGCGGCGGGTGAGGCGGCCAGCGCGCCGGCGGCGGCAACGCCGGCGGTTGGTGCGGGCGCGGCTGCGGAGGCGGGCAAGGCCGAAACGGCGGCGCCGGGCGCAGCGGTGGCGGGTGCGGCGGCGACGCCTGCAGCGACGGCGGCAGCAACCCCCCCGGCGACGACACCGGCAGCCAGCCCCACGGCGGCGGCACCGGCGAATGCCCCGGCGGCTGCGGGCGGGACGCTGACGGGTCTGACGGCCAGGCGCTGGACGGATGTGGCCTCGGCGATCGGGCAGTGGTCGGCACTGGGGAGCGTGGCGCACGGGGCGGACGGCAAGCCGGAGACGCCGTACTTCATGCGGGTGGCGTTCTCGCACGTGGGGGCGGGGATCGACGAACTTCGGCTGGCCCGCCAGTACGACAAGATCGGCAAGGGCAAGCAGGGCGAGGTGCTGCAGCGAAAGGAGCGGGTGAAGATTCCGGCGGTGGACAGCGCGGGGAACGCGACGGAGATCGAGCGGGTGATGGTGCCGATGGCGATGTACGGGGTGAGCATCGACGGGCAGTATGTGCCACTGGGCGGGAGCCAGTTGGATCCGATCTGGAATGAGGCGGCGCCGGGGGCGTTTGTGGCGGAGATCATCGACGGTGCGGGCAAGCCGGTGGCGCGGGTGGAGCGGGTGTGGAAGCTGGCGACGGAGAGCTTTGATCTGGAGCTGCAGCAGCGGCTGGTGAACCTGACGGACCGGGCGCTGACGGTGGTGTGGCACCAGGCGGGTCCGGCGGATCTGCCGATCGGGGTGATCCGGTACGGCGGGGATGTGCGTCGGGTGCGGCTGGGGTATCTGCCGTCGCCGACGATCAACCCGGACGGGCAGGTGGTGATCTCGCCGAGCAACGGCACGGCGATGAAGTCTCACGCGAATGTGCTGGGGGAGTTCAACCCGGGGACGGGGCAGTGGAACGAAGTGGTGCTGTGGCCCCAGCCGGCGACGACGACGGACCAGTTGTCGCTGTCGTGGGCGGCGGTGACCAACCGGTACTTCGCGGTGGCGATGCACGCGATGCCGGGTCTGCAGCCCAAGCGGGCGGACGGGAAGGACGACAAGTCCTGGCGGTGGGTGCGGCAGATCGACCGGGTGGTGCTCTCGGGCGGGGCGGGCACGACCTCGGACCTGGCCAAGACGGCGGTGATGAACCTGCGGCTGGAGGGTCAGCCGGTGCAGGTGGCGGCGGGGGCGACGATGGACACCAGCGTGGGGGTGTACGCGGGGCCGATCTCGCCCAGGCCGCTGCGGGCGGGCGAGCAGACGCGGGCGGTGGGGCTTGATGGGCTGGTGATCTACACCTTCGGCGGTCCGTGCGCGTTCTGCACGTTCCAGTCGGTGGCGTATCTGCTGCGGTGGTACCTGGGGGTGGTGCACGACTATCTGGTGTTCGACTGGGCGATGGCGATCATTCTGCTGGTGTTCACGGTGCGGCTGATCCTGCACCCGGTGCAGAAGTGGAGCCAGATCAACCTCAAGCGGTTCGGCAAGCAGATGCAGAAGGTGGCGCCCAAGCAGGCGGCGCTCAAGGAGAAGTACGGCAACGACCCCAAGCGCTTCCGCGAGGAAGTGGCCAGGCTGATGGCCGAGGAGAAGATCAACTACGGCGGGGCGCTGGGGTGCCTGCCGCTGCTGCTGCAGATGCCGATCTGGATCGCGCTGTACGCGATGATCTTCTTTGCGTTTGAACTGCGGCACGAGGGCGCGTTCTACGGGCTGTTCCAGATGGTGGGGCACCCGACGTTCCTGGCGGACCTGGCCGAGCCGGACATGCTGATCCCGCTGGGGATCAGCTTCCATGTGCCGCTGCTGTCGAGCCTGATGGGGCCGATCGAGGGGATCAACCTGATCCCGCTCTTGATGGGCGTGGTGTTCTACTACCAGCAGAAGACGATGACGCCGCCGACGGCGGGGCCGATGTCTCCGGAGATGGAGATGCAGATGAAGATCACCAAGTTCATGATGATCTTCATGTTCCCGCTGTTCATGTACAACGCTCCGGCGGCGTTGAGCCTGTACTTCATGACCAACTCGCTGCTGGCGATCTTTGAGAGCAAGCAGATCACCGCGACCTTCGACCGGCAGGAGAAGGAGCGCGAGGAGGCGGAGAAGCTGATGACGCCGGCGCAGCGGCGGGCGGCGGCGGAGCAGGCCAAGGCGGGCAAGCCGGGCTTCTTCGCGCGGATGCAGACGATGATGGAGCAGCGGATGAAGGAAGTGGAGCGGATGAAGGCGGAGCAGGAGAAGGCCAAGCGGCGGGCGAAGTGAGGCGGGGGCGGGGGGGATCAGGTCGCGGATCGGGTAGCGGTCCGGAGGGCCCGCAGGGCACGGTGCAGGCTGGGGCTGCGCTTGGCGGCACGAAGGGGGTCCCACGCAGAAGCGATGAAGGCCTCGACGGTCGGTGTGTAGAGCGGACCGCAGAGGCCGCCTCGGCCCGGAGCGGGGGCCATGCCTTCGCGGATCTGGCGGCGGGTGGATCGGCGGGCGATGTTGACCACTTCGCGCTTGGGGTGCTCGACGGCGTCAGGATCGTCGGGGAGTGCGGCCACAGGCACGTGAAGGAAGCCGGCGAGAGCGGTGCGGTCCGCCAGCAGCCAGGCTTCAAGCATGGGGACACTCAGGCGAAGGATGAGGTTCGCGTGGTGGTGCGGGAGCGTTGCCTTGAGGCGAGGGCCGACGCACTCGCGGCTGTCGTGGTCGGCCAGAGCCAGGATGAGACCGAGATGAGGTGCCGCGGCGTTGTACCTGGGGATGGTCCGCCAGAATGCGTCCCTGCCACCGGCGTCGGAAGAGGTCCCTTCGACTGTGCTTCCAACGGCGAGGACAAGGCGTTCGGCGGCCAGGCGATCGAGGAATCCTTCGGCAAAGACCATGGCCACCGGACGGATCAAGCGGGTCTCCCGAACAACGGCATCGTGTGCATCCGGGTCATGGGGAGGGCGGTCTCGGCGGCCGAGAGGCCTTGCTGCATGGCCTTTGCGATGATGGCCTGTCGGGCGGCGGGTGTGATCATGGAGCCACCCTTGGGCGCGGGCGTGATCAGCAGCAGTTCGTCAGCCGCGATCCCGGGGTCGGCGAGCATGCGGTCGCTGTGGGTGGAGATGAGCACCTGCCGGCCGCCGCTGAGAGCCTGCATGGAGGCAATGAAGGCGGCGAGCCGCTGGACGATCTCGGTGTGGAGGGACCACTCAGGCTCTTCAAGCAGCAGTGGGCCTGCGGCTTCCTGGAGCGACCACAGCATGGCGATCAGTCGCAGGGTGCCGTCGGAGAACTGCGACTCGCGCTGGCGTGCGGCCTGGCTTCTCCAGTGAGCAAAGCCAACGACAAGATGGGGCTTGCCTTGCTCGTCTTGTTCCAGGCGAAGATCGCGGAAGTCGGGGACGACACGCGTGAGAACGCGAGCTATGGCCTTGAGCCGTCGGGTACGTTCGCCCTTCGGCGCTGCGCGAATGTGCTGGAGCAGATCTCGGCCCAGCGGGTCGGCGCCCGGGTAACCGCCGGGGCTGATCTGTCCTTCTCGGATGAGCTGTGGCACCGCGTTCATGAAGCGGATGGAGCGGAAGAAATCGGCGAGGTGGCGGAAGAGCTTGTTGGATGACACCTGCTCGATCGCAGTCTGGCGGAGGCGGTCGGAGTCGATCCGATCGTGCTGGTCGGGGCGTTGGAGGACCACCTGCCCATCCTTGAGGACAGTCTCTGACGAGACCAGCACCTGCTCACTCTTGGCCGAAAGGGTGTCGAACGTGAGTGCGTATGTCCACTTCTCTCCGCAAGCGGAGAGCATCTCAACGGTGATGTTGACTGCCGAGTTCGAGGTGGCGTGGAGGGAGCGGACCTTGCTCATACCTTCGCGAAGGGCTACGGCCTTGGCCAGTCCGCCGCCGTCGGCGGCAAGATCGTGCAGGAAGCGGAAGACTTCGAGGAGGTTGCTCTTGCCCGACGCGTTCGGACCGATGATGAACGTTCGTTCGCCCAGGCGCACATCAGCGGCCTTGAAGTTCTTCCAAGAGGCCAACTTGAGGTTGGTGAAGCGGAGGATGCGGGATGGATCGGACTTGCGTTGGCTCACGCCGACTCCTTGGTTCGGGAGAAGGATACGGACGGCGGGGCGTGGTGGGTGGTTGGGCCCACGGCACTCGGCGAGCATGAACGGCCGGGCCTTTAGCGCGGGGTGATCTCGACGTACTGCGCGTTGTGGTCGCTGATCAGCGGGCGGAGGATGTGGTATTGGCTGGCGCGGAGCCAGGGGGCGAGGTAGCAGTGATCGATGTGCAGCAGGGGGGTGGCGCGGGGCCAGGTGGCGGGCAGGCCCCAGCCGGCGTGGTTGAAGGCGTGGGTGAGTTCGCCCGGAGCGGGGCGGCCGGCTGGCTGGGGGCCGGCGGGCAGGGCGCGGGCGGCGGTGAGGATGTGGTCAATCGAGGCCGAGCCGCGGGGGGTGTTGAAATCGCCGATGACCAGATCGGGCGCGGGCGGGGCCCCGCCGGAGGCGGCCAGACGGCGCAGCTGCACGGCGACGGCGACGGCGGAACGCCAGCGGAAGCGGAAGGGGTCGGAGGGGAGGTCGAGCATCCAGACGACGACGGGGCGGCCGAGCTGGGCGGTGGTGTCGAGCGTGACCCAGGAGACGCTGGCGTTGGCGAGGGGGTGGAACTCGCGGCGTGAGAAGCCCAGGCGGTCGGCCCAGCGGTTGTAGAAGTTCTCCAGTTGCAGGCGATCGGCCTGAGAGATGGTGGGGTCAAGCCCGCGGGTGGCGCCGTCGGAGAAGTCCACCGGGAGGGCGATGCTGCCCTGGGGTGCGAGCAGGGGCAGGCGGCTGACGACGGTGAACGGGCCGACGGCGGAGATGGAGTAGTCGGGCCCGAGGCCGGCGACGGCGGCCTGCAGCGGGGCGCGACGCTGGGTGGTGGTGAGGAAGAGGGCGTCGGGCCGGGCTTCGGCGCCGGTGCCTGAAGGCGTGAGGGTGGCAAAGGAGCGGCCGTACTCCCAGGCGTCGATGGTGGTGAGGTTCCAGCCCACCAGCCGGACCGACCGCTGCGGCTGGGCGGCGGTGGGCCAGACCGCGTTGAGCAGGCGGACTTCAAGCCCGGCGTAGGCCAGGGCGGCCAGGGCGTTGGCGATGACGGTGAGCAGGAGCAGCCGCGCCGCCCACACCGGCGTGCGGCCCCGCAGGGCCAGGTTGGGGCTGTTCCAGTTCTTCAGCCGCAGGGGCAGGGCCAGCAGCAGCAGGCCGGCGGCGAGCAACAAGAAGAAGTGGGAGGGCACCCAGAAGAGGTATTGGGAGTAGGCGAAGCGGTCGGTGATCAGGCGGGAGAGGGTCCAGAGGGCCAGCACGGCCAGCGAGGCGAGCGCGAAGGCGCCGGCGAGGAACCTCAGGATGGCGGAGAACCAGGGCACGGTGCCGTCATCGTTGGCAGCGTGAGTGTCGTGGGGAGCGGCGCGTTCGGGCCTGGGGCAGTGCGGGTGAGTCGGGCTTGGCGAAAGCGCCGATGATGCAGATGCGGGCGAAGGCGAGCGCCTCGCCCGGTATGCCGTGCGCGAGCGTGAATGGGGTGGAGTTGTCCGAAGGCGCGGCCGGAGTCGGGGCCAGCATCAGCCGAGGCGACCGGAGGTCTGGTCTTGGAGCGGCGCGGGGTCGGTCTGAAGACGGGAGACGTCGTCGGCGTCATCCTCGTCGGGACGGTCGGGCTCATCGGCGGGGTCGGTCTCGGGCGGCGGGCCGAAGTTGAACTCGCCGGCGGAGCGGAGGAGTGGCGCAAAGAGCTTGAAGGTGAGCCAGGTGACGCCGGCGACGGCGACCAGGCCGTAGAGATTGAGCACGAGGAAGAGGGCAGTTTCCCCGCGCGGGAGGGCGAGGATATTGGCCATGGAGCAGCCCATGAGGATGATGAAGTAGGGGTTGCCGGCGCGTTCGCGGATGGTGCGGTCGATGGCGCACATGAGGAAGCCGAAGAAGGCGGCGTAGTAGAGGACGCCGAGCCATCCGGCCTCGACCCAGCCGTGACCGATGATGCCTGTGCCGAGGTTGGAGGGCGCGTTGACCTCCTGCATCATCTGGATGCCCATGGCCAGGGGTTTGTCGGGCCAGAGGACGCGGGGGATGGGGTTGGTGAAGAAGAAGATCAGGCCGTGGAGGGGCTGATAGGCGACGGCGTCGGGGACATTTTCGATGTAGTAGAGGGTCATCAGCGGCGTGTCCTGGGCGAACACGGCGGTGAAGTTCTCCTGCGTGAAGGGGCTGCGGGAGATCATCTGCTGCACCTGGGCGAGGCGGTTGCCGACGACGTCGCCCTGGAACTCGATGTTGTGGCGGAGGTTGGTGTAGGCGAGGACGACGGTCATGGTGGCGAAGACGCCCAGGCCGCCGACGATCAGGGTGGGGCCGGCGGGGCGGTAGCGGAGCCAGGCGTAGTAGAGCGCCCAGGGGATGACCAGCAGCACGCCCATGAGAAATCGGCGGTCGGTGCTGATGGACATGGAGACGACGGCGCCGACGACGAAGAGTGCTCCGGCCAGGGCCCACCAGGCGGGGTTGCGGGGCTGGCGGACGAGCAGGACGACGGCCAGCCCCAAGGCGAAGGACATGAAGTTGGGGATGAGGGTGAGCAGGAAGACGTCAAGCAGGCCGACGGCGCCGGGGGTGAAGCTGACACCGAAGAAGAACAGGCCGGAGGCGGCGGTGGTGGCGATGACGGTGAGCAGGGCGGGCTGGTTGACCGGTCCGTCGAGTTTGGGCAGCAGGCGGCCGAACCAGGCGGCGCTGGAACCAAGGCGTCCGAAGAACAGGTAGACGGAGATGAAGATCACGACGGCGATGGCCAGGGTGGTCCAGCCGGAGCCGTCGGACTGGTAGACCGACCGAAACTCGGGGGTGAGGGGGATGAGCACCATCGGCCCGTAGTAGAAGAAGATCATGCCCGCCAGAAAGGTGCTCTGGTAGCTGAAGAGATCCAGCTTGCGGGCGACGAAGCGGGCGAGCACGGCGGCGACGGTGGCCAGCCCGAACAGCACGCCGACGAGGATGGCAAGGCTCATGGCGTCGCTCCTTGGGGTGAGCGGAGACCGGCGGCGGCGCAGGCCAGGGCGCTGCGGAGGCCGGTGACGGGATCGGCCTGGGCCCGCCAGCGGGCGAGCACCACGGCGCTGCCGGCCCGGAGGTCGGCGATGCGGCGGGGGTCTGTGGCTTCAAGCAGAGCCATGCGCAGGTCGGGGCGGCGGCCCCGCTCGAAGCGTCGGCCGTTGACGCCGTCCTGGACGAGTTCCTCGGCGGCGCCGACGACGCGGCTGGTGACCATGGCCAGACCGGCGGCGACGGCCTCGTTGACCACCAGAGCCCATGGCTCATAATCGCTGGGCAGGACCATCACGTGACAGGCACGGTAGAGGCAACTGACTACGCGCTGGTCGGGGATGAATCCTGCCCAGAGCACGCGGTGGCGCAGGTCGGAGGCGACGCGGAGGCGAAGAAAGTCTCGGAGCACGCCGTCGCCGATCATCAGCAGGTCCCAGTCGGGCCGCTGGTGGGCGATGGCGGCGAAGGCGTCGACGGCCAGGTCGGGTCTTTTGACCTCGGCCAGGCGGGCGCAGAAGACGATTCGCTTGCGGGCTGGATCGAGCTTGAAGCGGGCGGCGACGGCGTCGACCTCGCTCTGCGGGATGTCCTGGATCAGGCGGTAGTCGGGCTCATAGGGGCTGTAGAAGATGCGATCCGGATCGGCACCGTAACGCTCGAAGTAGCGTTTGCCGAGCGAGCCGCAGACCGTGATGGCCCCGACCCGGTCGACGAAGTGCCGCACGAGGCGGTTCTTGATCATTCGAGCCAGGCCGGTGCGGGTGTCGCCGTAGGCGTTGGAGTCGGAATTGAGCAGCACCGGCACGCGGTGCTGCCGGCACCAGTGCAGCACGCGGAGATGGGCGAGGTGGTTGTAGCCGTTGAGGACCACGCCGGCGACCGGGCCCCGGCTCAGCTCGCGGAGCACGCGGGAGCCGACCAGCCACTGGTGGGGAAGGTCCAAAAGGATACTGCGGGGCGGAGCGGCCCGGCGGTCGCACTGGACGATGTTCAGGCCCGGGGCCTGGGTGATGCCCCA
Organism: Planctomycetaceae bacterium; assembly: GCA_021294835.1. Taxonomy (GTDB): domain Bacteria; phylum Planctomycetota; class Phycisphaerae; order Phycisphaerales; family UBA1924; genus CAILKP01. The sequence continues at coordinate 12,212 of JAJTDF010000054.1, forward strand.
CGGCTCGCCCTTGGGGTGATGGGTGTTGAAGTGCACCAACCGGTACTCGGGGGTCTCGCTGGTGAGGCGGCGATGAAAGTGGATGCGGTAGGGCACGACGCCGCCGCCGACGACGGCCAGCATGGGCTTGGTGGCGCTGGGGTTGTCGGGTGCGGGCGGGGTGGCCATAACAGGATCGGGCGGTGGCGGCGAGGGGTGAGGGGGGGCGAGGGGGGGCGAGGGGGGCGAGGGGGAACCGAGCGAGGGTATGAGCGGGTGGAGGGAGGCCCGGTGGTGACGGGCCGGTGGTGGGTTATCGTCCGGTGTGCGGCTGGGCTTCACGGGGGCCGGAGGCGGGTGGGTGGTCGGCCAGCCCGGCGAGCCACCCGACCGACTGCTCGGCGATGGCGGGCCAGGTGTACCGCTCGAGGACCAGTTGGCGGGCCCGGCGTCCCATCTCCGAGGCCTGCTGGGGGTTGCGCAGCAGCGTGTCGATGGCGGCCGCGATGGCGGCCGGGTCCCGTGGGGTGATCACCCCGGCGTCGGCCTGGGCGACGGCGGGGAAGTTGCACTCGGGGCTGATGACCACCGGGCGGGCGCAGGCCATGGCCTCGACGATGGACATGCTGAAGCCCTCGTGCTCGCTGGGCAGGGCGAAGGCGAAGGCGTCGGCCAGGGCGGCGAACTTGCGGCGGTCGTAGATGGGGCCGGTGAGGTGGAAGCGGTGGGTGAGGTTCAGGCGGGCGATCTGGGCGTTCAGGTCGGCGGCGGCACCCTCGTCGGGCCCGGCGATGACAAAGTGCAGATCAGGATGGGCGGGGTGCAGGCGGGCGGCTGCGTCGGCCAGAAGGTGCAGGCCCTTGCCGGGGTGCAAGCGGGCCAGGAAGAGGATGAAGGGGTGATCGGCGAGCGCGGGTAGGGTGTGGCGGAAGGCGCCGGGCTCGGGGAGCGGGTCGATCTGGCGGGGGAAGACGCCGTTGGGGATGACGCGGACGCGGGTGTGCCAGCCGCCGTCGGTGAGGCAGCGTTGCTCGTAGGGGCTCAGGGCCTGCACGGCGGCGGCGGAGCGGATCAGGCCGCCATAGCCGGCCAGCAGCGCGAGACGTTTTTTGAGCGACTTGGCGGCGACGGCCCAGGGGTCCAGCACGCCGTGGGGGAAGAGCACAAAGGGCTTGCCGAGTCGCCGGGCGATGCGGCCGGCGACCGGGAGGATGGGAATCCAGACGCCGTGGATGACCAGCACGTCGGCCTGAGCGATCAGGGCGGTGAGATCGGCGGCGGCGTGGGAGCCGGTGAAGCGGCTGAGGCGGCCGGTCGGGCCGGGCAGCAGGCGGATGGTCAGGGCCTCGGGCGGCGGGCCGCTCAGGACGGTGTGCGGATCGAGCCGGGGCAGGCCGGTGTCCACGGCGGCGAGGGTGACGCGGCCGGTGCGGCCGGCGATCCCACCGGGGCGGCCGAGGGCTTCGGCCTGGGCGGCGGCCAGGCACAGGGCGACGACGGGCGGGCCGCCCTTGGCGGCTTCCAGATCGCCGATGACATGGAGGATGTGCAGGGGCTGTGCGGTCATCGCGCCGGCCCGGCGACGACGACGCGGCCGACGGCGTCGCAGGCCCGCTGGTAGAGCCCGACGGTCAGTTGGGCGACGGCCGGCCAGTTGAAGCGGGTGCGGATGAGTTCCTGCCCCTTGCGACCCATGGCGGCGCGGTCTGGGTGGGCCAGCACGCGGAGCAGGGCCTCGCCGACGGCGCGGCCGTCAAGGTCGACCACTTCGCCGGCGCCGACCTCGGCGACTTCGGGATAGTGGCAGCCGGTGGTGACCACGGCGGGCGTGCCCATGGCCAGCGACTCGGTGATGGCGATGCTGAAGCCCTCCTGCCGGCTGGGCAGGCAGAAGCAGGCTGCGTCGACGAAGGCGGCGAGCTTGTCCTGCCCGTAGAGCGGGCCGACCAGGTGGACGCGGTCGGCGACATTCAGGCGGGCGATGGCCGCCTGGAACTCGGCCTTGTAGCCGTCATCAGCGCCGGCGACGACCAGACGGACGTCGGGCCGCTTGGCGCGGACAAGAGCGAAGGCTTCGGCGAGATAGTCCAGGCCCTTCTTGAGGTGCAGGCGGCTGAGGAAGAGGATGTAGGGATCAGCGCCGAGTTCGGGCCGCTTGGCGCGGAAGGAGCCGGGGGCGGGCGGATTGGCGAACTCTTCAATGAACACCCCGTTGGGGATCAGTTCGTTGCCAACTTTCAGGCCCAGCGGCTTGATGAGTTCGCGCTCGTCGCGGTTGCCCAGGTGCAGGAAGGCGGCGCCCTCGAGCATGCGGCGGACGGAAAGCGCGAGGGCGACTTTCTTCTTCAGCGTGCCCTGCGACATGCACCAGGGGTCGAGCATGCCGTGGAGGCAGACGGTGTAGGGCACGCCGGCGGCCCGCGCCACCGAGGCGGCGGTCGCCAGCACCGGCTCCCAGATGGCGTGGATGTGGACGAAGTCGTACTGGCCGATGATGCTGCGGAGCAGGGCCTTGCCCCGACGGGGCAGCATGAACTCCAGCCGGTCGGCGGGCGGGTCCACCAGGTGCAGGGCGACGTGCTCGCCCCCCGGCGTGCTGCGGAGGCCTTCAAGGACTGAACCTCCACCCGCTTTGGGGGTGTAAGAGAACAAGCCGGTGGCATGGCCGAGTCTGGCCTGAGCGGCGGCGAGGCGCGAGGCGATGACCGGTGGGCCGCCGCTGGTGGCGTTGATGTCCGAAATAACGTGCAAAGCCCGCATGGATGGGTCCTGAAGATCGGCTCGGTGGGCGCCCGGGCTCGATCCGGGGAAGCCTCGGGCCGACGATAGACGCGGGCCATGCGCCCTACAAACGGGGCGACTGAGGCGAACGCCTCTGGATCGTCCGTCCGGCTGGCCGTCAAAGGAAGTGCTCCATGGCGATTTTGGTGACCGGCGGCGCCGGCTACATCGGTTCTCACGCGGCGTTGCGGCTGTTGCGTGACGGGCACCGGGTGGTGATTCTGGACAACCTGTTCCGCGGGCACGCGGAGGCGGTGGAGGCGGTGCGGGCGGCGGCGGCCAAGGAGGGGCGCGGGCTGGAGCAGAACCTGCGGTTTGTGCGCGGGAGCATTGACGATGAGGCGCTGGTGACGGCGACGCTGCGCGACAACGCGGTGGACACGGTGATGCACTTTGCGGCGCTGGCGTATGTGGGGGAGAGCGTGCACCAGCCGCTGGCGTATTACGGCGTGAACACCGCCGGCGGCACGGCGCTGCTGCGGGCGATTGCGCGGGCCGGGGAGCACGGGGCCGGTGTGCAGCGGTTCGTGTTCTCATCGACGTGCGCCACCTATGGCGAGCCGGGGCCGGGTGAGGTGCCGATCAAGGAGACGCTCAAGCAGAACCCCATCAACCCCTACGGGGCGAGCAAGCTGTTCTTCGAGCGGGTGCTGGCGGACTTCTCGGCGGCGCAGAACGCGGCCGGCAAGGCCTTCTCGGTGGCGATGCTGCGGTACTTCAACGTCGCTGGGTGCGATCGCTCGGGCCTGCTGGGCGAGCAGCACGACCCCGAGACGCACCTGATCCCGGTGATTCTGCAGGCGCTCTTGGGTGTGCGGGCGGACGGCAAGAACATGCTGACGGTGTTCGGCACCGATTATCCGACCCTGGACGGCTCGTGCATCCGCGACTATGTGCACGTGGATGATCTGGTGGATGCGCACGTGCGGGCGATCGCAGCGCTCAAGCCCGGCGAGATCCGCCGGTACAACGTGGGCATCGGGCGGGGGCACTCGGTGAAGGAAGTGATCGCGGCGGCGGAGAAGGTGACGGGCATGAAGGTGCCGGTGACCTTCGGGCCCCGGCGCGCGGGGGACCCGGCGACGCTGTTCGCGGATTCCACGGCGATTCGGACCGAACTGGGATGGTCGCCCAGGTACACCAACCTTGAGGACACGATCGCGACCGCGTGGGCGTGGTTCAAGGCCAACCCGCACGGGTACGCCAAGCGGTAAGCGGTGCGGCCGGGCGGGCCGGGGGTGAACGGGCGATGGCGCTTCAGTTGAGGCGGAGCAGTCTGCCCGCCGGGCCGGCCAGACGAGCGGGCATGACGCTGAGCAGATCGCGCAGGTGATCCGGCAGGGCCAGCCGCAGCAGCGTTGCCATGATGCCGCTGAAGACGCCGCCGGCGATGGCGGCCAAAGCGGTGCCCTGCAGCAGCAGGCCCAGGCGGCCGGGTTCGGGCGGGCCGATCAGGCCGTCGGCCAGGGGCCGGGCGGGGGCGAGGGTCTGCACCAGGTTGACGACCGACGGGGTGGCGAACTCGGCGGCGGCCCAGCCCGCGGCAGCGGCGAGTGCGGCCAGCAGCAGGGCGGCCAGGCAGGCGCGAAGCGTGGAGGCCGGGGCGATGCCCAGCGGGCGGAGGGTGAGGGTGGTCGAGAGCAGGCTGGTGGCGGCGAGGTAGACGGCGACGAAGGTGGCCAGGCCGGTGGGCGTGGGCCAGAAGCGGCCGGCCAACAGGGTGACGATCAGCAGTCCGGCGCAGTTGCGAAGCCAGAGGAAGAACAGGTCGCGGAAGCGGTGCTGGGCCTGCAGCAGGCAGTGGGGCACGCACAGCAGGATGGTGCGGAGCGGGTAGGCGACGGCGAGGATGGCCAGCGGCAGCGAGACCTCGGCCCACTTGCCGCCGAACACGGCGGTTTCCAGGTGGGCGAAGGTGACGGCGGCCCCGCCGCAGAGCACGGCGCCCAGCAGGGCCATGGAGCGGACCAGGCGCAGGGCGGTGGAGGCCAGGCGGGGCGTGTCGTCGCGCTGGCGCGTGAACACGGGCAGGGCGACGGCCATGATGGACATGGTCAGCAGGGTCTCGACCTGCATGAGCACCAGCACGGCGGTGTTGTACTGGCCGAGTTCGGCCTTTTCAAAGCCGGAGAGGGCGAGGTAGCCCTGGTTGACGATGCCGATGGTGGAGGAGGTGAGGATGAGCCAGAAGGTGTCGGTGAGGATGCCCCGCCAGCGCGAAGGTTCGGCGGGGAGGCTCCACGGGCGGGGCGGGGTGCGGTCGGCGCGGATGGTCAGCCACCACTCCACCACCGTGTTGACGACGATGGGCAGCACCATGGCCATGGCGCCGAAGCCGGTGAGGCAGAAGACGATCTGGCTGGTGTAGCGGGCGAAGGCGCTGAGGGCGGAGATGCGGGCGAGGTCCTTGAAGCGGTGCTCGAGCCGGAGTTTGGCCGAGAGGATGACCGCCGGCGTGCCCAGCGGCAGCGCCGACGCGGAGATGATCATCAGCCAGATCAGTTCCGGAGCGTCGTACGCCCAGCCCACCACCCAGCCGGCGGCGACCAGCAGCAGCGCCACAGCACAGTTGATGGTGAACGCCAGCCAGTACGTGGTTCCGGCCAGTTCGCCGTACCGCTCGGCCCGGGAGACCAGCCACTCGCGCAGCCCGCCGTCGCGGAAGGTCTGCACGAACATCTGCACCGCCAAGGCCAGCGCGAACAGGCCCATCTGCTCCTGGCTGAGCACCGCCAGAGCGACGACCTGCGCCGCCACCGTGAGCACCTTGGCCGAGAGGTTGCTGGCGAACATCCAGCCCATGCCCCGCGCGGCCGAGGCGCCCATGGCCGTCGGGGGTGAGTCCGGCGAGGTGGATGTGGTGTTTGGGTTCAAGTTGGGTTCGGGGGGCGGGGCGATAGGCGGCGATGGTACAGGCCGACCGTTCGGCCGCGGGGACGGGGCGGCGGGGCCGGCGAAGGAGGGTGAAGGGGGTGGATATCGACCACCGAACCCCGCCGGCAAGCAAGCCGTCGCAGGTTCGGGCCGATGCATGCCCACACCGGCCAGGAGAATCCTATCAAACTACGAACAATTCGAAGCCCGCGTGCGTAGCCCTGGCCAGCCGGGGCGTGATACGTGGATGGGTGGCCCGGGGGACCACCAGCCAAAGGCCGTTCCGCCGACCCGCTTCCCCTAAACTCGCCCGCGACGGGGGCCATCAACGTCTGAATCAGGTTACACACTTCCCAGTTTCTCAGCCGCTTCTCACCGCATGACCCCCTCCGCCCCCTCCAGCACCGAACTTGCCTTGCCCGCCCATGTTGCCCCGGCGTTCGCCGGCGCGACGGTCCTGATCACCGGGGGGGCGGGGTTCATCGGGGGGCACATTGCGCATGCCGCGGCAGCCCTTGGGGCTCGGGTGCGGGTGATGGACGATCTGTCTGGCGGGACGATGGCCAACGTGCCGGCGGGGGCGGAGTTCATTCAGGCCGACGTTCGCGACACCGCTGCGGTGTCGCGGGCGGTGGCGGGGTGCCGGTTTGTGTTTCACCAGGCGGCGATGGTCAGCGTGCCGGTCTCGGTGGAGAAGCCGGCGGAGTGCCTGGCGGTGAACGTGGTGGCGACCGATGCGCTGCTGGCGGCGTGCGCCAAGGCGGGGGTGCAGCGGGTGATGTTCGCGGCGTCGGCGGCGGCGTATGGCAATGAGCCCCGGCTGCCGTGCCGCGAGGATCAGAACGCCGACGCGTGGTCGCCGTATGCGATGAGCAAGGTGACCGGGGAACTGCTGTGCCAGAGTTACAGCCGGTGCTTCGGGCTGTCGACGGCGGCGCTGCGGTACTTCAACGTGTACGGGGAGCGGCAGAACCCCAACTCGGCGTACGCAGCGGTGATCAGCGCATTCCACAAGGCGCTGACGACTGGGGTGAGGGCGAAGATTTTCGGGGACGGCAAGCAGACGCGGGACTTCGTGCACGTGCTGGACGTGGTGCGGGCGAATCTGCTGGCGGCGGCGTGCCAGGAGCGGCTGGCGGGGCGGCCGATGAACATCGGCACGGGGGTGAAGACGGACCTGCGGACGGTGCTCTCGCGGATGGCCGAGGCGCTGGGTGTGGCGGGTGAGGCGGGCGAGCCGGAGTTTCATCCGGCGCGAGCGGGTGACATCCGCGAGTCGGTAGCGGACATCTCGCTGGCGGGTCGGGTGCTGGGCTATGCGCCGACGCAGGACTTTGCGTCGGGGATCCGGCGGATGCTTGAGCGGAGCGGCGGGGCGGTGAAGACAGGAGGCGGTCGATGAGCGGTCTGGGACCGGAGTTTGACAACCAGCCGCTGAAGATCGCCCCCGGGCGGCCGGAGGACTATCCGGCGGGACGGCGGCCGGTCTCGGTGCTGGTGCTCACCAAGGACGAGGAGGTGAACATCACCCCGTGTCTGGAGACGCTGCGGTTCTCCGACGACATCGTGGTGCTGGACAGCCACTCGACGGATCGCACGTGCGAGATCGCGGCCAAGTTCCCCAATGTGCGGATCATCAAGCGGAAGTTCGACACGTGGAGCCGGCACTCCAACTGGGCGCTGGAGCACATCCAGTTCAAGCACCCGTGGGTGTACTACTCCGACGCGGACGAGCGGATTCCGCCGGAACTGGCTGACGAGATCATCCGCCGGGCCAACGAGGCCGACGCGCCGTACAACGCGTACCGGCTGAAGTACAAGAACATGTTCATGGGGCGGTGGCTGAACCGGGGCGGGATCTACCCGGTGTGGATCATCCGGATGTTCAAGCCGGACAAGATCCGCTACGAGGACCGCCAGGTGAACGCGCACCCGGTGGTGCAGGGCCAGTTGGGGAACCTGGACAACGACTTCATCCACTACTCGTTCAACAAGGGCCTGCTGCCGTGGTTCCGCAAGCACAACAGCTACTCGGACATGGAGGCCAAGGAGGCTGTGCGGGTGCGGTCGGGCAGCGCGATGGAGAAGGTGCGGGCGCTGTTCTCTCGCGAGCCGGGCGTGGCCCGCCGGGCGGCCAAGGACCTCTCGTTCTTCCCGCCGTTCCGCAACTTCATCCGCTTTTTTTACATGTACTTTGTTCGCCTGGCGGCCCTCAACGGCCGGGCGGGTTTCCACTATGCCTCGATGATCTCGATGTACGAGTACTGGATCGAGATCAAGATCCGCGAGATCGAGAAGACCTGGAAGCAGACGACGGAGAACGAGGTCAAGCGGCTGCTGGGCGCCCCGCCGGGCGGCGAGCCGAATGAGCGGCCGTGCACGGATGATCCGCCGCTGATCGAGGTGATGATCCCGACGTTCAACGAGGCCAGCCACATCGCCGAGACGGTGCGCAACGCCCGCCAGCTCGGGCCGGTGTACGTGCTGGACAGCTTCTCCACCGACGGCACGCAGCAGATCGCCCGCGACGCCGGCGCCACGGTGGTTGAGCACAAGTTCGAGAACTACTCGCGCCAGAAGAACTGGGGCCTTGAAAACCTGCCCTTCCGGGGCAAGTGGGTCTTCATTCTGGACGCCGACGAGCGGCTGACGCCGGAACTGATCGCCGAGGTGCGGCGGACGGCGGCCAACCCGGGCGCCGCATCGGGCTACTACGTCAACCGCGTGGTGGTGATGATGGGGCGGCAGATCCGGCACGGCGGGGCGTTCCCCAGCTGGAACCTGCGCTTCTTCAAGCGCGGGGCGTGCCGGTACGAGGACCGCTCGGTGCACGAGCACATGCTGTGCGACGGCCCGACGGCGTACATGGACCATTTGATGCTGCACATCCGCCGGGAGAGCATCTCCGAGTACCTCTCCAAGCACATCCGCTACGCGGACATGGAGAGCAACGAGTGGGTGAAGCTGGCCACCGGCGGCGACGGCTCGGCGCGGGCCGGGCGGCTGTTCCGCAACCTGCTCAAGTACCGGCTCTACCTGCGGCGTGACGTGTGGCCCCGGCTGCCGTTCAAGCCGGCGGTCCGCTTCGTGTGGATGTACTTCTTCAAGCTGGGCATCCTGGACGGCAAGGCGGGCTGGCACCTGGCCAACCTGATGGCCAGCTACGAGTACATGATTCAACTCCTCTATCTTGAGAAGATGGACGCCATCCGCCGCAAGCGGGCGGGCCTGCCGCCGGCGTGATCTTCGCTGCTGTTCGTTCCTGACAGGACCCTGCCCTTCCCGTGCCCACCACCGCCAGCCAGCCCGAAGTCGTCCACGCCTTGTCCTTTGATATCGAGGACTGGTTTCACATCGTGGAGATCAAGGCGGTGGAGGATCCGGCGACCTGGCCGAAGCTCTCGGCCGAGTCCTCGCTGGTGGAGCGGTACACCGACCTGATCCTGCGGATCTGCGACCAGCACCGCACGCGGGCGACGTTCTTCGTGCTGGGGTGGATCGCCGAGCGGCACCCGGGGCTGGTGCGGCGCATCCGCGACGCCGGGCACGAACTGGGCACGCACTCGTTCTGGCACCGCAAGGTGTACGAACTCTCGCCCGAGGTCTTCTCGTCCGACATCGCCGATTCGCTGGCGGCGATTCGCTCGGCGGTGAACGACCCGGCCCTGCCGATCCCCGGCTTTCGCGCCCCGTCGTTCTCCATCACGCCGGGCACCGAGTGGGCCTTTGACGTGCTGCTGCGGCACGGGGTGGCCTATGACGCGTCGCTGTTCCCCGGCTCGCGCGGGCATGGCGGCTACGCCTGCACGCCCGGCCCGCACGTGCTGACCACGCCTGCGGGGGCGAGGCTGCCGGAACTGCCGATGTCGGTCGGGCCGGTGGGCGTGGGGCCGCTGCGCAAGCGGATGTGCTACAGCGGGGGCGGCTACATGCGGCTGCTGCCGGAGTGGATGATCCGCCAGGGCATGAGCGCTGAGCGGGCGGCGGGGCGGGGCACGGTGGTGTACCTGCACCCGCGCGACTTTGCGCCCGATTGCCCGCGCGTGCCCATGCCGCTGCACCGGCGGTTCAAGTGCTACGTGGGCGCGGCGAGCACCGAGGGCAAACTGCACGCCCTGCTGAAGGCCGAGCGGTGGACGACGTGCCGCGAGGCGCTGGTGCGGGCGGGGCTGCTGCCGGCGGCGTGAGGGAAATTTGGTTTACTGCGCGGGCTTGGCGTCGGCCGGGGCGGCCTCGGCCGGCTTGCCGTCGGCGGGTTTGGCCTCAGTCGATGGGGCCTCGGCCGGCGGTTGCGCAGCGGCGCGGGCGGCCCGGGCACGCTCGACCACCGCGGCCTCCAGGGCGGCGCGGTCGGCCGGCTCGGGGGTGAGCACGAAGTGCCACTTCAGCCGCGTGTGGTTGGGGATGGCCGAGGCGACCAGATCGGGCCCGGGGTACTCGTGCAGCGGGGCGACGGCCTGGGCGCTGGTGAGCAGGGGCTGGTGGCCCTCGAGCACGAGGCGCACGTCGTAGCGGCCGTACCACTTGAAGTCGAAGGCGGTGGGCGTGCGGCCGAGTTCCTCGTCGTTCACCCACACCAGGGCCCCGGCGGGCTCGCTGGTGATCTCCACGCTGCGGCGCATGCACCCGCCGGCGGCGGCGGACGCGGCCAGGAGGCCGGCGAGCACGAGCGTGCCGGCGCGGGGGAGGGTTGCAGCGGTGCGTGCGTTGGCCATGTGGTGCGTTCCCATGCTCGGCATGCTCAGGCGTTCCCGCCCGGCGTTGCCGCCTTGCCCGCCGGGGCGAGGGGCTGGTCGAACTCGTCACCCCGGAACAGCGAGCCGAGGTAGACGCGCCGGACCTTCTCGTCGTTGATCAACTCGCGGGGCGTGCCCTCGGCGAAGACGCGACCGTCGTCGATGATGTAGGCCCGGTCGCACACGCGCAGGGTCTGCTGCACGTTGTGGTCGGTGATCAGGAAGGCCAGGCCCTGGGCCTGCAGGGCGCGAAGTTCGGCCTGGAGTTCCTCAACGGCGATGGGGTCCACGCCGCTGAAGGGCTCATCGAGCAGGATGATCTTGGGACGCATCACCAGGGCGCGGGCGATCTCGAGCTTGCGGCGCTCGCCGCCGGAGCAGGTGCGGGCGGCGTCTTTGGCTTTGTGGCTGAGGCGGAACTGGGCCAGCAGTTCGTCGGCGCGGGCCAGGCGCTCGGCCTTGGGCAGGTCCAGATTTTCCAGGATGGCCAGCAGGTTGTCGCGGCAACTCAGCCGCGTGAACACCGAGGGCTCCTGGCTGAGGTAGCCCATGCCCAGCCGGGCGCGGCGGTACATGGGCAGGTCGGTGACCGGCTGATCGGCAAAGAGGACCTGCCCGCCGTCGGCGTCGATCATGCCGATGGTCATGCGGAAGCTGGTGGTCTTGCCGGCGCCGTTGCGGCCCAGCAGGCCGACGATCTCGCCGCGCTGGACGTGAAAACTGAC
>JAJTDF010000128.1 GCA_021294835.1 Planctomycetaceae bacterium
GGGGGTGTACGGGGCGGTGCGAGGGGCCGGGTGTCCGAGAACCGGTTGAGCGGTCCAGCGTGCGGGGCGGGGGGCCGATGCATCACCGCATGAACAAGGGTGTGCTGGCGGTTGTGGCTCTGGCGGCGGTGGCGCTGTTCGTGCTGGTCGGGCCAAAGCTGGGCCTGGCGGGTGTGTTCGCCAGCGAGGCGGAGGACTTCACGCTGTATGACCGGCGGGGTCGGGCGACGACGCTCTCTGACCTGCGGGGCAAGGTGGTGGTGCTGGACTTCTGGGCGACGTGGTGCCCGCCGTGCCGCAAGGCGATCCCAGCGCTCGCCGGCATTGCTGATGACTACGCCGGGCGGGCGGTGGTGCTGGGCATCAACGTGAACGAGAACAACGCCAACCCGACCAAGGTGGCGGTGGACCTGGGGGCGAATTACCCGATCCTGCTTGAGGGTGACGCGGTGGCGGAGATGTATGGCGTGCGCGGGTTGCCGACGCTGGTGGTGGTGGACCGCGAGGGCAAGGTGGTGTACACCGGCTCGGGCTGGGGCGGCAGCAAGGAGCAGCAGGTGCGGGAGGCGATCGAGGCGGCGCTGGAGTGAGCGCAGGGGTAGAGTGAGCGGGGGTACGCTTGGTGTGATGAGCGAGGCGGCGCCGGCGGCAAGCAGCGGCTCGATGACCTTTCTGGTGATGCTGGCGCGGGCGCTGGCGGCGGCCGGTACGCCGGCGCACCGGCTGGAGGACACGCTGGCGGCGTGCGCCCGCAAGCTTGGGGTGAACGGGCAGTTCTTTGCGACGCCGACGGGGGTGTTCGCGTCGATGGAGTTCGGCGGGGAGATGCGGACGTACATGATCCGCGTGGAGGTGGGTGAGGCGGCGCTGGAGCGGCTGGTGCTGCTGGACAGCGTGGTGGGGGATGTGATCGCCGGGCGAGCCAATGGGGAGGAAGCGCTGTGCCGCGTGATGGAGGTGGCCTCGCGACCGCCCAGGTATGGGCCGGGGCTGGTGCTGGCGAGCTTCGGGCTGTCCTCAGCGGTGACGGCGCGGTTCTTCGGGGGCGGCTGGCGGGAGATGACCGCGGCGTGGGTGGCGGGACTGGCCGTGGGTGGCCTGGTGCTGCTGGCGGCGCGGGTGCCCCGGCTGGCGAGGCTGACGGAGTTCCTGGCGGCGGTGGCGGTGGCGGTGATCGCCGGGGCGCTGGCGTGGGTGCTGTGGCCGCTGGATACGGGCATTGTCACGCTGACGGGGTTGATCATCCTGCTGCCGGGGTTGTCGCTGACGGTGGGGCTGAACGAACTGGCGGTCAAGCACGTGGTGGCGGGTTCGGCCCGGCTGGTGTATGCGCTGGCGATTCTGTTCGCGCTGGGCTTCGGGGTGGCCATCGGCAAGGGCACGGCGGAGTCGGTGTTCGGGGCGGCGGGCGCGGCGGCCATGCCGCTGCCGGAGTGGACGATTCTGTTGGCGCTGGCGGTGGTGCCGTTCCCGCTGACGGTGCTGTTTGGGGCCAGGCCGAGGGATGTGGGGGTGATCGCGGGGTCGGTGGCGATTGCGTTCGCCAGCGCGCGGTACGGCTCGGTGCTCTTGGGCCCGGAATTGGGCGCGTGCATGGGGGCGATGCTGGTGGGGCTGGCGGGCAACGCCTATGCCCGGGCAGCGCGGCACCCGGCGGCGGTGCCGGTGCTGCCGGGGATTCTGCTGCTGGTGCCGGGGACGATCGGGCTGCGGAGCGTGTCGAGCTTCTTTGAGCAGAACGCGGTGATGGGGGCGCAGGGGGCGTTCAACATGCTGGTGATCGCGATGGGCATCGCGGTGGGGCTGCTGCTGGCCAATGTGCTGGTGCCCCCGGAGCGGACGCTGTGAAGCGGCCCCGCGGGAGTTGATGGGGTACAGATGATCGCCGGGTGTCGGCTCTCGGCGAAGGGCGGGGGGTTACCAGTGCAGCGGGATGCGGCGCCACTGGCCGGTGCTGGCGGCGGGCACGGCGCCGGAGGCGAAGTAGACCTCGTGCCTTTGGGGGCAGGCGACGGCGGAGTAGATGGTGCGAAGGCTGGGTGCGGTGCGCATCTCCACGTCGTCGTCGGCGAGCAGGTCGATCAGGTCATCGGGGCCGTGCTCGGGCGGGTGGGCGTGGAGGAGTTCAAGCAGGCGGTTGTATCGGCGGACGGTGGAGTTGGGCTTGGAGATGCCCAGGGCCCGGCGTTCGGCCTCGCTCTGGCGGGGCTGCTGGTGGCGGCAGTGGTTGGTGACCACCAGGGTGCCGGGCGGGCCGTGAAGAGGGTCGGATCCGTCGGCCGGCTCGATGCGGGTGTATGCGCCGCGGGTGCACTGGAAGACCGCGGCGGCGCCCGATGGGCCGTGCACGGCGATGAGCAGCACGCCCCGGTCGCGGTCCACCTCGGCGACGAAGCGTTCGACCTCTTCGAGCGTGGCGCAGGTCTCAAGGCACTCGCGCATCCAGAACAGCCAACTGATGGCGGGCTTGCCGGGGCGGGGCAGGTCGGTGGCGTACTGCGTGTGCATGTGCAGCCAGAGGCCGGCGGCGTTGGCGCCGGTGTCGCAGTCGATGTCGCCCATGATGCCCAGGGCCAGCGAGGGGATGCGGCCCGGGCCGGGGTTGCGCCACAGCACCGAGCAGGTGCCCCGCCAGAGGGTTTCGGGGTACCAGTCGCAGTTGCGGGCGACCCAGGGGCGGTGCTCGTTGATCAGCGGGCTGACCACGGTGCTGCAGAGCGGCCCGGGCGTGTCGATGGTTCTTCCATCGATCGATCGGTCGCGCGGGTCGGTGCCGGAGGCGAGTTCGGCCGGGCTGCACAGGGCGGCGGGGTTGGCCGAGGGGGAGGAGATGTCGGCGTAGAGCAGGGTGGCCATGTCGGCAACGGGCGTGCCGGCGCCGGCGGCCAGGGCCGCGAGCTGGTCGCGGAAGTGGGGGGGCAGGGTGCCGAGCCAGACCTGGGCCTGGGCGGTCATGGCCTGGGGCGTGATGCGGTTGAGGGCGCCCAGTGCGTGCAGGGAGCGTTCGCGGACGGCGTGGTACACCGGGGCGAAGGCGCGACCATAGCGGAAGGCGGCGTCCAGCGGCGGGCCGTGGAAATCCAGGTGGACAAAGTCGGGTTGGGGGAAGGGGGCGTTGTGAGACACTCTGAGGAGTTTAGTGTGCGCACCAAGGAACCGCCGGCTCAGAGAGAGCGGTTCCCGGCGTACGGTGATTATGCTTGCGATGCTGCGGGGTTGAGCGTGGTCGGCGATGGCGAAATCCGAGATCAGTAGTGGCTTTTGCACCAACCCATGCTGACCTGCACGCTGATGGCTCGAACAATTGACCATGGACAGGCTTTGCAGCCGCGCATGGCATCAGGTCAACGGTCGCTGATCACTTCTTGTCTTGGACGCGATACGTTCGTTCGGCAGCGTTCGAGCCGGTTGAACGCGCAGACCCGGAGTCGGAACGGCTCATGGCTTCCGGCGCAGAGTCCGGTGGTGATCCGGCGTGCCGCATTCAGGGCATGGGTGTGATCGCGGGATGCCGGAACAGTCGTAACCGCATCGCTCACAGTGGCCGCGTCGGCGGCGTGCATCACGTACCTTGAGCCAGACAAAGAGCGGAGCGCCGTAGATGGCACTTGCCAAGACGGAGTGTCCGATGAGCGGGAAGATGGGCAGGTACCGTTCGTAAGGATCAGCAAACATCAGCAAACGCGGAACGCCTGACGGGTAGGGCGGTGGCGGCGAGGCGGGGGAGAACGCCGGGTTTCGAGGATCAACGGTTCGGTTGGACGTTGCCCAGATGGCGCGAAGGTCGAGCGCCCAGACCGGTCGGACGCCCAACTGCCATGGAAAGGAGAAGTCCTCACGAAAGATGGTACCCCAGTTCCGGACCGGCCATCCGTACGCCATAACGTAGTACTTCTCGTCGTTGTTGCCGCGGGGCGGCAGACCGTTGGCTGCTCGATAAGCGTGCTCCACCAGCGTGACACCGGCAGCGTCATTGTCGATGATGTTGAAGACGTCGCGAGGAAGAGTACCAGACTCCACGAGTGCCCAGTGCCCGAGCGCAACAACCCATGAAGCGCCGAGCCCAAACGCTAAGCACTTCATCCAGAGAGGGATGATCCTACCGAATCGTCCGCGAAGGACAATCAAGGCCATAAGCCGCGTTGGACGACTTCCCGTCCGGCGCGGTGGACGATAGAAATTGTCAATAATAGTCGAATCCGCAGGGCACCGGGCCCGGTGGTTGTGGCGGCATGTACGGGCCAAGGGGCGCAGGGCAGGTCGGGATCGGTGGGCAGGGCGCTGGGGGAACTGTCGGAGGGGCAGGACAAGTCCAGGTCACCTCGGATTCGCAGTATTGGACATATGTCAGTCCAAACCAACCAACAACCGTGTAGAACCAAAAGATCTGCCGGCCGTAGCAGCAAGTTGTTGCCGTGGAGCAGCCTGGCACATGCCGATCCGGCCTTGGTCCAGGTTTCCAAGGATTGACTGGGTTGACTGGTGCACCCGGCAGCGGTGTGGTTGTGCCGGGTACAACAGCGGGCGGGGGCGGAGGCGGGGGTGGAGCTGGTTGGACGACCTGCACGCAGGCAAGCGGGACTAGGGATTCATACATGGCACCGACCTGGTCCTTTGGGGGCCGTACCGATACCGCGAACGCAGTTGTATCGGCAAGGGCCGAAAGAATGATCTTGGTGCTGCAAGGTCCGTCTTTGTCAACATTGATCGTGGCGGACTTGTAGCCGATCGCCGTCAGGAGCGAGACCATGGCCTCTCCGTCAGGCGTCGTCAGGAGCGCAGCAAAGGGATCGTTGTCGAGCAAGCCCTTGAAGTAGTCTTGCGGGACTTCGGTTAACGAGCCAGCTGATTGGGGATCAGCGGTCGGCCAGAGGAAGTCGTACTGATCGCCAATCGCAAATTGTTGCTTCGTCCACTTAATCGCTTCCCACTGATCCTGCGAAGTCCACGACTTGGCGGGCCAGTCAACGCCAGGTGCTCCTGGATTCGCGTACCAGACCGCCACAAGATTCTCGCCAACAAGCGCTGACTTGTCGCGCAGGGCAAGCACACCGGGCACCGTCAGGGAGCCAGCGCTTTGGATGATGACCGGGACGAAGACCCAATCTTGTTGGGTTGCTCGAACCCCGGCCGGTCGAGCAATGCTCTGCGCAAGCGACTGGCTCGCACATGCCGTCGCTGCCATGGCGGCAAGCAAAAACGCCGGTTGCCTCAAACCGATGCTCCACATTGTGTATCTCCTGTCGAGCCCATTCTCCGGGACTCGCTCCCGGGACTGCGCCCGGGACTGCGCCCGGGACTGCGCCCGGGACTGCGCCCGGGACTGCGCCCGGGACTGCCGCCCGGGACTGCCGCCCGGGACTGCCGCCCGGGACTGCCGCCCGGGACTGCCGCCCGGGACTGCCGCCCGGGACTGCCCGCCCGGGACTGCCGCCCGGGACTGCCGCGGTCGACGCTATGTATCGAGTTGCATGATGTCAAGTCCGGGAGGGGCCATCTGAACAACCCTGCACTGTTGAAATCCCCCAGAGATGCGATCCGGTCAGACCTGCGGGGCATATGCGAGCATCTTCAGCGCGGCGTCGTGCATCTGGGTGCGCTCGCGGCGGCCGGCGAGGGGCGATCCAGCGGTTCGCTTCATCGTGCTCTGTGCCGTTGCACTCGCCCAGCGTTTGCCGTACTCCTCCAACGTCGTTTGCATCGTCCATCGGTGCTGACCACCGATCGTTCACGACGCGCGATCTCGTCGTGGCGGGGCGAACCTCAGCACACCCCGGCCCTCACGGCAGAACTGATGCCAGTCGTCGCAGTCGGGCCCCTTGTCTCCCCAAAGCGTGGATGTCTGAACGACCTCCGCCGCCTTGCGGGCCAGTGGCTGCGCTTGCACGATGTCCGGCCCCGGTCCTCAGCTGAGCACCAGCGCCACCGGGAGCATCAGCCCGCAGACAACGATCATCGACACCTTCAAAGAACGCCTGCGTTCACGGCCCGATCTGGCCACAAGGCAAGTGCTAGCGTTTGTTGTCTCCGCCCGGTCGAATCGATGGCCGCCTTGTCACGTTGGTTGCCCTTGCACACCGCGGCGACCTCTTTGAAGCACAATCGACCGCGTCGAGCACATCGGCTCGGACGGAGAGCTTCTGCGGGGTCGTGCAGCGGGGCAGCGCCTCCAGCCCGATGGCCTGACGCAACCGTTGCATGAGCGAGATCTGCTCAATGAAGCCCCTATGGGTAGTCTTGAGCACGTGCCGAAGAATCAGGGAGGCGAACAGCCCTGGCTGCGTGAAGCGCTTGGGGCTGAACTCGCGCCCGAACGGGGCCATGCACCGGCGTCCAACGCGAATGGCCAGCACGGCGATCTTCAGAAGCAGCGAGTTGTCGGCGATCTGGTCGGGGCGTCCGCGTCTTCATGAGGTCTGATGCGCTCGGGCTGTGTTGTGTCCGGAGATTTCTCCAAAGCAGTCTGTGAGCCGCCGTGGACGGAATCGAGTTCCGTTGAGACCGGTGCACAACTTCGGTGCCGCTTGGGCGTTGTGTGCGCTGCGTGCTGTATGTGTGGCGACTGCCAGCGACTGGGGCAGATATGTTATAGAACATACACCCCGGCGAAGCCGATCGTCCAAAGTTTGCAGAGGGCGATGCGGCGTGAGAGCGGATGCTGGAGGCCGGTGAAGGGTTGACGTGCTGGGGTTCGGCCAAAAACACACACGCCCGGAGCGCGGGGCTCCGGGCGTTTGAGGATCTCCGGGCAGAGGCCGGGGGCCGGCGTGGTCGGCTTCCGAGCATCGTCGCGGGCTGCGGTCGCGGCGGTGTCGGGGCGGGCGTTCGGGCGGCTCGCTGTCGCGTCCGTGCGGGCGAGTCGTCCGTGCCGGGGTCGGCCTGCTGCGGGTGGGCGAAACGTCCGTGTCTCGCCCGGGTGCCGGAGATCAGAGAGCGGAGAGAGCAGAAGAGGCGGGAGGCAATGCCCGGTCGTCGCCATCCATGGTCGGCTCCGGGCGGAATTCACCGGTTGGGAGGCGGGGTTCGATCCATGAACCCCGGACCTGTCCGGGTGCCCCTTACGGCTGTGTCCTGCGAGCACGGCCGCAAGGGGCGTGGTCTGGGTTGTGCCGGTCAGCGGGGCTCTGGCCGGCGGCGCCCTCCGGTGCTCGCGTCCGGGGGGCGGGTCTCTCTCTCGGCGGCGTCCGTGCCGCGGTTGTTCACGCATCCATGCGTGGGGTCGGCCGTCCATGGCCGCGGGGGGAGGCTGGTGGTCGGGGTCTCAGGTGGAAGCGGGAGGGTTCTGAAGGCGGTTCTGAAGGAGGGTGGGGATACGGGCGAAGGTGGCGCTCTTGATGGTCTTGAAGGCCTCGGGCTGCCAGATCTCCATGTGCTTGCCGGCGCCGACGACAATCACCTGCTGATCGGGCTTGAAGCCGGTGTCTTCCAGTTGGGTCTTGGGGAGGGCGATGCGACCGGCCGAATCCATGACCAGTTGTTCCGCCAACCCGAAGAGCATCAACTGCAAGTCCGCCGCTTCACCCACCGGCATGGCCTGGCCGACTGAACCCGAGACGCGTTCGTACTCTGCCTCGGTGTACAGGCGGATCTGCCCGGTGGGCCAAGGAACCGAAACCCATGACGAACCGTCCTTTGCCGGGTCCCACTTGTTGCGGTACTTGGCCGGGATGGCCAGTCGCAACTTCGAGTCGATGGTGTGCTCGGAGTGGCCGGTGAACAGCACGAGAGAGGTTCCAGTTCCTGTCTGGGATTATGCCCCACTTCGCCCCACAACGCAACACTCCATGGGCAAAAATGGGTGGGCGGAAGGCGTTGTGGATGACTGGTGGGTAGGTGCATGCAAGAGTTGGTCTAAAGCTCTGTTTTTTCGTGCTTTGTCCTGTGCAGAACTCGGGTGTCTGGATGTGGGTTGGCTGGATCTGGCCTCCTTTCTTTACACAAAGTACGAATTTTGATCGGATAGTTGATCGGTTTATGACAGGGACTGACGGCCGGGAGGCCCGTGCAGTCGTGGGCAACCGCCCCACCGGTCGGGCGGGCTGTGGGTGGTGGGGATGCATCCTGCGAATAGCATCAGGCGATGACCTCTCTTTGTGTGCGGCCCGCCGGTTCGCCGACGCCCCTGCCCGCAGCCAACAGGCTGAATCTGGATTATGCCGCGGAGGCCCAGCGGCTGGGGCGGCCGCCACTGCCGGCTGGGGCAACGGGGATCATCGACGCGCACAGCCACATTCACGGGCGAGAGGCCTCGCGGGTGTATGACCGGGCGAGGCGGCTGTTCGGCGTGAGCCTGACGTACACGATGACGCAGTTGCCGCTGTGCGGCGAGGTGCGCGAGGCGCTGGGGGAGAGCGTGCGGTTCATCACCATTCCGACCTGGAGTGAGCCGGACCGCAACCGGGCGCATCGCGACCGCTACCTGCGCGACATCGAGGCGTTCGCGACGCAGTTCGGCAGCCGGATGATGAAGCTGTGGGCCTCGCCCCGGCTGCGTGATGTGGTGCCGGACGGCGCGGGGGACGTGGCCGACATCGACTCGCCGTGGCGGCGGGAGCACTGCAAACTGGCGGCCTCGCTGGGAATGATGTACATGGTGCACGTGGCCGACCCGGACACGTGGTTCGCGGCCAAGTACCGCGACAGCGGGCGGTACGGCACCAAGGCGCACCAATACGTGGGGCTGCGGCGGATGCTGGATGCGTTCCCGTCGCCGTGGATCGCGGCGCACATGGGCGGGTGGCCTGAGGATCTGAACTTTCTGGACCGGCTGCTGGAGGCGCACCCGAACCTGCATCTGGACACCTCGGCGACCAAGTGGATTGCGCGGGAACTGTCAAAGCACAGCCGCGATGAGGTGGTGGCGTTCCTGTTCAAGCACAGCGGGCGGATCCTCTTCGGGACGGATCTGGTGGTGGTGGAGGATCAGTTGTCGCCGAGCAAGACGGGGATGAGCGCGATGAGCGACCTGGCGAGCAGCCCGGAGCAGGCGTTTGAGTTGTACTGCTCGCGGCACTGGGTGCTGCGGACGATGTTCGAGAGCGGGTACGACGGGCCATCGGCGATCGCGGACCCGGATTTGAAGATGGTGGAGCCGGAGAAGTACGACGAGATGGCGACGCCGGCCTTGCGGGGCTTTGGGCTGCCGGCGGAGTTGCTGGCGGAGTTGTACTACGGGGCGGCGGACCGGCTGGTGAACCGGTGGTGGGCGAAGCACGGGGGGTGGTGACGCGGCGTGGTGAGGCGGGCAGCCGGAGGATTCAGAGCACGGGCCGGCCGTGCAGGGCGAGGGGCTCGTGCCGGTCGATCTTCACGGGGATGATCTCGCCGACGAGGTCGTCGGGCGAGCGGCCGGGGGGGCAGTCGAAGAAGACGATGATGTCGCCGTCGGTGCGGGCGGAGAGCTGGATGGGGCCCGCGTCGGCGGTGGCTGCGGCGACGGGCTGCTCGTCATGAACGTGCGAGCCGTGGACCGAGCAGGCGGAGGCGGGCTCGGAGCCGTCGAGCGACTTGCCGCCAAGGGTGAGGGCGACGGCGCCGGCGGGGCGGGCGGCGGTGGCTTGAGCGACCTTGCGCTTGGCGGCCCGCTTGCTGACGCCCTGCACGAAGACATCAAGCGTCTGGCCGACGAACTCGGCGGAAACGGAGGCGGAGATCTCGTTCTGCAGGGCGAGGAGCTGGTTGTTGCGGCGACGCTTGACCTCGTCGGGGACGTCGTCGGTGAAGCGGTCGATGGCGATGGTGCCGGGTCGCGGGGAGTACTTGAAGATGAAGCAGTTCTTGTAGCGGGCCTTGCGGAGCAGGTCGGCGGTGGCGGCGAAGTCCTCCTCGGTCTCGGTGGGGAAGCCGACGATGATGTCGCCGGCGAGGGTGAGGGGGCGGCCGATCTCGGGCTGGTGGAGGAACGAGCGGGCGCGGTCGATGAACTCGAGGTACTCGCTGACGGTGTAGCCCCGGTTCATCAGGCCGAGCATGCGGTCGCTGCCGCTCTGGGCGGGGACGTGCAGGTAGCGGCAGATGCGGGGGGACTGGCGGATGACGGTGAGCACGTCGTCGCCGAAACTGCGGGGGAAGCTGGTGACAAACCGCAGGCGGCGGATGGCGGGGACCTGCTCGTGGATCATGGCCAGCAGGTCGGCGAAGGTGGTGACGT
This sequence comes from Planctomycetaceae bacterium, assembly GCA_021294835.1. Lineage (GTDB taxonomy): Bacteria > Planctomycetota > Phycisphaerae > Phycisphaerales > UBA1924 > CAILKP01. Next base: position 10,151 of record JAJTDF010000128.1, read on the forward strand.
TTTCGCCGGCGTAGGGGTCGGCGTATTCGCCCCGGGTGTGCTTGTAGACGCGGCCCTTCTGGGGCTGCACCACGCCGCCGACGGTGACGGCGGCGCCGTGCTCGAAGCGGTAGTGGTTGACGGTCTGGCCGAGGAGGGTGATCTCGACCACGCCGGCGTCGGCGAGGCGCTTGCACTCATCAACAATGTGCTGGGGCGGACGGTGGACCTCGGCTCCGCGGGTGAAGGGGACGACGCAGTAGGTGCAGAACTTGTTGCAGCCCCTGGTGATGCGGACGTAGGCCGAGCCGCTGTGGTGATCGGGCTCGACGGCGCGGGCGAGGTCGAGCATCTCCAGCGTGTCCTGAGCGGCGGCCAGGGTGGCCGAGCGGCGGCTGGTGTTGCCCGCGAGGGCGACCTGGCCGGCGGAACGCAGGAGGTTGACGTCGGGCTTGTGGGTCTCGGGGGTGGCGGCCAGCCGCTGGACGGTTTCGTCAGAGAGCAGGGAGAGGCGGGTGCGGAGGGCGTTGTCGAGCAGGCCGGGGAGTTTGTCAAGCTCGCCGGGGCCGACCAGGACATCGACCACGGGCATGCGCTTGAGCAGGGCGTCGCCCTCGCGTTCGGCCATGCAGCCGAGCACGCCGACGACCAGTTCGGGCTGGCGGGCTTTGCGGAGGGCCATCTCGCCGAGGCGGGACCAGACCTTCTGCTCGGCGTGCTCGCGGACTGAGCAGGTGTTGTACAGGACGATGCTGGCCTGCTCGGCCTCGGGGGTGAAGCGGTAGCCCAGGGCCCGCAGCTGGCTGGTGACCAGTTCCGAGTCCAGCTCGTTCATCTGGCAGCCGAAGGTCTCGAGATAGACGGCGGGTTCGGGCATGGCTGGGCGCGGGGGCGGCTGAGCGGTTGAGCGGGTGGGAACGGCCCCGAGTTTAGGGCGGTTTTGCCGCAGAGGCCCTGCGGAAGCGGGCCGGCCGACCCGACCGCGGCGGGGCCCGGCCCCGAAACGGCCGGGCCCCGCGGCCGATATCCAACGCG
>JAJTDF010000129.1 GCA_021294835.1 Planctomycetaceae bacterium
CCCCCCCCACCCGGACCATGGCGAAGTCCCGAACGGCCTCCCAAAGCCAGCCATCCGGCCCGCTCCTTCCCGCCCCGACGACCGCAGCCCCACAAATCAGGATTCCCTCCAACCTTCCGCCCCACCTGCCCCGTATGCACCCGTTTCTGATGGCCTGTTGGCAGCCGGCCAGCGGGGAGGCCCCCTGACGCATCGGTCGATGCGAATTCGCCGTAGAACCACCGCCGATCAGTGGAGCACCGACATGCCTCCTGAGCCAAGCAGGTCCCTCGCACATCTGGCATGGCTGGGCGTCGCGCTGATGCTCCTCGTCGGGTGCTCCGCCCAATCGCGCACGCACCCTCGCGACATCGAGCTCGTCGTGCACCGGGTGGTGCCCGCTCTGTACACCCTCAACAAGGACGGCTATGACGTCACACTCTCCGCCGACCAGATTGACCGCTTCCCGGGACTCACCCGAGGCGAACTCCTCGTCGAGACGATCGACGTCCACCTGACGATCAGAAGCGGCCTGGAAACCCCCATCCTGCTTTCAAGCGGCGATGTGCTCGGATTGCTCGCCCACGACACCACATGGACAGACAGCGATGGACGCCAATGGATGTTCAAGTCCACCGTTCGGACCATTGCCGAGCCGACTCAGATCTTCGACCTTCCGCTGGTTGAGAACGGCCGCCGTGTCGACACCCTGCACATGGGGCTCTATCAACTCGTCCCCAAAGACTCGCCGACCGCACAACCCGTCACCTTCCCGACGCTGATGCGATACCGGATCGCGCCTGAGGCGTCGGTCGCCGGACGGGTTGTGGCCGGCCAAACGCTGTCACCCATCACAGAGTTTCCAGTTCGGGGCCAGGGCCAGTGCATCGTCGGCACCGCCGACCTCCGCTAGCACCGCCGGCTTGCCCTGAGGCGCTGGTCAACAGTCGCCGAGCGACGATCCAGCAACAGGCCACCAACGTCACGAATGGTCAGTTCTGCGCCCGAATCTTCGCCACCGTGCTCGTCGTGCTCCGGCCCGGCACCACCGACAGCAGCTCCACGCGCCCGCCGTAACTCTGCACGAACTTCGCCCCGGGGATCGCATCCAGGTTGTACTGATCCCCTTTGACCAGCACATCCGGCTTCACCGCCCGAACCAGGTTCTCCGGCGTGTCCTCACCGAACACCACCACCGCGCCCACGCACTCCAACTCCCCCAGCAGCGCCGCCCGATCCTCCACCGGGTACACCGGCCGGTCCGGGCCTTTGAGCTTGCGGACCGACGCATCGTCGTTGATCGCCACCACCAGGAAGTCGCCCAGTGCCGCGGCCCGCCGAAGCAAACTCACATGCCCGGCGTGCAGCACATCAAAGCAGCCGTTGGCGAACACCACCGACGGCACCTTGGCCTTGGCCGGCCGTGCGTTCGGAGTATTTGCCGAAGGCGGGGCGGCGCGAAGGGCCGCCAATTCAACCAGCAGTTCAGGTGTCGAGCGCAGTTTGCCCCGGTTGGCCCGCTCGCGCGAGAGCAGGTCGCGGTGGATGTGGTCCAGCGGAATCGGCACCACGCCGAACTGCTCAACCTCAAGGCCGGCAGCGGCGTTGGCAAACCGCACCGCGTCGTACCAATCCAGGCCCTGGGCCCGGGCGGCGGCCAGGGCCGCCAGCACCATGTCGCCGGCACCGGTCACGTCGTACACATGGCGGGCAACGGTGGGCACCACGCGGGCCTCGCCGTCGCGCTCCAGCAGCAGGGCGCCGTGCTTGTCAAGCGTGATGACCGCCGCCTGCAGCCGCAGGTCGTCGATCAACCGCTGGGCCAGCGGCCCATAGTGCTCGGGCGCCTGCGAGGCCGGCTGCCCGGCGGCGCGAACGGCCTCGTCACGGTTGGGCGTGATGGCGGCGGCGCCGGCGTAGCGGCTGTAGTCGGCGATGGCCGCCGGGTCCACCAGCACCGGCTTGCCGGCGGCGGCGGCCAGGCGGATGACCTCCTGACACACGCGGGGCGTGCACACGCCCTTGGCGTAGTCCTCAAGGCAGACCACATCAGCGGCCGGCAAAGCCTTGGCGAAGGCGGCCAGCAGCCGATCCTCGACGGATGGATCCAGCGGGCGGCGCGACTCGAAGTCCAGCCGGAACATCTTCTGGGCGTGTCGGTGCTGGGCCAGGCCGATGAGCGACTGCTTGACGGTGGTGGGCCGGCCTGGGTCGCTGACCACGGCCGCGTCAGAGACGCCGGCGGCGGTCAGGGCCTGGCGGAGCGCAACGCCGTCGGCGTCGTCACCTACCACGCCAACGGCGGTGACCGAGGCCCGCATGGCGACCAGGTCCAGCGCCACGTTGGCGGCGCCGCCGGCCCGCTGCTCGATGTGCGAGACGGCCAGCACGGGCACCGGCGCGTCGTTGGCCAGGCGATCGACATCGCCGAAGGTCAGGCGGTCGAGCATCAGGTCGCCGACGACCAGGGCGGAGAAGGGCTTCCAGGCGGCCAGGGCGCTCAGGAGCGTGCTCATGTGGATTGGTCGCTTGAGACGGTGGGAGCTGAGGCCGGGGGGGCCGGATCAGGCCGGGGTGGTGGAGCCGGAGACGGTCTTGATCTCCGGAGCGGGCATGAGCTTCTCGATCTCGGCGATCCGCTTGACGATGGCATCGTTCAGGCCCGACTGCACGTACATGCGGGCCTGCTTGAGGGCGGCGCGGATGCTCTTGGCTTCCGACGAGCCGTGGGCGATCAGGCAGGTGCCGTTGACGCCCAGCAGCGGGGCGCCGCCGTGCTCGTGGTAGTCGTTCTTCTCGAACAGGGCTTTGATGACCGCTTCCAGCCGCGGGACCATGTCCGGGTCCACGCTCATGACCTCGTGGAAGATGCCCTTGAGCAGGCTGGAGGCCATGCCCTCGGCCATCTTCAGCAGGGTGTTGCCGACCAGGCCGTCGGTGATGATCACGTCGCACACGCCGGAGAAGATGTCGCGGCCCTCGACGTAGCCGATGTAGTTGATGCCCGGGGTGGCCTTGCACAGCTCGTGCGTGCCCTGGATCAGGTCGGTGCCCTTGCCCTCTTCGGCGCCGATGTTCATCAGCGCGATGCGCGGGTGCTCTTTGTGGTTGATGACGCGGGAAACCGTCTCGCCGATCAGGCCGTATTGGTGGAGGTGGCTGGGGCGGGGCTCGGGGTTGCCGCCGGCGTCGCACAGGACAACCGAGCCGTGGAAGGTGGGGATGGGCACGGCGATGCCGGGGCGGTGGATGCCGGGGAGGCGACGCATGGCCATGGTGGCGGCGGCAACGCAGGCGCCGGTGTTGCCGGCGGAGACCACCGCATCGCAACGGCGGGCCCCGGCGCGGGGGCCGCCCAGTTCGGCCATGCGGACGATGGAGGAGTTCTTGCGGGTCCGGACGGCCTCGACGGGCGGGTCGTCCATGCCGATGACTTCGGTGGTGTGCTCGATCTCCAGGCGGGCGTCCTTGATGCCCTGCTCGGTGAGCCACTCGGTGATGACGGCCTGATCGCCGATGAGCACAAGGCGATCATCAGGGGCAAGGTCGGTGATGGCCTGGGCGCATCCCTTGAGGATCGCATCCGGTGCGTGGTCTCCACCCATGATGTCGACGGCCAGACGCATGCCCATGCCTTGAAGTCCTTTGCGTTACGTGCTGCGGCCCCGATGGTGTGCCCGTCGGGGGGATGATTCGGTGAGACGAGGCCGGTTCGAGGAGACGGAGCCGGTTCGAGGAGACAGAGCCAGATCGCTGAGAGGAGGCCAGTGCGGGCCTGTTGCGGCGAGGCCCGCTGCGGGCATTGAGGTGCTCGAGCGAGCGGTCCGTCAACACAACGCCGCCGCCACCACGATGCAGTTCGCGGGGGCGGCGGCAGATCATTGCACGGGTGAAGAGCCCGGACGCGCGCCAAGCCGAGCGCGGGAGCGCCAGGCGGCGGTGCCGGACCGCTCCGGGGCGGGAGCCGCTCAGCCCTGCTTGCGCTTCTTCTTCTCAACGCCGATGCCCAGCTTGGGCACGACGATCTTCAGGCCGGGGCGGACGTAGCCGGAGTCCTTGGCGACGCGGTGGTGCGCCTTGGGCATGCCAGAGATCGGGTCCATAGCGACCGTGATGGGCTTGAGAGCCTGGTGGGACCGGCGGCGGCGGGTACGGCCGTAGCTGACTTTCTGGGTGGGGAGCATGGCTGCTGCGTCCTGAGCGGGCCAAGGGCGGATGCCAATGACCCGAAACCAAACAAACTGCAAACAAGTGATCATGGGCCGCGGCGCGACCGGTTTGCAGGGGGAAGAGGATAGAGGGGGTGGGTGCGGATTTCCAACCCGGGCCGGGCCGGGGCCGGGCGGGGCCGGGCGGGGGTGGAGGGTCTGCCCGGTCTGGCCGGTCTGGCCGGCCAGCGGGACGGGCTGGGGGAACCGTAGGGGCGGGTGCGGCCAGGACTGGGGGTTGTTCTGGGGCCGGAGGACGGGCCGCGGCGGAGGGGCGGCCAACGCAGCCGGAGGACGGGCGTGAAGATTGGACAAGCGGCGTTGGCCGGATAAACTCCCCTCCCCGCGGAACAGGGCAAGGCGATTGCCCCAGACAGCCGCGGTGTGCCGCCTCCCTAGCTCAGTTGGTAGAGCAGCTGACTCTTAATCAGCGGGTCGAAGGTTCGAGTCCTTCGGGGGGCACTTGGTTGCTCGCGGCTCCCAGTTTGGGGGCCGCGGTTGTTTTTGGGGACGGAGCAACGGGGCCACGCGGCGGCTTCGGCTGCCACTTCATCAGCGGGTCAAAGGTTTGGGGCTTTCGGGGGCAGGTGGTTGCTCACAGTTCCCGATTTGGGGGCAGCGGTTGTTGTTTCAGGGAGCTCAGTCTGCCCATAGCCCCCTGCTTCTTCCGCTCCCAAACGCTTCCCCTTCGCCTTACCTCTGCGCCTGGCCCCCACCCGCCCCCTGCCCACCCACCATCCCCTACCCCCCCCCGGCCGGACTCCACCACCGCCAACATCACCGGCATTCAACGCCCCTGCTCGGTGGCCTGGCACATTCATGAGTCAAAGGATGTCCTGCGGCTTGCTCCAGACCGCCCCTGCATAGGACGACTGCACCACGGCGTCGATGAAGGCGACTCCATGGGCACCGTCGAGCACGTCGGGGAACTCGGCGTGGTCGGTGCGGCCGACGATGGCATCAGCGACGCCGGTGTAGATGTTGGCGAAGGCCTCGAGGAAGGCCTCGGGGTGGCCGGAGGGAAGCCGCGTGGCTCTGGCGGCGGCGGGGCCCAAGCCGGGCTGGCCGCGGCGGAGGACGGCGTCGGGCTGGTCGAGCAGGGAGAGCAACAGGGTGTCGGGATCCTGCTGCTGCCAGGCGAGTGAGCCACGCTCGCCGTGGACGCGGATGGACAAGTCGTTCTCGCGGCCGATCATGATCTGCGACGCGAGCAGCACGCCCTTGGCGGCTGGGGCGCCGGAGGACGCTGGCGCGAAGCGGAGCAACACGGAGGCGTCGTCATCAAGCACGCGGCCGGGGACGAAACTGGTGAGATCGGCACACACCGAGGCGATGCTCAGACCGGTGATGCAGCGGGCCAGATGCTCAGCATGGGTGCCGATATCACCGATCGCCCCGCCGGCGCCGGCGCGTGCAGGGTCGGTCCGCCAGTCGGCCTGCTTCTGGCCCTGCGCCTCCAGCCGGGTGGCGAGCCAACCCTGGTTGTACTCCACGACCACCTTGCGAATCGGGCCGATGCGGCCCTCGGCCACCAACGTTCGCGCAGCGCGGACCATGGGGTAGCCGGAGTAGTTGTACGTCACGGCGAAGACGCGTCCGGAGTTGCGGGCGGCGG
>JAJTDF010000130.1 GCA_021294835.1 Planctomycetaceae bacterium
GGCCGCGAGGTGGCCGCGGATCTGCTCCACGACAGCCTGGTGAAGATCATCCAGGGCATCGACAGTTTCGACGGTTCGGCCAAGTTCTCCACCTGGGCCACCCGGGTGGTCATGAACACCTGCCTGTCGCACCTGCGGGCCCAGAAGCACCGCCAGCACGCCAGCCTTGATGACACCTCCCCCTCTTCGGGTGGGTCGCAGTCGGGCAATATGAGTCCTATAACCATTGACTCCGCCCGGGCCGCCGCTCCCTCCGGGGCCTCGCTCAGCCGGGAACCCGCGACCGTCTCAGGCGTCCAATCCACCGAGGAGGCCCGCCGCCTCGCCCTGGCGCTCGATGCGCTGGACGTGGAGCAGCGGACCATCCTCGTGCTTCGGGACGTTCGCGAACTGGAGTACGAGCAGATCGCCCACCTGCTGGGCGTGCCCGAGGGCACCGTCAAGTCCCGGCTGTTCCGGGCCCGTGCCGCCCTCCGCGAGATGATCGAACGCCTCCCCGCCCGCCTGCCCGACGACGCCGACCCCTGACCGACCGACCCTTCCCCTCGACCCGTGACCACCCCGCCCACCATCTCCGAGTCCGACCTGCTGGCGTTCATCGAGGACGCCCCGATGTCGCCGGACACCGCCCGGGCCGTGGAGCGGGCCTTCCAGGCCGACCCCGCGCTGGCCGCCCGCTGCCGCGCCCGCCGGCGTGACCGTCTGGCCCTGCAGCGGCTCACCGCCGCCGAGCGTGCCCCGGCCGGCGCCGTTGCTCGCGCTCTGGCCGCCGCCGGCAGCCAGCGCGATGTGCTCGCCCGCGTCACGCCCGCGGCAGCCCCCAACGCCGCCCCGGTCGTGCACACTATCCCCGTTTCTCGCATCGGCCCGGTCGCCGAGCCTTGGTGGCACGCCGCCATCCACTCGCCCCGCCTGCGTCCGGCCCTGGCCGCCGCCGCCGTGGTCGCCATCGTCGCCGGCGTTGGCGTGCTGCTGTATGGCGCCGTCTCCGGCCGCCCGCAGCCGCCCAAGCCCATCGCCTCCGGCAACACCCCCACCCAGCCCCAGCCCGGGCCGGCCCCCACGCCGGTGCCGGTCATCGCCGACAGCACGCCCGGCGTCACCCCGCCGGTGCCCTCGCCCACCCCCAGCGACGCCACGCCGACTGTCGTCGCCGTCGCACCCGCCGAGCAGGAACTCACCGACGACCGCCTGCTCGAACTCGCCCGCTCCGGGCGGCTGGCCGTGCGGCTGAACGCCCCCGATGCCGAGCAGGCCCTGCGGCTGCTGCGGGTCATGCAGACCCGCTCCCGCGTGCTCGCGGTCGCCCCGCTCTCGGGCATCGAACGCTCGATGATCCTCGCCGACCTCGGTCAGCAGCGCGCCATCGCGCAGGCCGCGGCAGCACCCGCCGCCCCGGCCCCTGCCGCGGGCCTCTCGCCCAACGGCGAACCGATCCTCGCCGCTGACGGCAAGCCGCTCCTTCGCTCGCCCGTGCCGTCACCGGCGCCGGTGCCCGTGCCCTCGGTTCCCGAGCCCGTCTTCGCCGAGCAGGCGTACGTCGTGCACATCCCGGCCGATGCCGAAGCCCTGCGCCAGGTGCTCCGCTGGCTGAGTGTCGATACCAGCGCCCGCACCGTCTCCGCCGCCTTCGTGCCGCTGGAGCGGTCCGCCGTGGGCGGCGTCGCCCCCGCAGCCGATGCCGCCGATGTGCTCTGGTGGACGGGTCCGACCAGCACGTGGTCGCCCCGCATCACCGTTCCGGTGATCATCCAGACCTCCCCGTAACGCCCGCACCGCTCACCGGTCGCTCCGCGCTGTTGCGCCGCCACCGATCGCGCGATTCTCGCAATCAGGGATGGTTGCTGGTCGCCCGCAGTGCGCCATGCACGCATGTGGGCAGTTTCGCCCATCCCCCAAGCGGGCGACCTGTTCTCCCAGTTCATCAGCGAGTTTGCGTCGTGTCAGCCTCTGCTGACAATCCGCCGCGACGCGCTGTCCACGAAGCGAGCCCCGGGTGGACCCCTGGGCCGCCTGCGTGTAGCATGCACCGGCGGAGGGTTTGGTTGCGGCGGAAGTGTCCCGGGCCCGGTTGAAGCAGCGCCCTCGCGATGCGGATCGGAGGCTGGAATGGCACGAGCGACGACCGATCAGCGTGAGCCGCTGAAGAACAAGGCGTATCTCGGTCATCTCCGCACGCTGCAGGCGGAACTCTGCGGGCTTCAAGCCTGGGTCAAGCACAAGGGGCTGCGCGCGATCATCATCTTTGAAGGCCGCGACGCCGCCGGCAAGGGCGGGGTCATCAAGGCCCTCACCGAACGGCTCAGCCCCCGCGTGTTCCGCGTCGTGGCCCTCCCGGCCCCGTCGGATCGCGAGAAGTCGCAGATGTACCTCCAGCGCTACATGCAGCACTTCCCCGCCGCCGGCGAGATCGTCATCTTCGACCGTTCGTGGTACAACCGCGCCGGCGTGGAGTATGTCATGGGCTTCTGCTCCAAGCAGGAGCATCGCCGCTTCCTGGAACTCTGCCCGGCGGTGGAAAAGTACATCACCGACGCCGGCATCGCGCTGATCAAACTCTGGCTTGAGGTCAGCGACAAAGAGCAGAAGCGCCGCTTCGAGGCCCGCGTCAACGACCCGCTCCGCCAGTGGAAACTCAGCCCCATGGACCTGCCCTCACGCAGCAAGTGGTACCAGTATTCCCTCGCCCGCGACATGATGCTCGACGCCACCGACACCGAGCACGCCCCCTGGTACGTCGTCCGCTCGGATGACAAGAAGCGGGCCCGCCTCAACTGCATCAGCCACATCCTCAGCGCCATCCCCTGCAAGCCCGTGCCGCGAGACAAGATCACCATCCCCAAACGCTCGGACAAGCACGCGTACGACGACCAGGCCACCCTCGCCAACCGCACGTTCGTTCGCGAGGTCTTCTAGAGCCGTCGGTCATCGTGGTCGCACCTCCCCACGACGGAGTTCACGTGTCCAACCAAGCGGATCAGCCCGAGCCTCGCCGCAACGGAACATCCGTCGCCGAGCGCATCGGGTCCGCGTTGCCCGTCCTCCGCTGGATGCCCTCGTACCAGCTGGCCTGGCTCCGGGGCGACGTCGTCGCCGGCATCACCCTGGCGGCCTACCTCATCCCCGCCGGCCTGGGCGACGCCTCCCTCGCCGGTCTGCCCTCTGAAGCGGGGCTCTACGCCTGCCTCTTTGCCGGTCTGGTCTTCTGGCTCTTTTGCAGTTCGCGGCACACCGCCATCACCGTCACCACCGCCATCTCGCTGCTGGTGGGCGCTTCCCTCCGCGACCTGGCCGGGGGCGATGCCTCCCGCTTCGCCGCCCTGGCCGCCGCCACCTCGCTGCTGGTCGCCGTCATCGCCTTCATCGCCTGGCTCGCCAAGGCCGGCGCCATCGTCAACTTCATCTCCGAGAGCGTCATGGTCGGCTTCAAGTGCGGGGTCGCCCTCGTGCTGGCCAGCACCCAGATCCCCAAGCTCATGGGCATCCACGGCGCCCACGGCAGCTTCTGGCAGAACTCTGCCAACCTCATCGCCCACCTCCACCAGACGCATCTCCCCTCCCTGGCCGTCGGCCTGTGCGCCCTGGCGGTGCTCATCTTCGGTCGGGTGCTGCTCAAGAACCAGCCCGTCGCCCTGCTGGTGGTCGTCGGCGGCATCGTCGCCGCCCAGAACTTGAACCTCGGCGCCCACGGCGTCAAGCTCCTGGGCGAAGTGCCGCAAGGCCTGCCGCCCATCGGCCTGCCCGACGTGCACTGGTCGGACCTCAACGAACTGCTTCCCCTCGCGCTGGCCTGCTTCCTGCTGTCCGCGGTTGAAACCGCCGCCATCGGCCGCACCTTCGCCGCCAAGTACGGCGGCCGGCTTGACGCCAACCAGGAATTCCTCGCCCTCTCCGCGTCAAACCTGCTCGCCGGTCTGGGCCGCGGGTTCCCCGTCAGCGGCGGTATGTCCCAATCGCTGGTCAACGAGAGCGGCGGAGCCCGTACCCCGCTCTCCGGCGCCGTCGCCGCCGGCATCCTGTTGATCGTCGCATTGTTCTTCTCCGGCCTGCTTCAGGGCCTGCCCCAGCCGGTGCTCGCCGCCATCGTCATCGTCGCCGTCACCGGCTTGTTCAAAGTTTCCACGCTCCAGCACCTTCGCCGAACCAACCCGGCCGAGTACGTCATCGCGCTGGGCGCGCTGGCCGGGGTGCTCACCTCCGGCCTGTTGCGCGGGGTCATGATCGGGGCGGTCATCTCGCTGTTCCTGCTCATTCGCCGGGCCTCGCGTCCGCACGTCGCCACGCTCGGCCGCATCCCCGGTTCACGCCGGTTCTCTGATCGCGACCGCCATCCCGACAACGAACTCACCCCCGGCGTCCGCATCTTCCGGCCCGAATCCGGCCTGATCTACTTCAACATGGACCACGTCCATGACACCATCCTCTCGCTGGTGCGCGACGACCCGCCGCTGCCCCGCCTGGTCATCCTCGATCTCTCCTCCTGCCCGTACGTGGACATGCACAGCGCCCACATGCTCCGCGAACTGGCCGAAGAACTCGAGGCCCTCAACGTCCGCATCCAGGTGGTCGAGGCGCGGGCCTCGGTCCGCGACCGCCTTCGCAACGAGGGTGTCATCGATCGCCTGGGCCAGATCAACCGCTTCACCTCCGTCGCCGACGCCGTCGAGGCCTTCCTCGGGGCCCGACTCACCGGCGGCCCGCCCGCCGACCCGTCCGCCGCCCCATCCGACCCGAGCAGCCCATGAACGCACCCTGTCCGCAGAGAAGCCTCCGCTCCCGCAGCCCCGCTGCGTGCCGTGGTCCGCTCCCGGCCGAACTGGCCCTGCCCCCGGGCGCGTCCGCCCGTGTGCCCGAGGCCCCGTCGATCATCGCCGCCGGCAGGCCATCGGCACGGCGGTCTTCTTCGGCATGATCGGCAACACCCTCCTCGGGTTGATCTTCACGCGCGTGCTGTACGTCGTCATTCAGACCGTCACCGAGAAGCTGTTCGGCGCGGCCCCCAAACCCGCCCCAGCCGCCCCGCCGCCCGAGGCGGCCCACCCGGCTTGATCCCCACGGAGGCTCTTCATGACCACGCGCAACCGTCACATATCGCCGCGTTCAACGTGAACGCTCAAGGCGAGGGATCGCTCCGTCCGCCCCATCTCTAAGGAGTGCAACCATGGCACAGTCTTCCAATCTCTCTCAACGGATTCAGGCGGAATTCAACGCCAGGGCCGAGCGTCAGAAAGCGACCGCCGATGCCCAAACCCGCGAAGCGCAATCTCGCGAGGCGGGGCTGGCCGCCTTCGGCAAGCTGTGCGACGAGCTCAAGGAGGTGTGGCGGCCGAGCCTGGAGGAGTTCATCAAGCAGTTCGGCGAAAAGGTCAAGGTCGCCCCGGCGGTCACCGCGTCGATGCGCGAGGTCAAGGTGCACTTCCTGACCGACATGGCCACCGTCACGCTCACGCTTGCGGCCTCGCCGACGGAGGACCTCAAGAAGCTGGTCCTGGACTACGACCTGTTCATCGTGCCGATCTTCTTCCAGTACGAGCGGCACGCCCGGCCGGAGGTGCCGATGGACAAGATCGACAAGGCTGCGATCAAATCGTGGGTGGACGACCGGCTGGTCGCCTGCGTGAAGGCGTGTGTGTCCATGCAGGAGACGCGGCAGTACATCGAGCGGGCCATGGTCGAGGACCCGATGAGTAAGGCCCGCTTCATGCGTGAGGATGCCAAGGCGAAGCTGGAGC
>JAJTDF010000055.1 GCA_021294835.1 Planctomycetaceae bacterium
GTGGTAGTGGCCCCGGTGGTGGTGGACGACCCGGTGGCGGTGGCGGGGGGGGTGGTGGCGGTGGTGGCGGTGGTGGCGGTGGTGGCGGTGGTGGCGGTGGCGGCGCAGGAGGTGGCGGCCGATGACCCACCACCCTCGTCCTCGCGCCTCGCGTCCCGGCTTCGCCATGGCCCTGGCCCTCTGGGCCATCGCCTTGGTCGCCGTCATCCTCGGCGGCCTGCAACTCTCCGCCTGGAAAAGCGCCGCTGCCGGCCGCGAATCCCTCGCCCGCGTCCGCGCCACCTGGGCCGCCCGCGCCGGCATTGAGAACGTCCTGGCCCGCCTGCAGGCCGAGGCCCAGCAGACCGAACCCATGGGATCGGTCGCACTGCTCGGCGCCATCGCCGCCGACGCCTCCGGCACCCTCGGCGAGCGCTCGGCCACCTGGCGACTGGAGTACACCGAGAACGGCCAGACCCGCCCCGGCATCATCGACACCCACAGCCGCATCAACATCAACCTCATGTCGCGGAACGACCTGCTCCTGCTCCCCGACATGACCGAAGAAATCGCCGACGCCATCCTCGACTACATCGACGCCGACGAAGAGGCCCGCACCTCCGGCGCCGAGGTCGAGACCTACGGCACCCTCCAATACCCCTACGCCCCCCGCAACGGCCCCCTCCGCTCCATCGCCGAACTGGAACTGGTCAAGGGTGTCACCCGCGACATGGTCCGAGGCCTGGACTTCAACCTCGACGGTGTCGTCTCCCCAGCCGAACGCGCCGCCGGGGCCGGTGGAGCCGGCGGAACCGTCGCCCGCGCCGCCGCCGGGGCCACCTCCGCCGGCGGAACCGGCGGTGGCGACGCCGGCCTCTCCGCCATGGCCACCGAGGGCGGCTGGTCCTCCCTGCTCACCGCCTCCAGCATCGACGGCGGCACACTCCCCGGCGGCGAACCCCGCGTCGATCTGGCCAACGCCTCCCCCAGCGAGGTCGAGTCCCTCCTCGGCGTGAACTCCGCCCAGGCCGAGACCATCACCCAGTCCATCGCCTCCGGCGGCACCATCGCCCAGCTCATCAGCCCCGGCCTGCAATCCATCGCCAACTCCCTCCAGCAGGCCGCCCGCGCCCAGGGCGGAGGGGGGGGGCGGGGCCAGGCCCGGGGCGGCCCTCAGCGTGCTGTCCCCAACCTCTCACGCGAGCAGATCGCCGCCGTTGTCGATCGCGCCACCGCACAAGACCCCGCCGCCCTCTTCCCCGGCAAGGTCAACATCAACACCGCCTCTGAAGACGTCCTCAAGTGCATCTCCGCCATCACGCCCGAGATCCGCGAGGGCATCATCCAGTTGCGCGACAGCCAGGGCGGCGACGTCCGCTCGGTCACCGACCTGCTCGACGTGCAAGGCATGACCACACAGACCCTCACCCGCCTGCTCCCCATCCTCGACGTCCGCTCCAACGTCTTCCTCGCCACCGCCCGGGGCCGCGACGAGGCCACCGGCACCGAAGTGGCAATCACCGTCGAGATCGACCGTTCCACCCTGCCGGTGGTCCTCCGCCGCATGGTGGTCCGCTAGCGTTCGCCCCTTCCCCGCCACCCCACCACCCCGCCACCGCCCACCCTTCTCCCCTGCCTCCGTCCCCAGCCGGAAACCAAATCGGCCGCTCCGGGTAGAAAGACGACTGATGTCCACCAGCACGGTTTCCGCCGCCAAGTCTCCCGTCGAGGGCCAAGCCGCCCAGCGGCCCCGCGCCGGGCTGGGGCGGGCCGCCGGCCGCACCGGCCCCGCCCGGGTGGTCGCCGCCGCCCAACTCGGCGACGCCGTCTGGCTCGCCCTGGTCAGCCTGGCCGACTCCGCACCCGGCTCCCGCCGCCTGAACATCGAGAAGACCGAACGCGTCGCCTTCACCACCGGCTCCATCGCCGAACGCCGCGCCGTCGCCCAGGCCGCCGCCCGCCTGCGGGCCGACTCCGCTGTCATCCTCGTCCGGGGCGACAAAGTCCTCGTCCGCCCCATCGATGCCGGCATCCCCGTCGGCATCCCCGACGCCCAGGCCGCCCAGACCCTCGGCCTGCTCGCCGAGGCCGAGATGCCCGCCGACTTCCCCAGCCACCGCCGCGCCGCCGGTGTGCTCTGCCTGGCCAACCGCACTCCGCCCTCACCCACCGACGCCATGTCCGCCAACTCCGGCGGCTGCACCGTCATGGGCTGGCTCGGCCCCGCTGACGACCTCGGCCTGCCCGTCGTTTCCGCCTGGGTCCCCGAACCCCTCGCCCTGGCCGGTCTGGCCCGCCTGGCCAGCGGAGCCGACGGCGCCCGCGCCATCGGCCTGGCCGATGGCCGCACCGGCGTGGTCACCCTGCTGGTCGATGCCGGACCCGCCGGCGTCCTCGCCCGCAGCCGTCGCGACGATCCAGGCGAGCCCGACGCCGCCGCCCCGCTCACCGAGTTCGGCGACCTCGTCGGCGTCGGCCTCGCCCCCAACCTCCAACTCCGCAGCCCTCCCGGCCCCCCCAACGCCTCCGCCCTCGCCCTGGCCATCGACAGCCCCACCGGCGGCCTGCCCTCCAACCTCACCCCGGAAGCTGCCCTGGTCGCCGGCGCCGCCGCCGCCGTTCTTCGGGCCGATGCCATCGACCGCCCCCTGCTCGCCATGACCGAGCACGGCCCCGAGCAACGCCGCAACCCCCTCTATCGCGCCATCGAGGCCCTCAGCCGCCCCGTCTGGGGCTTCTCCGCCGTCGCCGCCTGCGTCGCCGGCATCCTCCTGGCCCCCCTGGCCGTCAACGCCGGACGCGTCGCCATCCTCGAGCGTCACGCCGCCGGACTCACCGACGACGGTGGCGCCCTCCGCGCCGCCGCCGACCAGACCGACTTCTACGGCCTGCTCCGCGAACACCGCTGGCCCGTCACCGCCCTGCTGGCCGATCTGGCCGCCAGTGCTCCCGCCGGACTGGAGATCGAGTCGCTCACCCTCGAGCACGGCAAACGCGTCATCGTCATGGGCACCACCACCTCCTCCGACCTCCCCGGCTCCTGGCGCGACACCCTCAACGGCTCCCGCGTCTTTGAAGACGCCCGCGTCACCGACAACGCCGGCGGCCGCTTCCAGCTCAACGTCGCCGTCAAAGACGCCCTGCTGGCCATGGGCGGCCGAGGCTCCCCCTCCCCAGTCACCGTCGACCGCCCCGTCGTCACCGCCGGGTCCGGCTCCGGCTCCACCTCAGGTCGCGACTCTGCCCGCCCCGGTTCCTCCGCCGGCAACACCGGTCGCACCAACACTGGGCCCGCCCCCGCAACCGCCCCCGCCACGCCGCCCAAAGAGCCGCCCTCCCCCATCTCCGACGCCGAGATCGCCACCCTCGACCGCGCCTCAGCCATGAAAGAGTGGGCCGCCCGACGCGCCGCCTCGCAGCGTACCGACCTCGACCAGGCCACCCGCGACCGCCTCGCCGCCGAGGCCGCCAAGGCCCAGCAACGCATGCGCGAAGCACCGCAGGGAGGCGCCAAGTGAAGAACCTTCGCGCCCGCTGGAACACCCTGCCCCGCTCCGGCAAGTGGCTGGCCATCTTCGTGGTCTTCCTCGTCGCCTACTTCGCCGTCCTTGAGCCCCTCATGGCTCTCAACGCCGGTCTCATCGAACGCGCTGACCGCATCCAGGCCTCCATCCGCGACCGCGCCGCCTCCGCCGAGAAGATCGAGAACACCCGCGCAGCCACCGAGAACGCCATCGCCGCCTTCGGCAAGCCCATTCCGCCCTCCGAGACCGCCCGCGCTCAGGACCGCTTCGCCGCCATGGAACGAAAGGTCACCGAGGTCCTCTCGCGGAACACCGTCACCGAACGCCGCCGCACCACCCGCGAGGCCATCCCCCTCTCCGATCAGCGCAACGCCGTCGGCCCCGCCGCCAACCTCAGCCGCGCCGGACTTGAACTGCAGATCGAGTGTGACAGCGAAGCCATGATGAACGTCCTCCGCGATCTGGAACGCTCCGCCGAGGTCTCGGCCATCAGCCGCGTCGACATCCGCCGCATCTCCGACAACAACCGCCGGGGCGGCGGCACCCTCCAGGTCACCCTCCTGGTCGAGACCTGGGTGCCCAGCCGCGCCGCTGAAGGGGGGCGTTCCTGACATGGCCTCGGAACTGATCAGACTCATCGCCCGCCAGGCCGACGGCCGGGGTTGGCTCGGTGTCACCGCCTTCGCCCTGCTCCTGGCCGCCCCGCTGCTGTTCGCCTGGATGGCCCTCCCCCTGCTGGACGCCTCACGCATCCCGCCCCCCGCCACCGCCACGCCCCTGAGCTCCGCCGCCATCGACGGCAACGTCCGCGCCTTCGAGGACCGCCTCGGCAAGGCCGGAACCGCCGTTGCCAACCGCTCCCCCTTCTACCCGCCCCGCCCCAAGATCGCACCCCCGCCCCCCACACCCGCCCGATACGCCGGACCCGCCCTGATCGCCATGGCCTTCGGCGAGGCCTGGTTCGCCGACGGCACCCGCCTGATGGTCGGCGACCCGGCCGTCAACGAACTGGAACTCATCGAACTCAACGAGCCCTGGACCGCACGCGTCCGCTGGCGCGGCGCCGAGTTCACCGTCACCCTCTTTGATCGCGAGCCCGTCAAACTCTCCGGCGGCCTGGACGACATCGCCCCCCTCCCCACCCTCCCCGACTCACCCGCCCGCCGCCGGCCCGAGTCCAGCTCAGGCTCAGGCTCCAGTCCCAGCCCCGCGTCCAATCCCAACTCCGGCTCCGGCCCCGCCCGGCCCCGCCAGGGCGGCGATCGCGCCGCCAACCCGGGCGCCGGCCGTACCCGCCCCCCCAACCGCAACCAGGATCGCACCGCCAACCGCCCGCCGCAGCAGACCGGCTGATCCCCCTTCATCTCCACCCTCCCCGCCACTCCGCCCGCCTTCCCTCCACCCCGCGCGGACACCCGTTGACCACCGTTCTCACCACCAAGGAGCGCCCGTGACGGCCAAGCAGTCCACCACCTCGCACCGCCCCCTCTCCGCGGCACTCTTCCTCGCCGCCGGGCTGTGCGTCAGCATCGCCGCCGCCAGCCAGCCCCCCGCTGATCCCGCGCCCGCTCCGGCCCCCGCTCCGGCTCCCGCTTCGGCTCCCGCGCCGGCTGCCGCCCCAACACCTGCACCAGCCGCTGACGCCCCCGCCCCGGCCGCCTCCTCGCCCGAGGCCTCCCCTTCCACCACCCCCTCCACCACTGTCTCCGCCTCCGTCCCCGCCTCCAGCAACGGCGTCCGCCGCCCCAGCCCCACCGAGCCCACCAAGCTCAGCTTCCGCCAGGTCACCGTCGAGCAACTCATCCCCTTCATCGTCGAGACCACCGGCAAGGTCGTCCTGCCCCAGCAAGAGGTCCTCTCCCGCCGCATCACCCTGCTCAACGACCGCCCCATCCCCCGCCAGCAGGCGCTGGATCTGGTCTTCCTCGCCCTCCAGCAAACCGGCGTCGCCGTCGTTGACAACGGCGACCTCATCCTCCTCCGCGACCAGACCGACGTCGACCGCCAGAGCCTCCCGGTCATCCCCGGCGACCAGAGCGTGCTCGACCGCCAGGACATCGGCACCATCGCCCAGAAGGTCTTCTCGCTCCGGCACGGCACCGCCGCCAACGTCGCCGAGATCATCAAGCCCTCCATCCCCGACTACGCCAAGATCGCCATGGACCCGGAGAGCAACCAGGTCCTCGTCAGCGGCCCCATCGCCCTGCTCCAGCGCATCGAGCGTGTCATCACCTCGCTGGACAAGCCCGCCTCCGCCGCCCTGATCAGCGAGACCTTCAAGCTCCGCTTCGCCGATGCCGAGGCCATCGCCCAGAACATCCGCGATCTGTTCTCCGACAACCCCCAGGCCCAGGCCGCCCAGCGTCGCAACACCTCTCAGGCCGCCGCCCGCCAGCTCCAGGCGGCCTTCGGAGGTGGCCAGGGTGGCGATCGCCGCGCCAATCAGCAGCAGCAGGGCGGCAACCAGGGCTCCGCCGCCCCCACCGCCAACCTCCGCGTCACCAGCAACACCCAGCAGAACTCCGTCACCGTCGTCGCCGAGCAGGCCGTCCTGGATCAGGTCCGCACCCTCATCGACCGCGAGTGGGACAAGCCCCTGCCGGAAGAAGCCGTCACCCCCCGCGTGTTTGACCTCAAGCACACCGACCCCGTGAAGATGAAGGACGTGCTCGAGGGCCTCTTTGGCCAGGGCAGCCAGGCGACCGTCGGCAGCCAGGGCGGCCAGCGCAGCACCGTGCTCCAGCAGGGCGTCGGCCGTCTCGCCGGCCAGTTCTCGTTCTCCGCCATACCCGAGGCCGGCCGGCTCATCGTCGTCGCCAAGAGCCCCGACAACATCGCGGTCATCGAGAGCGTCATTCAGGAACTCGACCGCCCCATCGCCTCTCTGGTCCCCGAGACCGTTGAACTCAAGCACGCCACCGCCGAAGAACTCGCCGAGCAGGTCAACGCCCTGCTCGCCCAGGAGGGCACCTTCGCCCAGATCCGCCGCACCAGTTCCGAACTGGCCGTCAGCCAGTCCTCACGCTCCCCCTTCTCCAGCCAGGCCGAGGCCGCCACCGACAGCGAAGCCCAGCAGAGCCAGCAGGGCGGAACCACCGGCGACCTGCGCTTCTGGTGGCAGACCGCCCGCGTCCCCACCGACACCGCCGGCACCTCCAACCTCGTCGGCAAAGTCCGCGTCGTGCCCGTCTCCCGCCGCAACGCCCTGCTGGTCATGGCCCCGCAGGAATACAAACGCGCCGTCGTCGATCTCATCGAAAAGCTCGACAAACCCAACCGTCAGGTCTTGATCGCCGCCGTCATCGCCGAGATCTCCGGCGAGGACGCCACCGCCCTCGGCCTGCGCTTCAGCCAGTCCGGCATCACACCCACCCGCTCGGACAACACCGTCGGTTTCGGCGGCACCCGCAACGCCCAGGGCAACGTCACCCAGCCCATCACCGGCACCAAGAACGACCTGCTCCCCGGCCTGTTCGACACCTCCGTCCTCAACGTCGGCGTCGACCTCAACGTCCTCCTCCAGGCCCTCGCGCAGAACACCAAGGTCACCATCCTCTCCGAGCCCCGCATCTTCACCGGCGACAACCAGCAGGCCGAGTTCTTCGACGGCCAGGACATCCCCTTCATCACCGACACCCAGACCTCCACCGGCGACGCCGGCCTCGTCCAGAGCTTCGACTACAAGGCCGTCGGCATCGCCCTCCGCGTCCGCCCCCGCATCACCCCCGAGCGTGACGTCGACCTGAAGGTGAACCTCGAACTCTCTTCGATTGACCCCTCCCGCACCCTCTTCGGCGGCGCCATCATCGAACGCCGCGAAACCACCACCCAGCTCATCGTTCAGGACGGACAGACCGTCGTCATCTCCGGCATCATGCGCAGCGAAGACTCCGACGTGAAGCGCAAGGTTCCCCTCCTCGGAGACATCCCCCTCGTCGGCGCCCTGTTCACCAACATCGAACGCACCAAGACCAACACCGAGCTCGTCGCCTTCATCACCCCCGTCGTCGTCACCAACGAACGCGAAATGCAGCGCCTCAACGAGCAGCCCAACATCCGCCTCAACCAGCTTCGCAACCAGCTCGCCCCCGAACGCCAGATGACCGACCCGAGCGCGGCCCCCGGCGCTCCAACCGCCCCCAACGCCCCCGCGCCCGCACCCAAGCGGCCCGATCCGCTGCCGCCCGGCGAGTAACCCACCTGGCGCATGCCCCCCGCCCCCGCGTCACTCCGCTGCCGCTTCACACTCGCCGCCCCCCCCGGCGCCGCACTCGCCGCCGTCCACCTCGCCGGCGATGTTGACACCGCCCTCGCCGCCCTGACCTCCCCGGGCGCCGCACCCGTGCTCCCCGGCGACACCCGCCTTCGCACCCTCCCCGGTATCGATCACGCCCTCGTCTGCCGCTGGGCCCCCGCCGCCGCCACCATCACCTGCCATGGCGGGCCCGCCACCGTCGCCCGCCTGCTCGCCGCCCTCACCGCCGCCGGCGCCCACCCGCACGATCACCCCCTCCCGCCCGCCGACGACAAACCCTCCCCCGATCCGGCACCCGGCCTCTGGCCCGATCCCCTCCACGCCCACCTCTTCTCCGCCCTTGCCCGCTGCCCCAGCCCATTGGCCATCGACCTCCTGCTCGATCAGCCCCGCCGCTGGGCCACCCACCACGCCGCCGCCGCCACATCCTCCACCCCGCCGCCCCTCGCCCCCGCACACCTCCTCCGCCGCCTGCTCACCGAGCCCGTCGTCGCCACCTTCGGCTTCGCCAACATCGGCAAGAGCACCCTGCTCAACAGCCTCGCTGGCCGCGCCGTCGCCCTGGTGAACGACGAACCCGGCACCACCCGAGACCACGTCGGCGCCCCCCTCCTGCTCGATGGCCTGGCCGTCCGCTGGATCGACACCCCCGGCGTCCTCCCCTCGCACACCAACGCCGACCCCCTGGCCGCCCACGCCGCCGACCTCGCCCGCGCCGCCCTCGCCAAGGCCGATCTCGTCCTGCTCTGCCGCGACGCCGCCGACCCGACCCCCCCGCCGCCGCTCCCGCCCTCCGTCCGCCCCGCCGCCGGCGTCCTCCGCGTCGCCCTCCGCTGTGACCGCCCCGCCGCTGCACCCGCTCCGGATGAACTGCCCGTCAGTTGCCTCACCGCTCAGGGCGGTCTGGCTGTCGCCGCCGCCGTCCGCGCCGCCCTCGTGCCCGATGCCGCCCTCGCCCACCCCGGGCCCTGGCGCTTCTGGACCAACTGACCTGACCCCTCACCCGATCGCGCACTGCGCCGCCAGCCGCGCCCGCAGCCCGCCCGCGTTCAGCCCCTCCACCTTCGCCTCGTCGTAGAACACCTCCAGCATCCGCACCGCGCCCAACTGCGTCTCCCGCAGCGCCGTTGCGAACGCACCCCAGTCCAGCGTCCCGTCTCCCGGCATGCGGTGGTCGTCCAGCTTGCCGTCGTTGTCGTGAATGTGCAGATACCCGATCACATCCGCGCACGCCCGAACCGCCTCCGCCGCATCACCGGTGATGTGCGCATGCCCCGAATCCAGACACATGGCAATCGCCGGCGAGCCAATCGACCGCACCGCCGAGGCCAGCGCCGCCGCGTCATGCCCCAGCGGGCAGTTCAACGGCTGGTTCTCGATCAGATACGTCACCCCCAGCCGCTCCCCCGTCTCCGCCAGCCGAGAGAGAAAATCCGCCAGATGGGGCCACCGCTCGCGGCTGCTCGCCTCCACCTCTGGCCGGCTCATCTCCCGCCGGTTCTCGTTCCACTTCGCCGGATGCACCACCACCAGCGGCCCGCCCAGGTCCTTGGCCAACTTCCCCTCGTCCTCATACACCTTCAGGCAGTGCGCCCGATGCCCCGCGTCCGGCGACGACGGGTCCAGGTGATAGCCGAACACCCCGTGGATGGAATCAAACCGCAGCCCCGCGTCCGCCGCCGCCGCCAGAGCCTCCCGCACCGTCGGTGGGTTCTGCTCGTTGCGATAGAACTGGCACGTCGTGCAGCCCGCCTGGGCATACGCACGCAAGAACCGCCGGATGTCGAAGGTGAACCCAAACGGCGCGATGCACGCGAGGGTCGGTCCCAGGTTGGCCGAAGATGGCATGGGGGCGTCGGCTCCAGCACGGGCGGGCACGCCAGCATACGCCCCCGCCCCACGCCCGGATCCACCAATCCGCCCGCCCCCCCGCTGCCCCCCCGCTTGCCCCCTTGCCCCCCACCCACGACGCCCAACACCTCCCGAATACCAGCCCGCCCCCCGCCCCTTCATATCATCGCCGCCCATTCTCAGTCCCCATCCCCGGCCGGGCCCCATCCCGCCCCGCGTCAGGAGTTCTGTTCCCCCATGTCCTCCCCCACCCCCGACTCCGCTGCCGCCTCCACCCCCGCCGCCCCCGCCAAGAGCATGGACGCCATCATGTCCCTCTGCAAGCGCCGGGGCTTCGTCTACCAGGCCAGCGAGATCTACGGCGGCATCAACGGCTTCTGGGATTACGGCCCCCTGGGCACGCTGCTCAAGCGCAACCTCCGCGAGGCCTGGGTGCAGGACGTGGTCATGAACCCCTGCTGGGGCCGCAATGGCCCCGACGGCCAGCCCGTCGAGATGGTCATGGTCGACACCCGAATCATCCAGCACCCCAAGGTCTGGAAGGCCTCCGGCCACGTCGACGGCTTCAACGACCCCATGGTCGACTGCAAGCTCACCAAGGGCCGCTACCGCTACGACCACGTGATGGTCTACGTCCCCGAGAACGGCCAGCCCGGCGACAAGCCCGTCTTCGCCTACGTCGGCGACCAGCCCAGCGAGGCCAAGCAGCGCAAGAAGGCCGAGAAGACCTTCGGCAAGGTGATCAGCGTGCCCCTGGCCAGCCTGCCCCAGCCCTGGGCCCGCGTCATCGGCCCTGATGCCGAAGAACCCGGCTCGCTCACCGAGCCGCGCATGTTCAACCTCATGTTCGACACCGTCCCCGGCGCCATCCGCGACGAGGCCAACAAGGCCTACCTCCGTCCCGAGACCGCCCAGGGCATCTTCGTGCAGGCCAAGAACGTCTGGGACACCAACCGCGTCCGCGTTCCCTTCGGCATCGCCCAGACCGGCCCCTCGTTCCGCAACGAGGTCACGCCTCGCAACTTCACCTTCCGCTCCCGCGAGTTCGAGCAGATGGAGATCGAGTTCTTCGTCGTCCCGCCCGAGCACCTCGAGGGCGACGAGAAGACCACCGCCGACCCCTTCGCCTGGTACCGCTTCTGGCGCGACTGGCGCATGACCTGGTGGCAGTCCATCGGCCTCAAGGGCGAGAACCTCATCCTCCGCGAGCACGACAAGGACGAACTCGCCCACTACTCCCAGGCCACCAGCGACATCGAGTACCGCTTCCCCTTCACCGCCCCCGGCTTCGGCGAGCTGGAAGGCATCGCCTACCGGGGCAACTTCGACCTCTCCCAGCACCAAAAGCACAGCGGCACCAAGATGGAGTACCGCGACACCGCCCGGGGCGAGATCCTCCCCAACGGCTCGCGCCGGGGCGTCGCCTACATCCCCCACGTCATCGAGCCCTCCGCCGGGCTTGACCGGGGCGTCCTCGCCCTGCTCTGCGAGGCCTACACCAAGGACGAGTCGCGTCCCAGCCCCGAGTTCATGAAGTTCCACCCCCGCATGGCCCCCATCAAGGCCGCGGTCTTCCCGCTGGTCGACAAGGACGGCATGCCCGAGACCGCCGCCAAGCTGCACGCCGCCCTCCGCAAGCGCTTCGGCCACCTGGGCATGATCGAGACCGACGCCAAGCAGTCCATCGGCAAGCGCTACGCCCGCATGGACGAAGCCGGCTGCCCCTTCTGCTTCACTATTGACGGCGACACCGCCAAGGACCAGACCGTCACCGTCCGCGACCGCGACACCGGCGCCCAGCACCGCCTGAACATCGACGCCGTCCCCGCCTTCCTCGCCGAGAAGCTCGGCGTGTAAAGCCCACCGCCCTGCCTGTAGGGCCGACATCCAGCCCCGCCCCACTGGTCGTCCGTCGGAGCCAGGCCATGCTCACGCTCACGCCGCACCCCGCCGACGAGCAAGACCAGCGCGCCATCGCCGACAGCGTCCGCTCTCAAAGCGGGTTCATCGTCGGCTTCGCCACCATCGGTCTGATCTGCTTCGCGCTCGCCGGCCTGGCCGCGTGGCTCCTGTTGCAGCCGGGGCGCTCCACCGCCCTCATCGTCCTCCTCGCGCTGGCCGGGGCCGTCTGCATCGCCATCGGCGCAGTCCTCGGCTGGCTCCCCGCGCTCATGGGATTGTGGGCGAACCTCAACAACCGCGGCACCAAGCCGTGCCCGTCAGTTGTCATTCGGCTCGAGTTCCAGGCCGACGCCGCCTGGAGCCTCCGAGAGCAATACGACGACCCCAGCCTCCCCCGCACGCTCGCCCGCGTCGGCCCGGACCAGTTCGTGCTCCTGGTCGAGCCCCCCGGCACCTTTGGCGACGACGGCCAACCGCAGATCCCCATGTCGACACGCGCTCGCCTGCACCTGCTCGACCACGGCAGCCGCCTTGATTTTCTCCGCGAAGTCTGCGACCGCGACGCGCCAGCCCTCATCCTCAGCACCGCGCTGCACGACCTCACCAGCGACGCCGAGACCACCTGGCTCGCCACCGCCCGCGACTACACGCCCCTCGCCACCGCCGATCTCCCCGCCCGCTGGCGCACCGTCGTCGCCGCCGCCGCACCCTTCCCCACCGCCACATCCCGCGCGGCACCAACGCTTGCCGCCCAGCCCGCCGAGCCCCAACCAAGCCACCTCACGCTCCAGGCCGACGCCGCCTGGAGCCTCCGCGAGCCCTACGACGACCCCGGCGTCCCCCGCACCCTCGCCCGCGTCGGCCCCGACCAGTTCCTGCTCCTGCTCGAACCCCCCGGCACCTTCGGCGACGACGTCTTCCCCTTGATCCCCCGCAACGCCATCCCCATGGCCGCCCACGCCCACCTCCACCTCACCGCCGACTCCGGCCGCCTCTCGCTTCTCCGCGACGCCTCCGACCCCGCCGCACCCATCCTCGTCCTCAGCACCGCCCTCCAGCCCCTCACCGGCGACATCGAGGCCCAGTGGATCGCCAACGCCCGCGACTACACCCCGTTGGCAACCGCCGACCTCCCCGCCCGCTGGCGGCCCATCGTCACCACCGCCGCCCCCTTCCCCCTCATCGCTGCACCCGTTCCGGATCCGGAAAGTCCCGGTACAACGCCGACTTGAAGTCCGTCACCATCGCATACACCGGCGCGTGCAGCCGCTCCACCTCCCCGTCCCGCGTCGCCACGTGCCCGAAGGCCGCATCCAACTGCGCCAGGTCGCGGCAGCTCACCACCACATGAAACTCATGCAGCCCGTCCGGGCTGAAGCCGAACTTCCGCCGGCTCAGCGTCCACTTCTCAATCAGCCCCCGCTCCCGCAGATACTCCAGATAGTCATGCACCGCCTTCGCCCAGGCCAGGTCCTGCCTGGAGTCCTTCAGGTTCACCCACATGTGGTAGTGGTTCATGGCCTCCATCCTTGCCGGCTTGTCCGCCATCCGCTCCCCGTCCTGCCCCGGCACGCCGCAAAAACACACCGACCGGGCCGCTCTGCAGCGCCCGGTCGGTGATGATCAACCAATCAACTCTGTCCGCTGGCCTTCGCCTCAGCGACGCCGACGGAACGCCGCCAGACTCGCCAGGCCCAGCAGCGCCGTCGCCGCCGGAGTCGGGATGATCTGCCCGCGGATCTCACCGCCGGGGAACTGCCCGGTGTGAATGTTGAAGTAGGTGTTGCCCGCCAGCAACTCCGGCAGGCGAGCCGCCGGCCAGACGCCCGTCAGCGTCCCGCTGAACGACGTCGCACCCATCGGAATCGTCGGGGTCGTGCTCGGCGTGTTCATCCCGTCCAGCCAGATCACGATCGGCCCGTTGGAGCCCGCCGGCGCACGGTGGATGTGCGCGACCGTCATCCCCGAGGTCAGCCCGGAGAAGCTGATGTCGATCGAGAACGCCCGCGTCGCCAGGTCGATCGACAGCGTCGCCGCGCCCGTCGCCGGGCTGCCGTTCGCCGGAACCTCCTGCAGACCGTTGAGGATCGACGTGAAGTTCACCACCTGCGCGTTCGCCGCCGAAACGCCCATCCCCGCCGCCACCGCCAGAACCAAAGCACACGTCTTCATGACTCTCTCCACTGGCTGGGCATGCTCGAAGCGGGCACGCAATGCCGAAAACACATCGCCGACGGGATCGCCCGCCGACGACGCCCGCTCAATTGTGGCACGGTTCTCGGTCCATGCCACCCCGTTTCACCGGGTGATCGCACCCGCAAACACCAAACACACACCAACCAACTCCACTTGCTAAACTTGAGGTTCCTCTGACTTTGGGCCCGTCGCCCACAGCCGACCCGCTTTTCGTTCACCGCCCGACGCGACCATGAGCACCACCCCGCCGAACCAGAACCCCGCCGACAACCGCCTCGAGCAGATCACCGTCGGCGCCGGCCTTCAGGAGTCCCGGTACAACCAGGAATTCGTCGACTTCCTCAAGAAGTACGGCTTCCTCGTCCTTCTGGTCATCGCTGCCATCTCCTTCGCCTGGTTCGGCCTCCAGAAGCTCCGCGAACGCCGCGAGGGCGAGACCAACCTGGCCTTCTCCCAGCTCGAAGAGTCCCTCCGCACCGGCTCGCCCACCGCGCTCGCCCGCCTGGCCGACGAGCACGACGGCCAGGGCGCCGTGCCCCACGTCGCCCGCCTCGCCGCCGCCGACGCCCTCATGGTCAACGCCTTCCGGGGCCTGGTCCCCGGAGCCACCCTCAACCCCGACGGCACCGTCAAGAACCCCGACGAGCTGCTCACCTCCGAGGGCCGCACCCGCCAGCTCGAAGAGGCCCGCGTCCTCTACCAGCGCGTCGTTGACGACACCAAGGGCGACCGCTTCAAGGCCATCCACACCATCGGCGGCCTCTTCGGCCTCGCCGCCATCGCCGAGAGCCTCGGCAAGTTCGAAGACGCCGCCTCGCTCCTCAAGGACGCCCAGGCCCGCGCCGCCGCCGCCGACCTCAAGGCCCTCGCCGACGAGGCCCAGCGCCGCCTGGACACCCAGGCCGAGGCCAAGGTGACCCCGCGCCTGCTCAGCGACAAGGACGTGGCCACCTACACCAAGCCCACGCCCCCGCCGACCCCCGTCCCCCCGCTCCCCGCCGGCCCCGACTTCCCGCCCACGCCCCTGCTCCCCGAGCAGCCGTAAGCGGCCCCGTCATGCCGCGATTCAACCGCAAAGACAACTCCACCAACCGCTCCACCGGCAAGCGGCTCCCCCAGCCCGACACCTTCAAGACCAGCGACCTGATCGCCTCCGGCGGCAAGGTGGACCCCGACGCGCTCCTCCGCGCCGCCCGGGCCGCTGCACCTCAGCCCCAGCAGCCCCAGCAGCCCGCGGCCCCGGACGCCGACGCCGACACCGCCCCCACCGACGCACCCGAGGTCGACACCGAGACCGCCGGCGATGAAGACCTCGCCGCCGCCGCCCAGCGTCCGCCCACCGTCACCTTCCGCCTCACCCGCGACCTGGACAAACGCCTCGACAAGTACCTCACCGACCGCATCACCTTCATGAGCCGCGCCCAACTCCAGCGCCTCATCGACGATCAGCAGGTCACCGTCAATGGCCGCAAGGCCAAGGCCAGCACCCGCCTCCGCGCTCAGGACGTCGTCCACGTCAACCTCCCACCGCCCCCCTCCTCCGAACTCCCCGAGCAGGACATCCCGCTGAACGTGATGTACGAGGACCAGCACATCATCGTGCTCAACAAGTCGCCCGACATCATCGTCCACCCAGCCCGCTCCGAACTCTCCGGCACCCTCATCAACGCCCTGGCCTTCCACTTCAAGCACCGCTCCACCACCGGCGGCGAGCTCTCCCACGTCGGCTCCGAGTTCGCCCGCCCCGGCGTCATCCACCGCCTGGACCGCCAGACCTCCGGCTGCATCGTCTTCGCCAAGTCCGAAGAGGCCCACTGGAAAGTCGCCCACCAGTTCGAGCACCGCACCGTCGAGAAGCGCTACGTCGCCCTCGTCCACGGCCACCCCGAGCCCGAGGCCGGCACCATCGACCTGCCCATCGGCCCCCACCCCTCCCGCCTCAAGGGCTACCGCGAGATGCAGGTCGTCCGCCACGACCACCTCGGCAAGCCCGCCCTCACCTTCTACCGCACCCTCGGCCGCTACGACCTCAACCTCACCTCCTCCGGCACCGCCCCGCCCGGCCGCTCACCCACCGGCCACCCCCGCCAGGCCGGCCGCGTCGCCCTGGTTGAAATCGAACTGAAGACCGGACGCACCCACCAGATCCGCGTCCACTGCACCCACAACGGCTGGCCCCTGCTCGCCGACGACATGTACTCCGGCGTCGTCCTTCCCGCCGCTTCCTCCGACGCCGCCTCGCCCCCGCTCTGCACCCGCGTCGCCCTCCACGCCTGCATCCTCGCCTTCCGCCACCCCATCACCCAGCAGCCCCTCCGCTTCATCGCCCCCTTCCCCGCCGACCTCCGCGCCGCCCTCGCCCGCCTCCGCGCCGCCCCCGGCACCGTCGAGGCCACAACCCCGCCCCCCGGCGCCATGCTCACCGCCGCCGACCTGCTCAGCGATCCGCCGGCGGCCTGATCCCCTCCGCCCCACGCTGCCCCGCCCACTCCAGCATCGCCGCACGCTGCTTGGCGCTCTTCGCACGCTGCGCCGCCGTCACGTCGAACACCGCCGCACGATCCAGCAGCGCCCGCACCCCGGCCGCATCCCCCGCGTCCGCCTTGCACCACGCCAGCATCGTCAGCACCCCGGGGTGCTCAAACCCCGCCGCCAGCTCACGCTCAAGGTGCGCCCTCGCTCCACCGCGGCACGCCACCGCCGCCGCCGACCGTCCACCCGCACCCCCATCCGGCCCTTCCAGACCGACGCTCGCCGCCGTCGCCCACACCCGCCACCCCAGAGTCTTCGCCAGCCCGCTCCCCATCTCCGCCCGCACCGCCTCAAACCGTCGCGCCGCCCCCAGCGCCCGCTCCGCGTCCCCGCGCTGCACATACACCTGCACCAGCCGCAGCCAACTCCCCATCGCCGCGTCCGGCCCCACCCCGCGCAGACGCTCAGCCGCACCCTCCAGCGCTTCCGGCGTCCCCTTCGCCGCCACCTCCCAGAACTCCGTCCACAACGGCCGCGCCCGCGCCTCCTCCGCCACCTGCGCCTCCATCCGCGCCCGCGCCGCCTCCGGCGAGTACGCCGGACCATCCACCCACTCCAGCACCTCACTCAACTCCCCCATCGGATGCCCCACCCACGCTAGCCGCCCGTGCGCATCGAGCACAAACGCCGTCGGCCACCCAACCTCCCCCGCCACCTCGGTCAGCCACGGCCGCCCCACGCTGTTCGCCTCATCGTCCACCAGCACCCGCAGCCGCAGCCTCAAGTCCATCCCCGCCACCAGCGCCCGTCGCGCCGCCGTGTCCCCCGCCCGGTCGCTCCACATCACCGTCACCACCGGCCAGCGCGCCGTCGCCGCGTCCATCACCTGCATCGACGCTAGACACGGCCCGCACTCCCCGCTCCACACCACCACCCCCCGCGCCCGACCCAATTCCGCAGCATCAAACCCCGAACCCCGAGCCCACTCCCCGCCGGCCAACCCCGGCGCCGCGTTACCAACCGCCCGCAGCTTCACCGCCGCCGCACGCTCCGCCCGCGTCGGCCCGGCCGCCGCCCCTCCGGTCCCCCCGGCCCCGCCGGCCGCCCCGGCCGCCTCACCCCCGCTCGCCGCAGCCGGCCCCTGCGCCGCGGCACACCCGCTGCCCACCGCCCACAACGCCGCCGCCGCCAGAGTGGCCATCCACCGCCCGCACGCCGTCGTTCGCTCGCCCATGGGCCGGTCCTTTCTTCCCCCGCCCCAGCCGCAGCCTCCCGCCCCCACGCCGTTCGATCTTTGCTAGGGCGGCCCGCACCCGCCACCCGCCCCCACACACCACAGCCGCCCCCCTCCCGCACCTCCCCAGCGCCCCCCGCACCCCCGCCCCGCAGACCCTCTATCCTTGTCCCCTTCACGGAGACCCCCCCTTGGCCGCCAAGAACTTCCAGTTCCGCCTGATCACCCCCCAGGGCAAGCTCATGGACGCCCCCGCCGCCGCCGCCGTGCTCCCCGCACATGACGGCCAACTCGGCGTCCTCCCCAGCCGCGCCCCCATGGTGGTCAAGCTCGGCATGGGCGCCCTCCGTGTGGACCTCGCCAACGCCACCGGCACCACCGGCGGCAGCCGCGAATACCTGATCGAAGACGGCTTCGCCCAGATGGTCGACAACCGCCTGACCATCCTCACCGCCCGCGCCACCTCGGCCGAGACCATCACCGAGACCGACGCCCAGGCCGAACTCACCGCCGCCGAGGCCCGCAAGCCCGCCAAGCAGTTCGACCAGGACGAAGCCGCCCGCATCAAGAAGGACCGCACCCGCGCCCGCCTCAAGCTCGGCATGGCCAAGCAGTTCAAGTCCCGAGGCGGCGCGATCTAACGCCCCGTCCTCCGGTCCCGCTACCCACGCCCCCCCTCCAGCAGCCCCGGCCCAAACCGGGGCTGCTGTCTTTTCCGATCTGCCCACCTGGCCCCTTGGCCATGTGGCATAAAAAAACGCCCCGGCTCTCACCGGGGCGCTTGAACGCACAGTCTTCTTCGCACCTCAACCGCTCGCCAGCCTTACTGCTGCACGAACCAGTTGATGAACGCGACAAAGTCATCGCCGCTGATCATCCCGTCCGGCTGCAGCGCCCCGCCGATGCCCGCGATGTCCGCCCGCGCATCCTCCGCCGCATAGGCCGAGATGAACGCGTTGAAGTCATCGCCCGAGACGATCCCGTCCGGGAAGCCCTGACCGCCCACGTTGGTGATGTCCGCCGGGTTCCGGGGCACGCTCACCCGCGCCTGCATGGTCAGAATCGTGCTCGGCGTCGGGTTCACCGTCCCGCGCGGGTCGTTGCTGATCCGATCCGGCGAGGGGTACAGCGTCGCCATGCCCGTCGTCCGGGGCGGCAGGTTGCTGGTGTACCAGAAGGTGTACATCGTGCCCCACGAGATCGTGTTCAGATTGCTGGTCGTCGGCACGCCCGTCCCCGCATCGCGGGGCACCGCCGGAGCCTGGAACACCATCGCGTCCTTGCCATCGTCATACGAGCCCACCCAGCCGGCCGTGTCGTTGCCAAGCAGGTTCGCCGCCGTCGGCAACTGGCCCGCCGCCGGCGGATTGACCGTCGGCCGCACCTGCCGGGGCTGGCGGAACCCGACATCCGTCCGCGTGCCGATCGGCAGGCTCGGGAAGTCGACCGCCGAAACCTCGCGGTCAAAGTCCATGTTGTACACGTTGTACTCGTACCGATAGTTTCCGTCCGGCAGAGGCACCACGCGCGACGCCACGATCACCGCGCCCTCGGCGTCCGGCGTCGCCAACTGCTGCTGGTCGCCCCACTGCATGATCGTCGGCCCGAACGTGTGCGGGCCGTCCATCGCAAACTGCCGGTTCCCCGTCACGCGGAACCGCCGGTGCGCGTGATTGTTCATCCGGCTCACGTCGCCGTTCACCACGTAGTACGACTCGAAGAACAGCCGCCCGTCAGTCCCCAGCGCCCCGCTCGCGCCCGTGGTGATCTCGTCATCACGCAGATAGTTGATCTTGAACGGCGTGCCCGTCGAGCCCGTCGTGTACGACCGCGCAGAATCACTCAACCCCGTTGTCGCCGGAACATCCTGCCGCAGCGTGCTGTTCCACACGTAGTTGTCAAACATGCTCCCACGCGGGTTCCACCCCAGCCACGTCCGGCCCGCCGGCGGTGTCCCGCCGCTGGTAAAGCCCACGTCGTTCGGCTTCACCTCGTTCCGCGGCCCCAGGTAATACGTGCTCGAATTCAGACCCGGCCCATACGTGTCCGAGCAGTTAAAGCCCATCCGCGAGCCGCCGATCCCGTCGCACGAGCCCGTGCCGCACGCCGGCTGCCCGTTCGGACCGTTCACCGCCGCCTGCGAAGTGCTCGCCGACGAGAATGCGTGCTTGATCCAGGACGCCGACAACTGCTCCAGCCGCCCCTGCGCGTTGGTCCGGTAGATGTTCTGCACGATGTACGGGTGGTTGTACTGCATCGCCGCCTGGAACGGCACGTACACCGAGCCCACGTTGCAGCTCGTCGTCCCCAGTGCGATCCCGAACATCCCCGTCGCAGCGCCAGTCGCATCCACCGAGATCGAAATCGTCCCCGACGTGCTCGCCGCCACGCAGCTCACCGACAGATCCAGCCCCGTCTGCGCCGCCGGCGTCACACCCCCGCCGCCGCCAGCGACGGACATCGCCGCTGCCGCCATCAGGCCGCTGACCGCCAAAACAAACGCTGCCGGCTTCATCGTCGAGTTCATCTTCCGGTGCTCCTGTTTCTCGCTGCCCGAAAAGGCCCGCGACCAGACCATCACCCGCGCAGGCCTTCTTGCCCGCCGGGCGAACAACCACCACCGGCCCCGAGCGGGGCCCGCTCCATCAATCTATCAGACGTTCCACCTTCGCACCATCACAACCACGCAATTCTCACCCGTTCAAAACCCGATTCACCCCGTTTTGGGGGGTCACCAGTCCACTGACAAGGTCGCCGGGAGAGCAGTGCGCACCCACCCCCCCACTCCGTGCGCCCCACCAGCCCTCCCTCCACCGAGGACTTCCTCACGACCCGCCCCACCCCATCCCCGCATGTCCTCCGCCTCCGTCCGCCCCACCGCTTCATCCACACCCGCCCTGCGGACAACCCGTGCACCACCTGTCCGCTCCTGCGGACATCGTCGCCAAGCGCCCGGCCTCACGCACCCGCTTGGCAACGTCCGCCCGACGCTCCGCCATGCTCTCATCGCGACGCGCCCGCGACCGCCGCAGACTTCGCTCCCCCTCCCCTGGCACGCTCACGCTCCGGTCACGCCGCCGCACGCTGCACACGCCGCCGACGCACCGCTCACACATACCGCCCGCTGCATGCATCCGTGCATGTGATCGTTTTTCCTCTGAATATCAGCGCGTTTTCACCCCATCCCGCGTCGTCCACATTCCCCGCACATCATCCACATCTTTCACCGCGCGAAGCGTTGATAGATTTTTTTCGCTCGCAAGTGCCGATGTTCTCTCACTTCTGCGCTCGCCGCTCGTGCATCGCGAACTTTGCCGTTGCTCATCCGCCACGGACCGGTTATCGTCATGGGTGGTCATGGATCGGACCACGGGGGCATGAGCGGCCCGGCTCAGTCGTTTCTCTGACTGCTGACGGATCTGTCCGCCTCTGCGTGAATGGACTCGGTCTGTATCAAGTGTGTTCGGCTCTGCGCCGGGCGCCGGTCTTGCCGCGCCAGGTTCGCGATGCCGCTTGCCCATGAGGATCCGCACGGTGCCCACGCCTGCCGCGGTGATCAGCCGTCCCCCGTCCCCCCTCACCTCCACCCCGTCCGTCGCTCCCGCCGGTCTCGCCCCTTCCCAACTCACCACCGGCGCCTCCGCCGTTGCCTCCGTCCCCGTGGCCCCTCGACGCGCTACCCCCATCCACACGTTGTCCGCTTCCCCCGCCGTCACAGCCACACCCGCCGTCACGGCATCCTCCGCCGTCGCCAAGCCGTCCGCGGCCCTCCCGGCCGCCTCCACGCCAGGCCCCGCCCCGGCCACGCCGGCACACGCTCCGGCCACGTCCCCCGTCGCCGGCGTCATCCGCAACGACCGCGAGATCGTCCGCGCTGTCGTCGCCCGCCTCCGTGCCGAAATCGGCGAGGACCGCTTCCAGCGCTACTTCACCATCGAGTCCGCCCTCCGCTTCGGCGAAGGCTGCCTGGATGTCTGCGTCGCCTCCACCCACCTCGCCCAGGCCTACGACCGCCACTTCGGCGACATCCTCCGCACCGCCTGCCGTGCTGAGACCGGCTCAGACCGCGTCGCCGTCCGCTTCATCGTCCGCGAAGGCGGCGTCGCCGGCGGCCCCTCCGCCCTCGCCGCCGCTGCCGCCGCCGGCACCACCACCGCCGACGCGCCCGCCGCCCGCCGCCCCGCCGGCCCCGTCCACGCCGCCGCCCAGCGCCGCGCCCCCGCCCGCCAGGCCGAGCCCGCCCGCGCCCTCATCGAACTCGTCCGCTCTGAAGCCAACGAGCAGGCCATCCGCACCGCCCAGGCCATCGCCGCCGCTGATCCCGCCCTCCGGGGCGTCGCCGTCATCATCCACGGCCAGTGTGGCGTCGGCAAGACCCACCTGCTCACCGCCGCCGTCGCCGAACGCAAGGCCGCCGCCCGCGACCACTCCGGCAACACCGCCCGATACGTCTCCGCCGAGCAGTTCGTCAACGACTTTGTCATCGCCGCCCAGACCGGCAAGATGGAGCAGTTCCGCCGCACCTACCGCTCGCCCGATCTGCTCTGCGTCGACGACCTGCACATCCTCGAGAACAAGACCAAGTCCCAGCAGGAGTTCCAGGCCACGCTGGACGCCATCCTCCAGCGCAAGGGCTGCGTCATCCTCGCCACCTCCGTTCCGCTGGACAAACTCACCACCCTCCCGCCCGCCCTCCGCTCGCGTCTGGCCGCCGCCGTCTCCGCCGTCATGGCCCCGCCCGGCCCCGCCCACACCCAGCGCGTCGCCCTCGCCCTCGCCTCCCGCCGGGGCCTGCGCATGGGCGAAGCCGCCGCCCAGGCCCTCGCCCAGTCCGCCGAGCAGGTCAATGCCCGCACCCCGCGCGACATCGAAGGCCTCATCGCCCGTGTGGATGCCTTCCACCGCCTCATCGCCGGCGCCCAGCCCGGCGTCCCCGTCAACCCCCTCACCGTCCGCCGCGCCCTCGGCCTTGAAGCCGCCCCCGCGCCCCTCCATCCCCTCCCCACCCTCCCCCCGACCGACCTCCGCGCCAACCCCGTCTCCGCCACCTCTCCCTCCGCCCCCGCTGAGCCCGCACGCCCCCTGGGCATGCCCCGCCCCGTCCGCGCCGAAGAGATCATCCACGCCGTCTGCGTCACCCTCGGCGTCGGCGATGCCGAGTTCCGGGGCCGGGGCCGCCACTGGAAGGTCGTCCTCGCCCGCTCCGTCGCCTCCGTGCTCTCCAAGCGGCTCACCCGCATGAGCTTCCCCGAGATCGCCCGCGCCATGGGCCGCCCCAACCACTCCACCATCATCACCGCCTGCCAGCGGCTCGAGGCCCAGATGGCCCAGGGCGCCCGCGTCGCGCTCGACGGCGCCGAGATCCCCATCACCGAACTCTGCGACCGCCTCGCCGTCGTCCTGGCCGACCGCGCCCGCCTCCGCTGCTGAATCTACCGTTCGCCATGCCTTTCCGGCCCCCCCGGCCCCCGGCCCACTCCTGCACCTCGTCCTGGCCGCCGGCCTGTTCGGCCCCGCCAGTGCGCTCGCGCTCGCCGCCGACACCCCCGCGCCCATCTCCGCCCCCCAATCCGCCCCCATCTCCGCCCCCCCGCGCGTCGTCCCCCTCGCCACCGTCGAGTCCCTCTTCGCCAGCCGCCTCCTCGCCGTCGCACCTCAGCCCGGCCAGCCCCTCTCCCAGCAGAACATCCCGCCCGCCCTCCTCGCCCTGGCCCGCCTGCGCGATCCCGCCACCATCCCCCTGTTCAGCCAACTCGCCACCGTCGGCCCGCCCGCCCTCCGCGCCACCGCCCTGCTCGGCCTCGCCCGTGCTGAACACACCCGAGGCTTGGACCTCCTCCTCCTCCGCCAACTCCCACCGCCCGACCGCCTCGCCGCCCTCGCCGAGGCCATCGCCGACGACCTGGTCACCACCGCGCAGCTCCAAGACCTCGCCCGCTGGCCCGATCAAGACCCGCCCTGCGCCCTGCTCGCCGCCGGCGTCCTCGTCGGCCGGGGCGAGCCCCCGCCTCCCGCCCACCGCCTGCGCGACCTCGCCGCCAGCCCCGATCCCGCCATCGCCGCCCAGGCCGCCGTCCTCCTCCGCGCCACCGCCGCTTCCACCCCCACCACCAAGCCCGATCCCACCGACGCCACCGTCCTCGCCGCCGCCCGCGCCCTGGCCCTCCCCCAGAACGAAGCCGCCGCCCTCAACGTCCTCGCCCGCCTCCGCCTCCAGCGCATCCCCACCGCCGGCGCCCTCTGTTCCGCCCTCCTCGCCCCCTCCGCGCCCGGTGCCCAACCTCTCCCACCCCTTCCCCCGCTCCTGGCCTTCCGCGCCCTGGAGACCTTCGCCCTCTGCGACCCCCTGAGCCCCGACGTCCAGGCCCGCCTCCTCCAGGCCGCCCAGGCCGACGCACCCGCCGGCCTCGCCCGCCTCGCCCTGCTCATGCTCGAGGTCGCCCGCCTCGCCGCCGAACGCCTCGACAACACCCCCGCCGCCGCCGACACACTCCAAGAGGCCGTCGCCGCGCTCGCCAAGGCCGACGACCCCCTCGCCCGCGCCGCGGCCGACGTCGCCCACGCTTTGCTCATCTCCTGCGGCTCACTTCCCGACACCATCGACCGCCTGGTCGCCCTCCGCCACCCGCCCACCCTCGCCTGGTCGCTGGCCCTCGCCCGCTCCCGTCCATTCCAGGACGCCCAGCGCATCCGCCTGGCCGTCCTGCTCACCTCCGCGCAAGCCGCCGGCCCCAACGCCCCCGAGACCATCGCCGCCGCCCTCGCCCTGCTCGACGCCGACCCCGACGCCGCGGCCGATCTCCTCACCGAGCACGCCAACCAACCCGCCGCCCTCACCGCGCTCGCCGCCGCCGCCCTCCGCGCCCCCGCCCCCGCCGGCCCCGCCTTCACCGCCGCACTCGACACCTTCCTCTCCACCTCCCCCCTCCCGCCCGACGACCCCCTCCGCCGCCTCCACGTCCTCCTGCTCGTCCGCCACCGCCCCATGCCCCAAAGCCCCGCCGAGCAGGCCCGCCTCTCCGACACCCTCGCCCGCATCGCCGTCGGCGAGGGCGATCTCCCCACCGTCTACCAACTTCAGGCCGGCTGGCTCGCCCTCCGCGCCGCCGGCGAAGACCGCGCCGCCCTCGCCCGCCTTCTCGCCACCGACCCCCCACCCCCGCCCGCACCCGCACCCCAGCCCCCCGCCACCTCCCCGCGCTGACCCATTCC
>JAJTDF010000131.1 GCA_021294835.1 Planctomycetaceae bacterium
GGCTTGGGCACGGGCTGGCGATCACGGCCAACACGTGGACGTTCGGGCTGATCTCGCCGCTGGACAGCCATGCGGAGGGGTTGCAGGATGCGTATGGGCACCTGGCCGAGTACCGCATCGCCGCGGGGGCGGCGGAGATTGGCCGCGAGGCGGCGATTGCGGCGCTGACGGGCGGGGCGGGGAACGTGGCGTTGAAGGCGGGGCGGGGCAAGCAAGCGGGGGCGGGAGGTCGAATCGTGGTCACCGCGGTGTCCCGCGATGCCACGCTTGCTGTTGGATGACCGGTGCCGGGGCCGGGTGGTTTGGCGTTGGCTGCGACTTGTGCGGAGGTCACAGTCCGGGGAGAGTGTCCGGAAGGACGGTTGGCAGCAAGCTGCTGGAACGACGGACCACCTCAACGGCGGGCGGTGTCGGCGGTCAGGGGTTTCGTGCCACCCGGAAACCGAAGCGGGTGCTGGCGTCCGGACTGGCGATTTCGTAGCGGAGCGTCGACCGGCAGAAGCCGCGTTCGAAGTTGAAGTAGCTGCCGCGGACGATTCGTGCGTCGCCGGACTGGGGTCCGGTCGGGTCGGTCTTGGCTGCGCGGGTGTAGTCGCCGTACCAGTCGTTCACCCATTCCCAGGCGTTGCCGATCATGTCGTGAAAGCCGAGGGCGTTGGGGGCCTTGCTTCCGACCGGCTGCATCTTTCCCCGGGCATTTCCGCGGTGCCAGGCGATGTCGTCGAGCTGGCCGTACCGGGGGCTGTCGCTGCCTGCCCGGCAGGCGTACTCCCACTCGGCCTCGCTGGGGAGGCGGAAGCCGGTCTTGCGGCAGAACTGTTCGACGCTCATCCAGTTGGCGCGAGCAGGAAGACCAGCGCGGACGTCGGATGCATCGTCCGCATCGTCGGGCTTGGCGGGGGACGTGGTGATGATCAGGGTGCCGTCGGGTCCGGTCGTGGTGGAGACGACCGCCTCGATGGCGTTTCCCTGTTCGTCGCGGAACTGGGCGCCGGCGCGGATGCCGCCGATGAGGCCGCCGGGGCCGGCGAGTTCCAGGGTGGCGATTCCGCGGTCATTGTCCACCTGGCGGATGGTGAGGGCGCCGCCGTCACCGGTCTGAATCTGGATGCCTCCCGGATCGGCGGCGGTGGCCTGAGGTGCGGGCATGACCGAGTTCTGCATGACGGCGGTCCACTGCTCGCGGGAGATCTCGTATCGTGCGAGGTAGAAGGGGCGGGTGAGGGTGACATCGTGGGCGGGCACCTCATTGGCGAGAGCCTCTTGATCGCCGGGGAACTTGCCCATCTTGAAACTGCCGGGCGGCACGAGGAGCATTTCGATGCCTGTGGCCTTGTCGCGGACGCGCCAGGGGAGGCCGGTGCGGGCGATGGCCTGGCGCAAGGCCGGGTCGGTGACCATGCTGGGATTGGCATCCCGCTCAAGCACCTCGCCCCATGCAAGGGCGGGCTGTGGGGTTGCGGCGGGGGTCATGGCAGCGGCGACTGCGGCGGCTTGCGGGTCGGCGGCGGAAACGGGCCGTGTGGACTGGGCGGGGAGGTTGTCCATCGGACCGGGGTTCATGGCCTTTCGAAACGATGGAGGGCTGCCGGGCAGGGGGCCAGCGAGGGTGGTGGCGGCGGGGCTGTTTTTCATGAAGCCGGCGTACCAGACGCGGTCGAGGTCGTCGACGCGTGACTGCAAGCGGGCCGCGAGCGTCTGGCGGTTTCCGGAGCCTTCTTCGCCCATCATGAGGACTCCTGTGCGGCTGACCGGCAGGATCTCGTCGAGCATTCGGAGGCCGAACTGATAGAGGACCACCGCGGCCGAATCATCGAGCGACCTGGCCTCCTGGAGCAGGTCGCCGACGACCAGGCGGGCGTTGAACCTGGCCTTGGCACCGCCGGCGATCTCCTGGACATCCAGTTCCGGGTAGGCCTGGGATGAGATCGCCTTGCCTTCGAACTGTGGCGGGATGAGCAGCCGGTCGATGACATGCACGACGCAGCCGCCGACGGACACATCGCCGGCGAGAATCCTGGCTTTGAAGGGCTCCTCGGCGGCACGCGCAACCCTGCCGGACCGCATCTGGTAGATGAAGACCATGCCGTTGGAGAGGACATCGAGCACGAAGCGGTCACCCTCGGCGGAGATCATGGCGGGGCCGCGCTCGCCGTCGTCAAAGTCGAAGCTCCAGGCGTGGATCTTCGGGAGGGCGTGCCAATCGAGGACGGCGCGGAGCATGTCCCGGTTGCGGGGATCGAGCAGGGTGGCCCGCTCGGCGTCGCTCAGGCGGCCGAAGGCATCGTTGGTGGGCACGAAGAGCGTCCAGTTGGCTGAGGGCTCGGCCGAGGCCCAGTCCTGATCGCCTCCACTGGCCTCGACGGCGGCAAGGAACATCGAGAACCGGCCGTCGGGCACGGCCCGGAGCGCATCAAGGATGCTGGCGGGAGCGGTCTCCTTCATTGCGATCTTCATGCGGTCTTCGGACAGGGTCTGCTTCGGCAGGACAACGCGGTCGATCACGTGGATGACGCCGTTGCTGCAACGGATGTTGGCGCGAACGACGGCGGCGTCGCCAAAGCGGAAGCCGTTGCTGTCGGCGGCGATCTTCTCGCGGCCGCCGCCGAGGGTCTTGGCCATCTGCGGCGCATCGATGTTGCCGACCTGGAAGGACGTCAGGCGGCCCGGGACCACGTGATTGAGGAGGATGGCACGGAGCTTGGCGCCGTTCTCGGGACGAAGCAGGGACTCCACAGTGCCGGGGGGCAGTGCCGCGAAGGCCTCGTCGGTGGGCGCGAAGATGGTGAAGGGACCGGCGCCCTTGAGGGTGTCGGCGAGGCCGGCGGCATCGATGGCGGCCGCGAGCGTCTTGAACTTGGCTGCGACGGCGGTGTCGACCACATCAAGCGTGGGGGCCGATCGCGGCGCACCGGCGTTCTCCCCTCGCGGGGCGGGCTGGGCAGCGATCGCGGACGTTCCCGAGAGAGGTGAGAGGGTCAGCGGGGCGATCAGAACAGACATGACGGCGGCTCGGGTGAGCGGATGCATGACGGGAACTCCGTGGTTGAACGGGTAGAAAGGGGAACAACCGGGCAGTGCGCGACGGCCGCTTCGGAGAGCATGGGCGGCCGGATGCCGGATTCGGACGACATCGGCATCGGCGTTGATGGTCGTCGTGGAAGGACCATGCTTCTCTCGGCGTTAAGTGTTGCCGCAAAGCGATCGGTCGACGGGAGATGTGGTATCCCCCGCGAAGTTCTGGCGGTTTCACCGGGCCGGGGTGATCAGGGGATGGACCGTGACGTGCGCTGGATGGGGCGAGCGGGCGCCTGATTGGGGTGGATGGGTGTCGCGTGTGGCGTCGGGGGGCGGTTGTTGTGTGTGAGGGTTTGGGATGGTCCCGGGAGGGGGTGGGGTGGGGTGCGTGAACTGGTGTTCGGGCTGAGGTTTACGGGCAGCCCTGGGCGAAGGCGGCGATGAAGGCGATGAAGTCGTCGCCGGTGATCAGGCCGTCGGGGGGTTGGACGCCGCCGATGGCGACGATGTCGGCCAGGGCGCTGTTGCTGGCGAAGGCGGCGATGAAGGCGTTGAAGTCGTCGCCGGTGAGCAGGCCGTCGTGCGGGGGTGAGCCGCCGATGCGGACGATGTCTGCCAGGGAGCAGCGGACGGGGATGGTGACGGCGAGGCGCTGGGTGAGGGCGATGGGGCCTCGGGCGGAGTACTCGGCACCGTTGACGACGCCGGAGAGGTTGAGCTGCGCGGTGAGCGAGGAGGGGATGAGGGTGACGAAGCCGTCGCCGGGGTTGAGTTGGGTGACGGGCGTGAGGGCTCCGCCGAAGCGGGCATCGGTGGTGTAGCCGCCCCGGCGGAGGGTGGTGTAGAAGCCGGGATCGCCGAAGCCGAAGCGCGGGGCGAAGACGATGCTGGTGGAGACGTTGCGGATGAAGAGGTAGTCGAAGCCGGGGTAGGAGATCTCGTATGGGATGAACGCGGTGCTGACGCGGGCGGCGACGAGCACGCTGTTGGCGGGCGGGGAGTTGAACAGCGCGGGCACGTTGGCTGAGGGGAGGAAATCCCACGGGGCGGCGATGGGGAGGGCGGCGAGGTAGGGGGTGGGGGTGTTGGCGGCGATGAAGGGGTTGGCCTCACGCGAGCCGGTGACGTTCTGGATGCGGCCGAAGAGGCCGACCAAGCCGGTGCCGGTGTTGCTGCCAGTGGTGACCCAGCCGGCGTCGGCGGGGGTGCCGCCGCCAGAGCCGGCGACGGCGGTGATGCGGTGGTTGGGGCCGGTGACGATGAAGCGGCTGGCGATGAGGCGGATGGAGCCGCCGGCGCCGCCGCCGCCGGCACCGCCGACGCCACCGGGACCGCCCGGTCCACCGAAGCCGGCGTTTCCGCCGCTGCCGCCGTTGCCGCCGGTGCCGGAGCCGGAGGCGCCGGGAATGCCGCCGGTGCCGAAGGAGGGAGACGAGGTTGGCGGGTTGCCGCCGGTGGGGGTGCTGGCGGGTGGGGCGCCGTTGCCGCCGGGCCCGCCGTCGGCGACGAGGGAGGCCCCGGCCGGAGAGCCGTTGAAGCTCACTTCACCGAGGACGATGAACTCGAACGCGCCGCCTCCGGCGCCGCCGTTGGCACCGGCCCCGCCATTGCCGCCGTTGCCGCCGGTGCCGGCGGACGCGCCACTGCCTCCGCTGCCGCCGTCGCCGCCTCGGACGCAGGAGGTGGCGCCGCCCCCGCCTCCGCCACCGCCGCCTCCGCCACCACCGCCCCCGCCACCGCCGGTGCCGCCGGCGCCGGAGCCGCCGCCTCCGCCGCCGCCACCACCGACCAGGGCGCCGTTGCCGAGGTTGCGACCGCCGTTGCCGGCGTTGCCGTTGTTGCCGCCGGGGCCGGGTGCGCCGTTGGCACCGGCTGTGGCGCTCGAGCCGCCGGCGCCGGGGTCGCCCACTGCAAAGCCGCCGGAACCGCCGTTGCCACCGAAGCCTCGGGAGCCTCCGGCGCCGCCGGGTGCGAAGGCGGAGGCGGGCCCGCCGGCGCCTCCGCCACCGGCCGAGCCTGCGGGGCCGTTGCCGTTGCCGCCGGGCGATCCAGAGAGGCCGCCG
Organism: Planctomycetaceae bacterium; assembly: GCA_021294835.1. Lineage (GTDB taxonomy): Bacteria > Planctomycetota > Phycisphaerae > Phycisphaerales > UBA1924 > CAILKP01. The sequence continues at coordinate 5,082 of JAJTDF010000131.1, forward strand.
GCGCCGATGATGCCGGGTGTGCCGTTGCCGCCATCACTGCCGCTGGTGCCGCCGGAGCCGAAGTTGCCGCTGCTGAAGATGCAGACGTTGACGGTGCCGCCGGCGCCGGCGGAACCGCCGCTGCCGCCGCCGCCTGGGGTGCCGCCCTGCCCGCCGGGTCGGTTGCCGGCGCCGGCGGACCCACCGGCCCCGGCGGCGGCGCCGGGGCTGCCTGGGCCGCCGGAGGAGGTGATGAGGGTGCCGGCGTTGAGGACGAGGCGGTTGCCGATGAGGAAGGAGGCGGGGCGGGACCCGCGGATGTTGACGGTGCGCGAGCCGGGGATGGTCAGGGTGCCCCGGACGGTGAAGGTGGCAACGCCGTTGACGACGGCGGTGGTGAAGGGGGTCCCGAAGAAGGCGGTGGGGGTGGCGTCGTCACCGGTGATGGTGAGGGCGTCGGTGTCAACCGTGACCACCTGAGCGGACGCGGCGGAGGCGGTGCCGGCGAGGAAGGCGAGAACGAGGGCGGCGCGGGTGCGGGGCGATGCGGCTGAGCGTGGGGCCGTTTACGACGGTGGAGGAGGTTCGGGCGGCGGT
>JAJTDF010000132.1:0-5638 GCA_021294835.1 Planctomycetaceae bacterium
TGGGGCGTGGCGGGGGGTGGTGGGGGGTGGCGGGGGGTGGCGGGGGGTCGCAGGAACCGCGATCTGCCCGGCATCGTGCCGTTCGGGGTTGACTCGGTGCCCCGGGGGGCGCACCGTTGCCCATGGTTGAAATCTCCGTCACATACAGCGGCAACAAGAAGTGCGACCTGGTTCACCCCGAGGGCGCCCGCCTTCGCACCGACGCACCCAAGGACATCGGCGGCGAGGCCTCGGCCTTCTCGCCGACCGACCTGATCGCCGCCGGCCTGGCCTCGTGCATCCTGACGACCATCGCCATGTGGGCCGAGCGCAACGGGCTGAAGATCGACGGGGCGACGGCCTCGGTGGAGAAGCACATGAGCGTGCCCCCGGCGCCGCGGCGGATTGCCCGCCTGCCGGTGACGGTGCGCATCCCCGCGGGCATTCCGGCAGACATGCGCGAGCGGCTGGAGAAGATCGGGCACGCCTGCCCGGTGCACGCCTCGCTGCACCCGGAGGTGGACGCGCCGATCCACTATGTGTACGCCTGAGCGGGGGTGCGGCCGGTGGAGTCGCGCGGGCAACTCATCGAGGTGACCGACCGCGGGCTGTATTGCCCGGCGGGCGGGTTCTACATCGATCCGTGGCGCTGCGGGCCGGGCATGAGGGCGGTGATCACCCACGCCCACAGCGACCACGCCCGCGCCGGGTGCGAAGCGTACTTGTGTGCCGAGCCGGGCGTGGGCGTGCTGCGGACGAGGCTGGGCGCAGCGGCCGGACCTGATGCCGATGACGACGCGCCGGGCGAGGCCGCCGATGCGGGGCGGAGTGCAGCGGTGCAAGGGCTGCGCTACGGCGAGCGGCTGACCATCGGTGATGTGGCCGTGAGCCTGCACCCGGCGGGGCACGTGCTCGGCTCGGCGCAGGTGCGGGTGGAACGGCTCAGCGGCGGGGGCGGCGAGGATCGCGGCAAGGTCTGGGTCGTCAGCGGTGATTACAAGGTGGAGGCGGACCCAACCTGCGACGCGTTTGAGCCCGTGCCGTGTCACGTGTTCATCACCGAGAGCACCTTCGGCCTGCCGGTTTATCGCTGGCGACCGGCCGAGGAAGTGTTCGACGAGATGGCCCGCTGGTGGCTGGAGTGCCGGCAGGAGAAGGTGACGCCGGTGGTCTTCTGCTATGCGCTGGGCAAGGCGCAGCGGGTGATCGCCGGCGCGGTGCGGGCCCTGCAGCGGGTGGGGACTGGCCAGCGGGTGGGGACTGGTCAGGCAGCGGCGGTGGTCGCCCACGGCGCGGTGATGAAGCTCGTCGAGGCCTACCGGCAAGCCGGCGTGGACCTGCCCCCCGTGCAGCACGCCCAGGCGGCGGAGGTGAAGGCGGCAGCGCAGCGGGGCGAGGCGATGTTGCTGGTGGCCCCGACGGGCAGCGACCACACGCCCTGGCTTCGCAAGATGGGCCCGGTCTCCACCGCGACGGCCTCAGGCTGGATGGCCGTGCGGGGCACGCGCCGGCGGCGCAACCTTGAGCGCGGCTTCGTGCTCTCCGACCATGCCGACTGGCCCGGGCTGCTCGCGGCCATCAACGCCACCGGCGCCTCGCGCGTGGGCGTGACGCACGGGCATGTCGACCCGCTGGTCCGCTACCTGCGTGAGCGCGGCACGGATGCCTGGCCGGTGCCCACGCGGTTTGTCGGCGAGAGCCCGCAGGGCGGCGAAGAGGAAGAGCGGCCCGGCCCGGCGCCCGAGGGACCGCCCGAGCGCGAGCGGCGCTGAGCGTCGTGGGCCGTATCAGATGTTCAGGCGTCAGCGGTCAGCCATCACGCGTCGGGCTTGTCCGCCTTGGTGTTCGGCCGCTCGTCGCGCGGGTTGAGCCGGCCCAGGGCCGACGGCAGCTCCACGCCGGCCTGGCGGGCCAGTTCGTGCAGCTTGGGCAGGCTGCCGACCAGCCCGGAGACAAAGTCGGCGGTGGCGTTGCGGCCGCCCTGGCCGTTGCTGCCCTGGTCCCACACGGTGATCTTGTCGATCTTCAGCCCCTGCACCGCCTTGACCTGCTGCTCGACCAGCTTGGGCAACTGCTCGATCAGCAGCAGCGTGGGGCCCACCGCCGGGTCGCTGCCGGCGGCCTGAATCAGCTTGCGGTAGCCCTCGGCCTTGGCCTCCATCACCATCTGCACGCCCTTGGCCTCGGCCTCGTACTTGGCCAGAATCGCGTCCGCCTCGCCCTTGGCCTCGCGGCGGCGCTTCTCGGCTTCAGCCTCCGCGGCGATCTCGATCCGCTGCTTCTCGATCTCCTGCGGGGCCAGGTCCTCCTTGGCCAGCCGGGCGAGTTCCTGCTCGCGCTGGGCCACCAGAATGGCCTGTGCCGCCGTGGCCGCCGCCACCTCCGAGCGCTTGCGGGCGGCCGCCTGCGTCTCGGCCAGGCTCGCCTGGCTCTCAGCCATCCGCTGCTTGGCGGTGTTCTCGCCCAGCACGGCCTGCGCTTCAGCCTCGGCCATGCGGATGCGCTGCTCCTGCTCGGCGAGCTTCTTGGCCGCCAGCGTCTCGGCCAGGCGCTGCGCCTGGGTGATCTCGCGGTCGCGCTGCGCCTGGGCCTCGCCCTGCACCGCCGTCGCTTCCAGGGCCGCCACCGCCACGCGCTGCTTCTGCTCCGCCTGCTTCTGGCCCTCGGCCGCCTGCGCCCGCTCGGCCGCCACCCGCACCTCCTTCTCGCGCACCGCCGCCGCCTCACCGGTGGCGCCCTCGCGCTCCGCCTCGGCCACCTCCACCTTGGCCCGGTTGATGGCCTCCGCCGCCGCCCGCTTGCCGATCGCCTGGATGTACCCGCTCTCGTCGGTGATGTCGCGGATGTTCACGTTGATCAGCTCCAGGCCGATCTTGTTGATCTCCTCCGCGACGTTCTTGTTGATCAGGCTCATGAACTTCTCGCGGTCCTTGTTGATCTCCTCGATCGACATGGTCGCGATCACCAGCCGCAACTGACCCAGGATGATGTCCTGCGCCTGCTCGCGCACCACCTGCGTCGGCAGGTTCAGCAGTCGCTCGGCCGCGTTCTGCATGATCACCGGGTCGGTGCTCACGCCCACCGTGAAGGTCGCCGGCGCGTTCACGCGGATGTTGTTCAGGCTCAGCGCCCCCTCCAGCGGAACCTCAATGACGATCGGCTCCAGCGAGAGGAACGCGTAGTCCTGCACCAGCGGAAGCACGAAGGTGCCGCCACCGTGCATGCACTTGCTGCTCTTGTCCTTGCCCACCTTGCCGTACACCACCAGAATCCGGTTGCTCGGGCAGCGCTTGTACTGCCGCACCACCAGAATGCTGAAGAAGATCACCAGCAGCAGGGCGGCGCCGACGATCCCCAGGAACCACATCGCGTTGCCCGACAGCCGGTCGCCCAGCCCCTGCTGGGCCAGCGTGCCCGCCGTTGGCAGCCCGGCACTGGCCAGCACAGAAGCCACGTTGCCCGTCAAACCCGTCAGTTGATTCAGCATGCTCATCGTCGCGCTCCCCAAGGCCCGGCGGGCCTTCCTGCATCACTCGGACGCTCGCGTCCATCACACATCCATCTGCGGACCATTCGGGTCGTCTGCTCACACCGCCGGGGGTCCGCCTGCCCCCCGCCGTTTGCCCCCCCGCCCCCCGCCGCCTGCCCCCCGCTGGCCAGCGTCGGTGCTCAGCCCGGGCCCCCCGCCCGCCTGACCACCACGCTGTTGTCCTGCTTTACCTCCACCACCCGCACCGGCGTGCCGGTGGGCAGCTCTTCACCGCTCCCGGTCGCCTGCACGATCCGCTGCCGCCCGTCGACCACCAGCCGCACCTGCCCCCGGCCCGAGGCCGGCACGGTCGCGTACACCTCGCCCTCGGCCCCCTTGGCCCGCTGGAAGTTCACGTTGCCGCTGCTCTGCAGCCGCCGCGTGCCGGCCAGCAACGCCACGAACATCCCGCACATGCCCACGCCGCCGCCCACGCCCACGCCCATCGCCGCCAGTTGCGACCACCCCAGCCCCTGTAGCGCCCCCAGCCCGGCCCAGCCAAAGCCCATCATGAACGCCGACACCCCCTGCACGCTCATGATGGTGATCAGCCCCGAGCCATCCGCATGGTGGGCCCCGCCGGCATCCGCCGAGCCGCCCAGGTCCAGGTCGTCCGACCCGCCCAGCAGCATCATGACCAGTTTGATAAGAAAGACCCCCGTGCCGATTAGTGCCGGCACGGTGAACCACGCTGCGCCTCCCGAAAAGAGCGTGTCCAACATGGGGCAGAGGTTAGGCAGACGGGCGGGTGATCGGCAATTCCAAGCCGCGACCGGGCCTCACAAACGTCCGTGTGCAACCTGACCTGCCGACAGCCCACCCCAACCCCTCCCCGCCCCCTCCCCCCAAAAAACACACCGCCCCGACACTGGGCCGGGGCGGTGGGGGGTTCATCTTCAATTCAAACGCCGTCGCCCACTCACTTGGGCTGCGTCGGCTGCGGCTGGGCTGGCTGGCCCGGCTGCACGCCGCCCGGAGCCGTCGAGGGCTGGAACGTCGGCCGGTTCACCGGCTGGATCGTCGGCGTCGCCGTGCCCGGGCGGGCGCCCGGCACCGGGTCGGGCACCAGCCGCGTCTCGGGGAACGCCGTCCACACCTTCTCCAGCACGCTGGGGGCCTTGTCGCCCGGCAGCGCTTCCAGCAACTTGGCCATCGCGTCGGCGCGCCCCTCGGGCTTGGCCTCGGTCACGGCCTTCTCGGCCGCCAGGGCCGCGTCGCCTTCAATCTTCAAGTCCAGCCCGGGCTTGATGCTCGCCCAGTTCTCCGCCGCACGGGCCAGCAGCGTGTTGAACTCGCGCATCGGCTCGATGACGATCCGCCGCAGGTTCACCCGCGCCGTCGCAGCGCCCTGCACATCAATCGGCTGGTCCTTGAGCGCCTCCTGGGTGTCCTTGCCCAGCGCCGCGATGTACCCGTCCACCGCCTTCTTCAGCGCGTCGCCCTCCGGAGCGCCGAACACGCCGGCCGACTGCATCATCGGCACCAGCGTGGGCTGCAGCACCAGATCGCGCGCGTTGATGATCATGCCCATCAGCGTGCCCAGTTCGGTCTTGTCGGTGATCGTCGGCAGGCCCGCGCGCAGCTTGAGCGCTGAGGCCAGCTGCCGCGTCAGGTGCCGTTCCAGCAGGGCCCGCCGCTCCAGGCGAACCTGGTCGGCCTTGCTCTGCGCCTCAGGCTTGATGCCCAGCGCCGCCAGGGCCGCGTCCTCAGTGGGGATGGTCAGCGGAATCACCCGGCCGTTGGCGTCACGCTTGATCAGGTCCGGCGCGGGCACCTCAGGTGCGGGCGGCGGGGCCGGGGGCGCCGGCGGGGGCGGGGGCGGCGGCTCGAACGGGGCCGTCGGCGGCGGGGCCGGCGGGGCCGGGGGCACCACCTGCGCCAAGGCGCTCAGCGGCATCGCCCCACCCATGGCCAGAACGGCCACCGGGGCAAAGCGGGTCAGACGAACAGGAAGGCTCGAACGCAACATCGCAAGCATCTCCGCTATGTGGCCCCCCAGGATGGTTGGTTGAGAATCGGGGGGACCAAGGATGGTACGAACCGCGATCGCCCGCGTCGGACCGCCGGCCACCGGGCAGATACCCCTTCCGAAGACCAACCAACGCCCCCCCCCCCCCCCCCCCCCCCCCC
>JAJTDF010000132.1:5661-9495 GCA_021294835.1 Planctomycetaceae bacterium
CGTCCCCCGCCCCGTTTCCCGCCCGGCCCGCCCCTTCGCGGACGCGCTCGCGCCTCGTCGCCCACACCATGCTCGGCCTGATGATCGTCCTCTCCGGGGCCGGCATCCTCTGGGGCGCCCGCGTCCTCAGCCGCCAGGCCCAAGTGGGCGGAACCGGGGGCACGCCGCTGTGGTCCACGCGAGAAGTGGTGCTCAGCGTGCAGGGCATGGAGTGCGTCGGCTGCGTGGAAGATGTGCGATCTGAACTCGCCGCCGTCCCCGGGGTCGCCAAGGTGGATGTGAGCCTGGAAGCCGGCACCGCCGTGGTGCTCGTCAAGGCCGGCAGCCCGACCACCCCGGACGACCTGATCAAGGCCGTCAACGCCAACCCCACCCATTCCGCCAGCCTGCGGACCACCGCCCCCGCCTCTCCAGTTGCTCCCGCTGGCACCCCCGCGGCCCGCTGACTGTTCGCCGATGGTGTTGTAAACACCGTGCTGAGAGCAGTTTGCAACCACCCTGCGGAGTCACGAGCCACACCCGGCATCTCGTTGTCTGACCCGCCTGGCCGCCCCCCCACCCTGGTCCAGATGACCGATCAGCGGAGGGATTTTGTATGCATAAACAAAGCATAAACCAGCACTTTTCCCACAAAATTCCCCGAAAACCGAAGCCGGCGAAAAAATCTTCCAAAAATCGTTGCCACGGGCTGGACAGTCTCGTGGGCTCGTGTATGCTTAGGGCATCACTCAGCACCCCCCCCTGAGGCCTCGCTGGCGTCCAGCCGCGGGGCCTCTTCTTTTTTGTCCAGTTTTGTTCGCGGCCCCCTTGGGGGGGTGATGGCTTGCGGGGGTGAGCACGCAGGGCGGTCTGGGGTGGAGGGCCGACCGGCCTGATCAGGGCCCGCTGCCGAGGCTTGCCCACTTTGCCACAGGCTTAGCCGTACCCGCTGCGGGCCGCTTCCGCCGGTCATCCGTCGGGCAACCCTTCGGGCGTGAGCCCGCACGGCGAGACATCCGACTTCACACCGCACGCTGGTCCGCACGCCGGTCCGCACACTGGTTCGCACGCGGGGCCGTCGCCGTCCCCGCTCTGGCGGTTCATCGGCGTGGGCGGTCGCCCGCGGCACTTCACCCTCGCCTGGCCGGGCTCGCCCGCCGCTGATGCGCTCGCCGCTGATGCGCCAACCGCTGATGCGCCAGCCTCGCGCGGGCTGGTGGTGCTGGGCATCCTCAACGCCACGCCCGACAGTTTCTCTGACGGCGGGCTGCACCTGGACCCGTCCCGCGCTGCCGACGCTGCGCTGGCCATGCTGCACGCGGGGGCCGATGGCGTGGACGTCGGCGGCGAGAGCACACGCCCCGGCGCAGCACGGGTGCCCATCGCCGAGCAGATCGCCCGCGTGGTGCCGGTGATCGCCGCTGTGCGGGCGCGTGCCGGCGACGCCCCGCTGATCAGCATCGACACCACGCGGGCCGAGGTGGCCCGGGCAGCGCTCGATGCCGGCGCCGAAGTGATCAACGACGTCTCCGGCGGCACTGAAGACCCCGCGCTGCTGCCCCTGGCCGCTCAGAACCGCTGCGGGCTGGTGCTCATGCACCGGCTGACCACCCCCGAGCGCGACAGCTTCAGCCACCGCTACGGCGCACCCGGCGAGCGGGCGACCCCGGTCTACGCGCCCGAGGCCGGCGGCGTCTGCGGCGTGGTGCGGGCGGCCCTGGCCGAGATGCTGGTGCGGGCCCGCAGCGCCGGCGTGGAGAGCGAAGCGGTGGTGCTGGATCCGGGGCTGGGCTTTGGCAAATCTGTGCCTGACAACCTGGCGCTGCTGGAGGGCACGGGCGAGATGGCGGCGGCGCTGGGCCGCCCGCTGCTCAGCGGCGTGTCGCGCAAGAGCTTCGTGGGCGCGTGGGCCGGGCTGCCCGAGGGCCACCACCCCACGGCGCGGGTGGCCGCGTCAGCGCGACTGACGGCCCGCCACGTGCTGCGCGGCGCGCGGGTGCTGCGTGTGCACGATGTGCCCGAGACGCTGGCCGAACTGGCGCGTATCCGGCCGCCGGTTCAGCCGGGCCCCTTGGGCCAGTCTCAGCGCGGGCCGTTGGGCCACAGTTAGCGCGGGCCGTTGGCCCAGCCGTAATTGCGAACGGTGGCTGGCCAACTGGGGGCCAGTTGATACCACCCCTGCGGGGCGATGGGGCTGATGGCCCCCTTGGCCCACACGTCATTGCCGGTGAAGTTGCCGCGCTCGTTCTCTTGCGCTGTGCGCGGGCCGCGGGGGAACTGGGCCAGTTCCACATCGCCGTTGGCCAGCACCATGTGCCCCTTGTTGTCGTGCCGGTTGGTCACGCGGTCCCAGTTGCTCCACAGGCCGTCGGGGCCCGGGGCGTTGTAGAACTGCGTGTCCTCCTCCATGAACACCGGGGCCGAGCGCAGGGGCACCAGGTTGGTGAGCACCGGCTGGTTGGGGCGGCCCTGCTGCGCCGTGTAGTTCACGCAGTTGCGGTCCCAGGCGAACTGCGTCGCCGTGTCCACCCGCACGCCGCTGGCGCCGGTCACCATCGTGTAGTCAAAGTTCAGCGCCCGTTCAGAGAGAAAATCGTTGAACAACTGCCGCTGGGCTATCCCGGCCGGCGAGGACCAGTACGGGTTGGTCAGGTCCAGCGTGCTGCTGCCCACGCGGGTCTTGCGCTGGTTGGTGGGGCACTCGAAGATCTTGTCCACGTCGCTGAGGTAGCCGAAGGCGGGGCCGGGCACGTAGGGGTTGGTGGCGTTGTTGGCCGGCAGCCGTGTGTTGCGAGCGTTGACGTACCAGAACCGGATCGACGGCACCAGCGCCGGGTCCGGCCCGGATTCCCAGATCTGCCCCTTGAAGTCCCCCGCATAACTCTGCAGCCCGGTGGCGATCTGCTTCATGTTCGCCATGCACTTGACCGTCCGTGCCGCCTCACGCGCCCGCCCCAGCACCGGCAGCAGAATGCCCACCAGCAGCGCGATGATGGCGATGACCACCAGCAGCTCAATGAGCGTGAACGCGGAGCGGGCGGGGGCTGACTGGGGCATGTTCATGATCCTTCCGGCACACGAGCACGCCCGCCGATGAGTCTTCAGCACGCGCGGCACACTCGCCAGGGGCGGCCGTGCAGAACGCCGGCGGGCCTCCATGACGCGGAAGCATACCAGACCTGTGCCGCCCGCCGACCGGCCCTGCGGCAGGCGTTCCACCCGTCAGGATGCATCCGGCTGGGGTGTCCGTCGCGTGTTCCGGGCCGGGCCTGGCGAACCGGATCAGGGGCCGTCGCCCAGCGGGCCGGGCACAAAGCCCATGTCCCCGAACAGCGTCACCGCCGGCGTGTTGGCCCGCGTGACCACCAGGTGCAGCCGCCGTTCCCCCCGGCTGCGCAGCACGGCGATGGAGCGCTCCAGGCCTTGCCGGCCCAGCCCGCTGCGCTTGTGTGCCGCGGCGGTGACGATGAAGGCCACAAAGGCCTCGCCGGGTTGCAGCGGGTGCGGGGCCACACGATCGCGGGTGATGACGGTGGCCGCCACCAGCCGATCGCCCTCCGCCGCCACCTGCGAGGCAGCCCAGTCCGGCTCGCCGAAGCCGCCGGCGAACAGGTGGTCCACCACGTTGCGGGCCTCCGCGGGCCCCTCGCCCTCGTCGTCCACCGTGCCCCGGTAGCCGTCGAGCATCAGCGTTGCCAGCGGCCCCGCATCCGCCGGCTCCAAGGCGCGAAAGGGCGCTGGGCCGGCGGCCCGTGCCGGCGGCGCCGAGGCGATCACCAGCGTGAGCCAGGCACGCGGAGATGGAGGGCCCGGAGGCTGCAGAGGGGTGGTCATGCGGGGTGGGAGGCAGGCGTG
>JAJTDF010000056.1 GCA_021294835.1 Planctomycetaceae bacterium
GCCGAACGGCCCATCGCCCAAGAGTACCGCAGATTTCCCGACTTGACCAACCCGCCGAAGCACGATCTTCCGCAAAACAACCCTACGCAAACGCTCACAAAACCCAAACAATCAACACTGAGCCTTCAGGGGGCATCCCCCCGATTGACGGTCCCGGGCATAGGGTACTCGCAGCAGCCACCGAAGAAACTGCAACGCGGACACGCGCCCATCGCTGCGAAGGGTCGGGCCTTTCAAGCCCCGCCCGTCATCAAACCGGCAAGGAGTTCACGCATGGCCTCGCCCATCGTTCCGGCCCGTCCGGGATTCACGCTGATTGAACTGCTTGTGGTCATCGCCATCATCGCGCTACTGGTCGGCATCCTCCTGCCGGCCCTGGGCGAGGCCCGCCGCACCGCCCGCTCGGTGCAGAGCCTGGCCAACCTTCGAACCAACAGCCAGATGCACACGGCCTATCAGAGCGACTTCAAGGAGCAGCTGGTCAATCCGTTCGACCGCTCCACCTCGCTGCGAATGTGCCCCGACACCTCGCTGACCTGGCTGTGGGTGGTCGGTCGCGAATGCAACCAGGGCTGGCCCTATGGCCCACCCTTCAGCACCTCCGGCACCGAGAGCTACGGCTACCACTGGATCGCCCACACGCTCTACTACAACGCAGACCGCGACTCGCGTCTGGGATCGATCATCTCCCCCGGCGACCGGGCACTGGCCCAGTGGTTCGTGAACAACCGGCCCGCGCAGGGAGACTTGCAGTGGATCTTCCCCAGTTCCTACTGGTATCCGCCGGTCTTCTGGCAGTCTTCAGGCCGGTTCACCACCGCCAGTCGACCCGCCGGCAGTCCCGCCAACCGCTACTTCATCCGCCGCAACCGCATCAGCGACGTGCTCTACCCCGACAAGAAGGTGCTGCTGTTTGAAAACAAGGACTACTTCGCCCGCAACGTCGTGCAGTGGAACAACGTACGGGCCGTCACCCGCGTCGCCCTGCTGGACGGCTCGGCCGCCGAGTTGAAGATGGCCGACGTGATCGGCGAAACTTCCTCAACGCCCACCGACACCCAGCCGCTGCTGCCGCCGTCGGGCACCTGGAACCCCGGCGCCAGCGAGATGGATGGCTATCTTGAGTACGGCCAGCCGCAGGGCTTCTCCTGGCGGTACAACGAACCGGCGTATTTCTGGGCCACCCGCGACGGCATCCGAGGCCGGGACTTCACCCGCCGCTGACCCGGCGTCCGACGTGTTTCGCCGGCCTCGTTCGCGTCGTCGCTCATGACCGGCTCTCTGCAGGGCTCCACGCCATGACCACCCCTCCCCCGCCTCCGCTCCCATCACTGCTCAAACCCAATGCTGCCCCCGCCTCCGCAAAGGCCGCAGCGGCGCACAAGGCAAGCCCCGCCGGTTCACGCCGCACGCTGGCGCTGATCCTCGCCGGTCTGGCCGCGCTGAGTTTGCTGGCATTCTGGACCCTCTGGCCCCGCGGCGACACCGCTGTGCCGGCATCCGCCGAACAGCGTGCCGAGCAGATCGCCCGCGACCTTCGCGCTCTGGACCACCAACCTGATGAGCAGGCACAGGCCGCCCGACTGATCGAAGAGGCCCGTCGCGTCCAACTGCCCGGTGCGCCGGTCCCACGCAGCGTCCGCGACCGCGGCACGCCGGACACGCCGGGCACGCCGCCGCAGTGAACGATCAGACCTCGACAACCTCGCCGGAGCCCTTCTCGATCCGGCCGATGGCGTAGACCTTCTCGCCCGACTTGCGCAACTGCTCGGCGACCGACTCGGCGAACGCCGGACGCACAATCACGCAGTACCCGATGCCCATGTTGAACACGCGCCGCATCTCCGCATCGGGGATGTTCCCGTGCTTCTGCAGGAAGCTGAACACCGGCGGCACCGGCCAGCTTCGCGTGTCGATCACCGCGTTCACTTTCTTGTGCAGTGCCCGGCACAGGTTGCCGCCCATGCCCGAGCCGGTGATGTGCGCCATTCCCCCCACCACCTTCTTGACCTTGTAGTTGCTCAGCAGTTTGGTGATGCTGGGCACATAGATCCGCGTCGGCGTGAGCAGCACCTCGCCCAGCGTGGGGGCGGACCCCTTGCCCTTGGCCTTGGCCTTTCCGCCCCGCCTGGGCTTGCTCTCGGCCGTCAGTTCCGGGTACACCCTGTCCAGGTCCAGCCCGGCCTCGTCCACCACCTTGCGAACCAGGGTGTAGCCGTTGCTGTGGATGCCCGACGAGGCCAGCCCCAGCACCACATCGCCCACCTGCGCCCGCTCGGGTCTGATGGCCCGGTCCAGATCCACCACACCCACGGCGAAGCCGGCCAGATCGAACTCCCCGGGCTGATACAACCCCGGCATCTCCGCCGTCTCGCCCCCCAGCAGCGCGGCGCCCGACTGCCGGCACCCCTCGACAATGCCCTTCATCAGTTCCATCAGCACCGGCTTGTCGACCTTGGCGATGGCGATGTAGTCCAGGAAGAACAGCGGCTCGGCTCCCTGCACGAGCATGTCATTGACGTTCATGGCCACCAGGTCGATGCCCAGCGTGTCGTACTTGCGCATCGCCATCGCCAGTTTGAGCTTGGTGCCCACCCCGTCGGCGCAGGCCACCAGCACCGGGTCCTTGTAGTTGCGGCTGAAGAGATTCTTGTTGAAGTCCAGCCGGAACAGGCCGGCGAACCCGCCGGGGTTGTCAATCACCCGCGGACCGAAGGTCTTGCGCATCAGCGACGACAGCCCCTCGGTGAACGAGTCCTTGCTCTCAAGGTCCACGCCGGAGGAGGCGTACGTCAGCTGGCGGCTGGTGGGCATGGCCGGAGGGTACCCGTCGGCGCTTCACCCTTCCCGGCTGATTTCCTCCGTCCGTCCGGCCGACGTGCCCACCCGCTCGGGCCCGGCAGCCCCGGTGCTCCGCTCCGGCCTCCCCTGCCCCGCCTCGACATCGGCCGCATCTGCCGGGGGCGTGACCGGCCCGCGGTCCGCCGGCACCGTCGGCGCCCGCCCCGGCGAGCGATCACGCTCCGCCTCAATCCGACGGAGGCTCGCCTCTACGGTCTGGGCGTCCGGCCGGCCGGTGCGACCGCCGCCGGCCATGCCGCCCAGCGCCCGACGCGTCCCCAGGAACATCGAGGCCCCGAACTGCGGCTGGTTGAGCGTGCCGGTCACGCGGGCGGTCAGCAGTTCATCCCGCAGCCCGCGCAGCAGACCCGAGATCAGCGGCAGTTCCATGTTCCGCGCCCGGCTGCGCACCGCCAGATCCACCGAAAGGTCAGACGTGTTGATCGTGCCCTCGCCCAGCACCGCCAGGGTCGGCGAAAGCAGTCCAAGATCCTCAAACCACAGCGTCTCGCCGGCCACCAGAAAACTGGCGTGCAAATAGTCCAGCGACTCGCCCGACGGCAACTGCAGGTTGCTCAGTTGCACCAGCGGAACGACCAGCGGAACGCGAAGAACATCGCCCCCGGCCACCCGCACGCTGCCCCGGCCCACGCGAGACGCCGCATCCCCCGCCCGCCCGGCCAGTGACACCTCCGCGTCCACCCGCCCCCGGCTGACGTCCCCATCGCTTCCGCTGGCCAGCGGCCCCGGCTCGCCCCGCCCGTTGGCCGCCAGCGCCGCCAGCGCGTCGGCCAGTCGCACCCCGGCCACCTCCACCTGCGCCCCGTACTGCCCGTCCTCCACCGTCGCCCGACCCGAGAGCCGCCCGCCGTAACACACGCCCGACAGCCGGTCCAGCACCACCCGGCCGTCCGGCTCCACCCGCACGGCCGCTGAGGCGCCGGTCAGTTCAAGCCCCGCCACACGCAACCCCGGCGCGTCCAGCCCCACCTCCACCGCCGCACGCTCCTGCCCGCGCGAACGCTCCACCCGCACCATCACCTCGCCCCGGCAGTCGGCGATCGGCAGCCCCACGTCGGCAAAGAGGCCGGCAAAGTCGATGGCCGCCTCGAACCGCACGTCAGGCCCGCCCTGAACACCCGCCGGCGGCAGCGTGAGTTCCACCAGCCCGTCCCGCAGCGACAGCCCCTGCTCCACCTTCACGCCCGCTTCACGGACCGACCTGGCCGCACCCTCGGGCAGCAGGGCCAGCAGACTGGGCGTCAGCCCCGGGGCATCGGCGCTCACCAGCAGACGACCGTCGTACCCGCCCTCGGGCAAGGCCGCCCACGCCCCATCGGCACGCACCTCCCACAACCCCACGTCCAGCGTCAACCCCTCCACGTTGCCGCCCGTCGGGTCCACGCGAATCTCACCGTCCACCCGGGGCACGAAGACCGACAGCCCCTCCCGCTCGATGGCCAGTTGCCGCGGCCGAACCGCCAGCCGCGGGAACACCGTTCCGGGAACACCCTCCGGCGGCGGCTCCAGCCGCACGTCCGCGTCCAGCGTGCCCAGCAGCACGGTGCGTTCCATCCACTGGCCCACCTCATCACCGCCCAGCGCCCGCGTTGCCCGCCGCACCAAAGGCGACTCCAGCGCGCCGCCCCGCAGCCTCATGTCCATCGGCTCGATCACCCGCTGCAACCCCTGCTCGGAGAACTCCAATTCGCCCTCGGCCGTCACGCCCCCCAGCGGCATCTCCGCGTAGCGAATCTCCGCCTTGACCGCCCCGGCCCGCACCCGCGTCGGCCGCTCGCGCTGCGAATCCAGCGTCGCCTGCACCACCACCGCCCCCTGCGCCTGCTCCACCGCCAGCCGGTCACCCCACAGCATCACCGACGTGTCCGACAGGTTCCGCAGCGTCGCCGTCAGCACCGTCGCCGGCGTCGGCACCGGCGGCCCGATGGTCGGCTGCGGCTCGCGGGTCAGCGCCACATCCACATCCAACACGCCCGCCGGCCGCCACTGCCGCAGGAACCGCTCCAACAGCTCGTCGGTCCCCGGCATGATCGCCCCCACCAGCGGCGCCAGCGGCAGGCTCAACTCCAGTCCGCTGAGCGTCGCTTCAGCCGCGACCAGCCCGGCCCGCTCGCCGTCAGCGCCGGCCGCGCCGGCAAACACCGTCTCTCCCTCCACCAGGAAGCTGCCCTCGCGGCGGGGCGGCCCCACCGCGTCCCACACCTGCCCGCCCCGCGTGCGGAACAAATCGCCCGACACGCCGTCCAGCAGCACGCCCCGATCGGTGATGTAGACGCTCCCTTCCAGGTCGGTCACCAGCACGCCGTCTGTGCCGGTCTCCCGCTGCACCACCCCCAACCCCGCGCCCGGCTCCATCGACATCCCCGCCAGGTCAAGCCTCGCCTCAAAGCCCACCGTGCCATCGCCCCGGCCATACACCGTCGCGTCCACCGCCGGCCCCCCGCTGATGCCCAGCCGCCCCAGCACGCCGCCCACCCCGTCGGCCAGTTCCGCCGGGGTCACCCGCTCGCCCGCGCCCTTGCCCAGCAGCGCCACCGCTCCCAGCAGCAGCGGATCCACCGGCACCCGCTCGCTGGTCACCTTCACCGTCGGCACCAGCGTCCAACTCACGCCCGGGCCGCCGCCCAGTTTGCCCGGCTCGCCGTCCTCGCTGGCCGCCGGCCGAAGCACCGCCGACAGCCCCACCTCGGCGCCGCTCAGCGACGTGAACCGCTCGCCTGACAGCGTCACCTCATCACGCTCCAGACGAACCTTCAGCCGCTCGGCGTTCAGCGGATACGCGAAGGCGTCGGCCAGCAGCCCGGCCCGGTCCAGCGTCAGTTCAATCGTCCGGCTGATGCGGTCGTCCAGCCCGCCGCCCCGCTCCAGCCGCACCTCCACCTTGCTGATCGCCCCACCCACATCAAAGTCCATCGGCTGCGGGCCGGCCAGGACCTCCGCCTGCTTTGAGCGCAACACCCCCAGTTGCCGCAGTTGCTCCAGCCGCCCCCGGCTGAAGATCGCATCCAGCACGCCCGAGGCCGGCGAGGCCTCCACCGCCGCCCGCAGGTGCTCGTCATAGGGCATGTTGGTCAGCGTGACGCGTGCCTCCAGCGCCGAGCGTTCGTTCAGGCTGCCCTCCACCAGCACGCTGGCCCCGCTGGGCCCGCGCCCGCGCAGCCCGCGGATGGTCACCGCGTCACCCTCAAAGGCCACTGCGCCGGCCAGATCAAGCACCGGGTACGGGAAGTCCTCGTACGCCACCCGCCCCTCGGCGATCCGCAGCGAACCGGAGATGTTCACCCCCGACGGCCGCTCCGGCGTGGGCGTGCCCCGCTCGATGCGGATCTGCGCATCGACCAGCGCGGTCGGGCCTCCGAACTCCTCCAGACTGCTCCGCACCACGTCGGGCACCAGCCACAACAGCCGGGGCTCACGTTCCAGCCGGAACGCCGGCGCGCGAATCTCAGCGACGTACGGCGCATCGGGCGTCAGGCCCGCAATGGTCACGTTCACGTTCGCCTGCAGGTCCTCCAGTGCCCCGCTGAGATTTGCCTCCAACCCCGAGCCCGCCGCGCTGCCCTCGGGCGCCTGCACGAATCGCAGCACCCCGCTCACGCTTTCCATCAGCGGCATCCGCCCGCCGGTCAGCTCCGGACGCCCCGCCAGCAGCGGCGCCCGCAGGCTCACGTCCGACACACGCAGCGTCACCTCCAGCGGCTGTCCCGCGCCTGCCCGAAGTTCCGTCCGCTCGATCAGCCCCCGCATCCGCATCCGCTCCCACAGTTCACGGGCCGCCGTAGGGACCCGATCGCTGCTCCAGGCCGACAGATCCAGCGCCGAAACCGACGCCTCCACCAGCCCGCTGCGAAGATCCCACTTGCCCGTCAGCGTCACCTGCTCGCCCGGGTTGGGCGACAGCAACGGCCCGCCCACCTGAATGACCGACAAGGCGTACACCTCTCCGCCCGCCTGACGCGGCGCCAACCAACCACGCACCGGCACTTCCAGCAGTTGCCGATACGCCCACCCGCCGGCGGCACCGTCGTGCTCGCCGAACTCCACCACACCGTCCACCAGATCCACCCTTGGCAACGCCAGCGCCCGCCCGCCCCCAGCCTCGGGCTTGAGCCTCGCCCAGTTGAGCGTCCCCGCGTCATCACCCTCCGCCCCCTGGCTCAGCCGCAGACGAGGCCGGATCACCCGCACCGCTGTCACGCTGGTCTTCCACAAGGCCAAACCCGGCGAGCCCAGTTCAAGCTCCAGCGACTCAGAGGTCAGCAACTCAGCCGCCGGCCCGGACATCCCCGGCGCCAGCAGCCTCGCCTCGGTCAGCACGAACCGGCCGTCCGGCCGCAACGCCACCCACCGCGCATCAAAGCCACAGCCCAGCGACCGAGCCACAAACCGCCCCGCCAGCCACCGGGGCACCGGCCCCTGCGTCAGCGCCACCCCCAGCAGCACCGCCCCCAGCAACAACCCGACGATCACCCGCGTCCGCCGACGAAACCGGCGTCGCTTTCGCGCTGCCACCCGCAGCGACCGGTGCGGGTCACAGGCCGCCTTCCACCCCCCACGCCGCCGGAACATCCACCAGCAGAACGCCAAAGTGCCTCAAGCGTAAGCCCTCGCTCAGCCGCCCCACGTCGCCCGCCGGCTCTCCTGCGACCGCTCCCACCCCGTTTCCAGCACAAAACAAGGGGTTGCTCAAGTTTGTGCTTTGTTTGGATTTCAGAATTCGGTCTTGTGGTGTGCATTTTTGTCGGCCATGCAACCGATTTGCGGTAGACTCTCGTTTGGGCGCGTGGAGAGATCGGCCGGGCCGCAGCGATCAACGACGCCGCGCGAAACGTGCACCCGACCGTCACATCCCTTTTTCGTT
This sequence comes from Planctomycetaceae bacterium, assembly GCA_021294835.1. GTDB lineage: Bacteria > Planctomycetota > Phycisphaerae > Phycisphaerales > UBA1924 > CAILKP01. The sequence continues at coordinate 7,724 of JAJTDF010000056.1, forward strand.
GGTGAGGTTTGGTGATCCCATGCCACCAGGCTTCCATGGCGATACTGCGTCGAACCCGTTGTCCCAAATCCTCAAGGTGGAAGCGCCGCCGACGTGGACCGAGCGATCGCTGCCGGCGGAGAAGCCGTGCGACGAGGGGGCATGCCGCTGCAACCGCGAAGTCTTCGAGAACGTGTACGTGGGTGCCGAGGACGACCCCACCCGCGTGCCATGGGGCGACGGGCTGCCGAGCCCGTCACTGGTTGCGTGGCTCAACCGCGACGCCTGCCAACTGGTGCGGCCCGGCGCCCGCACCGTGGTGATCGGCTGCGGGCTGGGCGAGGATGTCGCCGAACTGGCCCGACGCGGCTTTGGTGTGATGGGCTTCGACTGCTCGCACACTGCCGCGCGGTGGGCGGCCCGCCGCTACCCAGCGCTGTCCGACCGCTTCCTCCAGGCCGATCTGTTCAACTTGCCGCCTCGCCTGCTGGCACGGTTCGATCTGGCCATCGAGATCAACACCATCGACTGTGTGGAGCCCTCGCTGCGGCCGCACGCGGCCCGGGGCATCTCCCGCCTGCTCACCCACCGGGGCGTGGCCCTGGTGGTGTGCCGCGGCGCATCCAGCGATGACCCGCTGTGCGAGGTTGGCGGGCCGCCGTACGCGATCGAGCCGGCGGAACTGCAGCAACTGATGGAGCAGGCTGGCCTGAGCGTGGTCGGCGACGTCACGCCGTTCTTCGGCGGTCACCAGGCGGAAGGCCCGCGGCTGCGGGGCGTGTTCCGTCGGTTGTGATCGCTCCAGCGGCCCAGCACCGCGTCCGCCGTCAACGGTTTACGGATCGCCCGGCAGGGGCGACGTGCCGGCCATGAGTTGCGCCGCCAGGTCGTCAAACACAAACGGGTGCTGGACGTTGTTGTCCAGATAGCCCTCGGCCTTGGCACACAGGTCGATCGCGTCGGCGCACCGCTCGGCCCGCTCGGCCGACGGCGCGGCCACCATCTGGGCCCGGAACGCCGTCGCCATGAAGGCGAGCATCCGCTTGGCCCAGAAGCGGTTGGCCGCCTCCTTGCTCGCCTGGCCATCCGCGTCCACCACCGCCTTGGCCCGCTCCTCCACCAGCGCAGCGCACAGAGTGCCCAGTTCCACGGCGGTGCTCGGGTTGTCCAGCACCACGCTGAGCACCGGCCCCAGCGCCTGGTGCCAGGCGAACAGCCCCTGCTTGATCGCCAGTTGCGCCAGCCCGGGCGATCCCTCGCAGAAACCCAGCACCCACTCCCCCACCGGCCCGCTGGCCGGCTCGCCCAGCCGCGAGAGCACCGCCGCGGTCTGCCCGCCGTCCAGCGGCGAGAAGCCCACCCGCTGGCACCGGCTGCGGATGGTCACCAGCAACCGCTGCTCATCGGAGCACACCAGAATGATGACCGCACCCGGCGGGGGCTCCTCCAGCGTCTTGAGCATGGAGTTCTGCGTGGGCGCGCTGGTCGGCGAGCGGTCCAGCAGTTCCGCCTCGTCCACGATGAACACCCGCCCGGCGCGACTGGCGCAGTCCACCGCACGCGAGCGGGTGATCGGCTCGAGCAGGAACTCGTCGACTACGTCCTTGGCGATCGTGATGAGCTTGTTCTCGCGGATCTTCGGATTACGGCTGATCCGCGCCAGTTCCTTGGTCACCACGTGCAGGTCGGGGTGCGTCCCCGCCCGCAGCATGGCCTTCACGCTCTCATACTGCGTATCCCCCGGCGGCGGCGTGAGCAGCTCGGCCGCAAAGGCCAGCGCCGCTGTGAACTTTCCGACCCCCATCGGCCCGTGGAAGATCCACGCGTGGTGTACCCGCCCCCGGGCCATGGCCTCACCCAGCAGCGATTTGGCCCGCTCATGCCCCACCACATCCGCCAGCGACACCGGCCGCTGCGGCCCGCTGCGCTCCGGGGGCGGGGCCTCGGCTGCCACATCGCCGCCGCCCAGCGGCTGACGCGAACGCGGATCAATCCGGGGCTTGGCGAACTTCTTGGCCGGCTTGCCCGCGGGCGCTGCCGTCGGAGCCGCCATGGGGGCAGCGGGTGCCGGCTTGGCTGCCGGCGGCTCCCCGCCGCCAAAGAGCATGAAGCCACCGGCGTCATCGCCGCCGGCCGCAGCCAGGGTCGCGGGTTCACTTGCCGACTTGGACGGTCGCTTGGCCATCGCTGGGGTCCACCTTAGTCGTCTTGCTCCCGCCCTGGCCCCCGATCTGGCTTCCCGTCTGGCTCCCCGTCTGGCTCCCCGTCTGGCCGCCATCCGGTGCCCCGCCGGGAGCCTTCCCCACCAGCCTGGCCAGCACCCGCATCTGCCAGCAGGCCCACAGGAACCCCGCCGCCGCCACCCCGAAGGAGATGGCAAAGTCGTTGGTCAGCGTGTACAGCGCAACCCCCAGAAACTGGAACACCGCACCCCGCAGTCCCACCAGCGTCGCATGAATCGCCACATACTGCGGCACCTTCTCCGGCGAGGGCGCCAGGTTCACCGGCCCGAGCATCCACGCCACCGACACCCCGGCCGAGCACACCCCGTACAGCAGGCTCGCCGCCACCATGTGCCCCACATCACCGGCGAACATCAGCCCCAGCGGATACAGCGCATACAACCCGAAACTCAGCGAGGCCACCCGCATCGCCCCCAGCCGATCCAGCAGCCACCCCGCCGGAAAGGTCATCGCCAGCGTCGCCAGCAGGAACGGCACATGGGTGGCGACGGCGATGTCCCTGTACGGCAGGCCCAGTTTGTTGACCACCAGCAGCGGCACCAGCGCGAAGCACACCATCCACCCCACGCCATAGGTCATGAACGCCGCCTCGTAGCGGTAGAACACCGGATCCGCCCGCAGCACCTCGCGCATGTGGCCGATGGGCTCGATCACCCGCCGGTACACGCCGTGCCAGCCCTCGCCGCGATCGGTCGTCAGCAGCGTCCGCGCCGCCTCGGCCCCGGTCCGCCGCGCCAGCCACGCAAGCAGCCCGGCGCCCGCCAGTTGCAGCGCCGCCGTCAGGGGCATGTAGATGCGATACGCCTCCGGATCGGCCTCCAGCCATCGCCCCAACCCCAGCGTCGCCAGCGCGCCCGAAGCGAGCATCGCCGCCGAGATCGTCGCATAAGCCCGCCCGCGCCGCGCATCGCTGTAGAACCGCTTGAGCAGTTCGCCGTTGAGATTCGCCCACCCCGCTGAGCCCACCGCGCACAGCAGGTGCAACCCGATCAGCAGCCACAACTGGTCCACCAGCGGCACCAGCAGCATCGGCGCCGCGCTCACCAGCCAGAACCACCGCAGATACCGCCCGATGGGCATCTGCCGCAGCAGATCCCCCCAGAACAGCGAAAGCACCATCAGCACCTGCGGGCCCGCGGTAATCAGCATGCTCGCCCATGGCGAGGCGTGGTAGTTTTTCCCCGCGATCATCGGCAGCATGAACGTCACCCCGCTGACCACGCCCTGCATCGCCGCCCCCGCTGCCATGTGCCCGAGCAGCGTCGTCGCCCCGCCCACAGTCGGCGCAGCCGCCGCCCCCCCTCCTGCCTCCTGCTCTTTGCTCTTCACGCAGCCGCCATCGCTTGGTGGACCACCGGACCGTTCGCCCGGCGCGAACCGCTGTGCGACAGGATAGACCCACCCCCCGCCGGCACCGGTTCCGCCGCCGGCCGCGTACTGCCGCCCTGCATGGCAGTTCGGGCGGGTTTGCTGCAACCACTCTCCCGCTGTGCGATACCACACCCCGGCGGTCGGTCCGCGCACGACGCGAAACCCGTTCCCCATGCACTGCGGAGAGATCCATGAACACCATGACCTCTGACCACGCCGTCAGGCCTTCCCCCGGGCAAGCCGTCCGCCTCCCCGCCTTGGCTCGCGGGTGGGCCGCCGGTGCCATCATTCTCAGTCTTTCCGGAATCTTCGCCGTACTCGCCGGAGCCGCCGCCCAGCAGCCGCAACCCGCCGGAACGCCCCGCGTGGCGATCCCCGGTTCAGCGCCCACACCGCCACCCATCTACACGAGCCGCGAACTGGCCGATGCTGAACTGGCCGCTCTGGATGCCGAGACTGTTCTGGCCTACTGGACTGAACAGGAAGAAAAGTGGAACGCGGCCGTTGCCGCCGCAGCCATGACCGGCCTGAACACCGAACAGGAACAGGCCTACCGCCGGCAGGCCATGAACCTCTACTTCCGGGCCCAGACCGCCCGGCAGGATGCCGGCCTGCAGCGGGAACGCTCCGCCAAGAGGCTGGAGTCGATGCGCCGCGTCAACGACGAGATCGTGGCCCAGGCCCGGTAACCATTCAGCCAATCCGTTTCCTGGGGCCGAACCATCACCGAAAAGCAAGCCCTCCGGGCCTAACCTGCGATCATGCAGCCGACGGCAGCACGACGAACCCGGGTCATCGCGCTCATGAACCAGAAGGGCGGGGTCGGCAAGACCACCACCGCCGTCAACCTTGCTGCCGGCATCGCCGCGCAGGGCCGTCGCACACTGCTGGTCGACCTCGACCCGCAGGCCCATGCCACGCTGCACTTGGGCGTTGAGCCCGACGACCGCCCCACCGTCTACGACCTGCTCGGCGACCCCGCCGTCACCCTCGCCCAAGCCTCGCGCCACGCCCGCGAGAATCTCTGGCTCCTTCCCGCCGAGACCGATCTGGCCGGGCTGGAAACTGAGGTGGCCGCCGACCCCAACCGCAACACCCAACTCCGCCGCAAGCTCGAGGCCGCCGGCGTGTTCGGCGCTGCCCCGACCGATCCGCACGCGGATGTCAACGGTGTGGAGTTCATCCTGTTTGACTGCCCGCCCTCGCTCGGCGTGCTGACCATCAACGCTCTGGCCGCCGCCCGCGAGGTCTTCATCCCCATGCAGGCGCAGTTCCTCGCCCTGCAGGGCGTGGGCAAACTCATGGAGACCGTCGCCCTCGTCGGCAAGGGCATCAACCCGCTGCTGCAGGTCACCGGCGTGATCCTCTGCGTGCACGACACCACCACCTCGCACTCCAAGGAAGTCGTCGCCGATCTCGACAGCTTCTTCGAATCAGCCCGCAGCCAGCCGGTCGCCTGGCGCAACGCCCGCGTCTACCGCCCGGCCGTCCGCCGCAACGTCAAGGTCACCGAGGCCCCCAGCTTCGGCAAGACCATCTTCGAGTACGCCCCCTGGTGCCCCGGCGGCCTGGATTACCGCAAACTCGCCGAGACCATGGTCGCCGAGTGGGACACCCTCAACGCCCGCCTCGCTGCTGCACCCTCGCCCGCAGCCGCGCACCCTCCCCGCCCAACGGTCACCATCCCCGGACAGGCGGCCGCTGAGGCCGTGCGGTGAACCGTCGGATCCAACCGGCGCTCCGCTGGCTGTTCTGCTGCTTTGCCGCCGCCACCTTCACCGCCACCCATTGGCCCGCCCTCAAGATCGCCGGCCCCGTGCCCCGGCCCGATCTGTTCATCCACTTCGTCGTCTTCGGAGCCTGGACCGTGCTGCTGCATCTCAGCGGGCTGCTCGGCCGGGCCGACGCACCCCGCACAGCGCAGCGAACCGCCGCCATGGCCTTCATTTATGCCGCGTTTGACGAGGGCACCCAGGCGGTGCCGGTGCTGCAGCGCACCGTCGCCCTGGATGACCTGCTGGCCAACTGGGGCGGGGTCGCCATGGGCCTCCTGCTGATCACCCTTGCCGGCTGGTTCGGCCTGCTCACCCGACTGGTCAACCTCACCGCACCGCCTGCCGCCACCCGCTGATCACCCCCCGTCAATCGCCGCCCGCCCGCACCGGCAAACCCAGAATCCACCCCTCCCACCGTCGCACCGCCGCATCTCGCGGCGCCGTTGCGTCATCTCGCATCGCCGCCAGCATGCCCAGCACGCCGACCAGCGCATCAAACCCGTCCTCGCCGCCAAACTCGCCTGGCGGATCAAACCCCGCCGCCATCGCCCGCACGAGCGCCGCGCTCGCCTTCGCCCCGCACGCCCGCACCGCCGCCCGCAGTTCCGCCGCCACCTCCGTCCTATCCGTCACGCGTCGCTTGCTGCGCCCGCTCCCCGAGCCGATCTTCACGCCCAGCCGTCCGTACGCCTCTCCGGGGTAGATCTCCGCCAGCGTCACCGTGCCCGCCCGCCGTGCCAGGTCCGCCAACTCGCCATCGAACGGCCACACCGCGCACCGGCCCGATCGCACCGCCGGCGCCACCAGTGCCGGCCACGCGCTGATCACCGCGCCCCCCACCTGCGCTCCGCCCAGCGTGAAGAACATGCACTCAGCCCCCGATTGCCGGTCGCACGCACGCAGCAGCCCGTCGCCATCCGACGTGCCCAGCACCCCCTCCGCCAGCGCCCGCCGCGACACCTCCCCCCGCGTCCGCACCGGCAGGCTCGGGTAGAACGGCCGATGCACGCACGGCCGCCGCGATCGCTGAAAGAACCCCGCCCACGTCCCCGCGTCATCGCCTCCGGTCACCGTCAGCAGCAGGTCGCGGAAGTCGGTACAACCGCTCAACCGGCCATAGGCCTCCGGCACGCCGACCGGCAGATCCAGGCCCAGCAGCACCGCCCGCCCGTTGGCCAGTTCCACCAATTGCTCGATGCACCCCGCCGCCTTCACCCGCTCGGGCACGCCCACCCGCCAGCACCCGCCCTGCGGATCCCAGTTGGCTGCACACACCCACCGTTTGGCGTCCGACATTGACCAGTCGGCCGCCGCCACCACACCAAAGCCGCTGTCAGTGCCGCCCAGCCCCGCTGCCCGCGCCTCCGCGCTGCCCGCAGTCACGCCCCAGTGCCCGGGGCCATGGCGTCCATCTTCGCCGCCAGGTCGAAGTCCTTCTGCGTGATGCCCCCGGCATCGTGCGTGGACAGCGTCATGGTCACCTTGTTGTACCGGATCAGGATGTCCGGGTGGTGCTGCGCTGCCTCGGCCGCGTCCGCCACCGCATCCACGAACTTCATCGCCTCCACGAAGTTCTTGAAGGCGAACGTCCGCTGGATCGCCCCGCCGGACTCGCTCCAGTCCGGGCGCTGCTCCAGCCCCCGGCCAATCTGCTCCTCGCTCAGCCGCCCCGACCCCTCGCCCCCAGTCCCCGCCGTGCCCTTCTTCGCCTTGCTCGCCTTCCCAGACTTGGTCATCCGGTGCTCCAGATCTCCCCGCTCGCTGCCGCATCCACAGCCGCAGACCGAGTGTATCGTGTCGCCCGCCATGGTCACGCCCGACCGGAATCCAGCCGCCGCATCCAACCCCGCCGTCGCCACGGCCGGGGCAGCCGCTCCCTCCCCGGGCGTCACGCGTCTGGCCCCCTCCCCCACCGGCGCCCTGCATCTGGGCAATGCCCGCACCTTCCTGGTCACCTGGGCACTCGCCCGCCGCAACGGCTGGCGGATCGTCTACCGCATCGAGGATCTCGACGGCCCCCGCGTCAAGCCCGAAGCCGCCCAGGCCATCACCGACACCTTCCGCTGGCTCGGCATCGACTGGGACATTGGCCCGACCATCCAGTCCGACGACTTCGGCCCCCACCGCCGGGCCATGGCCGCCCTCGCCCAGACCGCCCGGGCCTATCCGTGCGACCTCACCCGCAGCCAGATCGAGGCCGCCGCCTCGGCGCCCCAGGAAGGCTCCGGCGAGGTCCGCTTCCCAGCTTCACTCCGCCCCCCCGTCTCCGCCCGCCCCTTCAGCGACGAACACACCAACTGGCGATTCGTCACCCCCGTCGGCGCCGTCCACTTCCACGACCGCTTCGCCGGCCCCCATGCCATCGATCCCGCCGCCGGCATCGGCGACTTTGTCATCTGGACCAAACGCGGCACCCCCAGCTACCAGCTCGCCGTCGTCGTCGACGATGCCCGCGCCGGCGTCACCGAGGTCATCCGCGGGGATGACCTGCTCGACTCCGCCGCCCGCCAACTCCTGCTCATCACCGCCCTGGGCCTCAGCCCCACCCCCACCTACACCCATCTGCCACTGGTCGTCGGCCCCGACGGCCGCCGCCTCGCCAAACGCCATGGCGATTCCCGCATCTCCGCATACCGCGAATCGGGGGTGCCGCCTGAGGCCGTCATCGGCCTGTGCGCCCACTGGTGCGGCCTCACCGGCGAGCGGATCGAGCCGATGACCGCGGCACACTTCGCCCGCTCGCTGAACCTCGCAACAATCCCGCGTTCACCCGTTGTCTTCACCCCGGAGCAGCACCAATGGCTTCTCTCCCAGAATCGCTGATGCCCACCCTGGCCGACTGGTCGACCGGCCGCCTCGCCGGCCTGGCCGCCCTGCTCATGCTGCTCACCATCACGCTGGGCATGGCCGGCTGCGACGACAAGGCCTCCGCCGACGTCGCGGTCGTCAAGATCGGCTCCAAGAAGTTCACCTTGGAACTGGCCCTGGATGACGCCCGCCGCTTCCGCGGGCTCTCCGAACGCACCTTCATCGAGCCCGACGGCGGCATGCTGTTTGTCTTTCCGGACCATCTGGTCGCGGTGCAGGGCTTCGTGATGCGCGACTGCCCCATCCCCATCGACATCATCTATCTCGACGGCTCCGGCCGCATCGTCGCCATGCACGAGATGAAGCCCGAGCTCCCTCGCGACCCGGCCAAGGGCGAGGGCACCCCGGCAGATGCCAACAACCCCATCTACAACGCCCGGCTCAAGCAGTACAGCAGCCGCTTCCCGTCGCAGTTTGTTATCGAACTTGCCGGCGGCACCATCAAGACGCTGGGCGTGAAGGACGGCGATCTCGTCCAGCTCGACATCAAAGCCCTGAAGAAGCGGGCACGCTGACCCGATCCACACCATCGGACGTTCGCGCCGCGTGCCGCCGCCCGACCTCAGGCATCCCGCCTGAACGCGGCCGGCATACTCCAGCCGGCGATCGCCGCATCCCGCTGGTGCAGACATGCACGCCCCCGTCACCGCATCCTCAGCCTTCCCGATCGCCGAGCCCTGCCGGCTGACGGTGCTGGTTGATGATCCGGTTGCCGCCGCCGCGATCATCGAGCCGGTGTGCGCTGCCTGGCCCGACCGCATCCCGCCCGTCGTGCAGACCGCCCCCGCTACGCTGGCGATGACCGCCGACCGCTTCGCCGGCGTCATTGAGGCATGCGACGCACTGCTGGTCCTCCCCGGTTCTGTCGGCTCACCCCACCCAGTGGACGTCGCCGATCTGGTCGCCGCACGCATGTTCGGCGTCCAGACCCTCGCCGTGCTGCTGGCTGACACGCACCGTCCGGCCCCCTCCGCAGGCGCGGAGAACCTCCTGCGGCTCCCTGCGGCCGCCCAGCCGGGAACCATCGCCGGGGCGCTTTTCGCCGTCGCTCAGGCCACCAGAACCGCACGCCAGCGCGAACGACACCGCCAGCTCGACTCCCGGGTCATGGCTGTGGCGGAACGTCAGTTCGAGGCCTTCCAGACGGAGATTCAGCTCGCTGCCATGGTCCAGCGCGAGTTCCTCCCACGCGATCTGCCGGTCGTCCCCGGCATGCAATTCGGCGTGCTCTTCCGCCCCGGTTCCGCCCTCAGCGGCGACTTCTACGACGTGCAACTGCTCGACCAGCACCACTTTGGGCTCTTCCTCGCCGACGCCTCCGGGCACGGGGTGGCCGCCGCCCTGCTGATGATGCTCGTCTCCCGGCTGCTGCCCATCAAGGACTCTACATCCACCGGCCATCGCCTCGTGCCGCCGGGCGAGGCTCTCAGCCGGCTGAACAAGGCTTTTCACGCCCGCCGCGGAGATCTGTCGGCGACCGTGTCGGCCGCCTACGCCGTGATCGACCTGCGCGACGGTCGATTGCAACTGGCCGCCGCCGGTCATCCTCCGCCCATCATCGCCTCCGCCGCCGGTGGTCGTGTCATCGATGAAGGCGGACCGCCTCTGGGCGTCCTGGCCGACCTGGAATACACCACCACAGACCTGCGGCTCGGAGCCGGCGAAAGCCTGCTCATGATTTCTGACGGCTTTGAACACGCCGTGATCGACAACGACACCGGCGTTGCCGTCGTTCCCGGCCGGCTTCCGCCTCCGCCCATCATGCGGCTTGCCTCGCTCGCCAGCACCGCCGCCGGCGGGCTCGCAGACGCGATCGATGCGCTCCGCCTGGAACTCGACGGCGGCCGCGGCTCGCTGCACCAACCCGACGACATCACGCTCCTGGCCGTGCACCGCCTTCAACCGGCAGTCGGCCTGCCGCTACCGCCGACCTGCACTGCGGCGTAATCCCCCCCCCCATCCGCTCGGTCCAGCGGACAGGCACTGGCGCCAGGCCGCCGTGTCATCAGGCCGAGATCGGGCGTTACAATGCACTCGCGCCTGATCGCGCCCGCCCCGCCGCCGATTCCGGCCGGGCGGATCGCGTCGCCGGAGTGTCTTCGTGTTCGCCTCGTGCCGCAGCGCCTCCCCATATCGCCGCAGTCTGCCCGCGATGCTTCTGGCGGCAACCCTTCTGATCACCCAGACGCGGGCCCAGGTCTCTCCCGGCGAACCGCCGCTCCGCGACCGCCCAGACGACCTCACTCCCGCCGAGGCCCCTTCCGCACCCGGTCAGGAACTGGATTCAATCACCGGGCCCCCCACGCCTGCGCCCGCCCCGGACCCGCTGGGCGGCCTCAGCCAGTCACTCAAGGTCCTCAAAGCCCAGACCGGGCTTGAACTCGCCTTCGCCTACACCACCGTCTTCGCCCAGGCCACCCCCGGCGACGGCGCCGGCGTCTCCCGACGCCGCGGCGCCACCGGCGACATCGATCTGCTGCTCCGCTGGAACGCCGTCGGCCGAGGCACCGACAACCCCGGCACGCTGGTGTTCGCCGGCGAGTACCGCCACCAGATCGGCAGCCGACCTGCCGCCGACATCAGTTCCATAGCCGGCCTTGGCGTCCCCGCGATCGACGGCTTCACCGAGCGGCCCGTGATCATCAAGGACCTCTACTGGATCCAGCACCTCTTCGACGGAGTCCTCCGGCTGGGGGCCGGGCGTGCCGGGGTCGACGGTTTCGTCGGCAGCCACAAGTTCCAGTCGGCCAACACCTTCTTCCTCTCCAAAGCCTTCTCTGGCAACGCCTCGATGGCGTTCCCAGGCAACGGCATGACAGCCGCCGCCGGCCTGCGCCCCAACGAAGACTGGTATGTCAGCGGCGGTCTGGCCAACGCCTACGGCCGAGCCACCACCGCCGAGATCGAGTCGTTTTTCACCGAGGGCGACTTCTTCAGTTTCTTCGAGGCCGGATGGACGCCGACCCTCCCGACACTCGGCCAGGGTCGCTATCGCGTCGCCCTCTGGCGGTACGACGAACGCAACCGCGGTCCCACCGTCCTCCCCGACGATCAGGGCGTCAACCTGATCATCGATCAGGCCCTGAGCGAGCGGCTCTCCGCGTTCCTTCGCGTCGGCTGGGCCGACGGCGACCTCACCGGCATCACGCACACGGGCCAGATCGGTGCCGCCTTTGCGGGCCTTCTCGATGCTCAGGGGCTCACCGGCCTGGCCGCCTCCATTGCCCGCTTCGCCAGCAGCGATCGCCGCGACGAGTCCACCGTCGAGTTCTTCCACCGCTTCCAGCTCACCCCTCGCAGCCAGCTCACGCTCAGCGCGCAGGCTGTCGTCAACCCCGCGGACCAGCCCGCCGACGACCTGATCGGCGTTCTCGCCGTCCGCTTCCGTATCGCCTTCTGACCGCCCGGATCGCCTTTTCCTCACCACGCCTCACACAGCCCGTTCTCTGAATCCTCCCGCACGGAGCACACACCATGGCCAAGGCCCGCACCCGTTCCCGCCCTTCCGCCGGCCGCCGTACCGAGCATGACCTGCTCGGCCCGATGACCCTTCCCGCCAAGGCCCTCTACGGCGTGCAGACCGCCCGCGCCATCGACAACTTCCGCATCTCCGGGGTCCCCATCTCCCTCTACCCCGACTTCATCCGGGCCCTGGCTATGGTCAAGCTCGCCGCCGCCCGCGCCAACCACGACACCGGCGCACTCGCCCGCAAGCAACTGCGGGCCATCGAAGCCGGATGCGCCGCCCTGCTTGAATCCCGCGAGCACGACCACCAGTTCCCGGTCGACATGTTCCAGGGCGGAGCCGGCACCTCCACCAACATGAACGCCAACGAGGTGATCGCCAACCTCGGCCTGGCCAGCCTTGGCCTCCCGCCCGGCAGCTACCAGACGCTCGACCCGCACGACCACGTCAACCTCTCACAGAGCACCAACGACGCCTACCCCACCACCCTGCACGTCGCCACCCTCCTGGGAAACGACCGCCTGGTCGACTCACTCCGCGAACTCGTCAAAGCGTTCCGGGCCAAGGGCCGCCAGTTCCGCAACGTCATCAAGATGGGCCGCACCCAGCTTCAGGACGCCGTCCCCATGACCCTCGGGCAGGAGTTCTCCGCCTGGGCCGCCAGCATCGAGGGCGAGATCGGCGCCCTTCGGGCCGTGGAGCGGCTGCTCTGCGAGGTGAACATGGGCGGCACGGCCATCGGCACCGGGCTCAACGCGCCCCGCCGCTACGCCCCGGCGTGCGTCCGCCACCTCTCCCGCATCGTCGGCAAGAAGTTCACCCTCGCTCCCGACCTCATCGAAGCCACACAGGACACCCAGGCCTTTGTCGTCTACCACGCCGTCGTCCGCAGCCTGTGCGTCAAGCTCAGCAAGGTCTGCAACGACCTCCGCCTGCTCTCCTCCGGGCCCCGCGCCGGTCTGCGCGAGATCAACCTGCCCGCCATGCAGCCCGGCAGTTCGATCATGCCCGGCAAGGTCAACCCCGTCATCCCCGAAGTCGTCAACCAGGTCTGCTTCAAGGTCATCGGCAACGACCTGTGCGTCACCCTCGCCGCCGAGGCCGGCCAGCTGCAGCTCAATGTCATGGAGCCGGTCATCGCCCAGTGCATCTTTGAGAGCCAGACACTGCTGTGCAACGCCGTCCGCACCCTCCGCGTGTACTGCGTTCAGGGCATCACCGCCAATCAGGACATCTGCCGGGGCTACGTCGAAAACTCCATCGGCATCGTCACCGCGCTCAACCCGCTGATCGGCTACGAAAAGGCCACGCAGATCGCCGCCGAGGCTCTGGCCACAGGTGCCGGCGTTGTGGAACTGGTCCGCAAGCACAAGCTGCTCACCGAGGCCCAGATCCGCACCGTGCTCAACCCCCGCGCCCTCACCGGCCAGCGTCGCTGACAGCCTCGCCCCGGCACGCTCGCGCATCGGTCACACTCCGCACGCTCCCCTCCGCTCTGACTGCGAGAAGACCCCCGCATGATCTGGCTTGAATTCCTCGTCGTGCTCACAGCCATCGTCATCGGTGCCCGCGTCGGCGGGGCCGGCCTGGGCACCGTCGCCGCTCTCGGCCTCGCCGTGCTGGTCTTCGGCTTCGGCTTGCCGCCCTCCTCGCCCCCGGTGGTGGTGCTGGCCATCCTCGTGTCGGTGGTCACCGCCGCCGCCTGCCTGCAGGCCGCCGGAGGCATGGACCTGATGATCTCCATCGCCGACAAGCTCCTCCGCGTCAGACCCGCATGGATCACCTTTGTCGGCCCCGCCGTCGCATACGTCTTCACCTTCTGCGCCGGCACCGGGCACGTCGCCTATGCGGTCCTCCCCGTCATCGCTGAAGTCGCCCGCAAGGCCGGTATCCGGCCCGAGCGGCCGATGTCCATCAGCGTCATCGCCAGCCAGCAGGCTATCACTGCCAGCCCGCTGTCCGCTGCCACCGCCGGCCTTTTGGGCATCCTCTCCACCGCCGGACTCCAGATCAACGGCCAGCCGGTACAACTCTGGCACATTCTGGCCGTCTGTATCCCCAGCACCTTCCTCGGCGCCATGGTCGGCGCGGTGGTCGCCTCCGTGCTCGGCAAGCCCCTGAGCGAAGACCCCATCTACAAGGAACGCCTCGCCAAGGGGCTGGTTGAACCCGCTGCGGAGATTCCCAGACTCACCGGCCTCGCCCGTCGCCGGGCTATCGGCTCGGTGGCGACGTTCCTCACGGCCGCTGCGCTGGTGGTGGCCTTCGGCATGTTTGCCTCGCTGCGGCCCACCTACACCGAGGTGAAGTCGCCCCCCGGCACCGTCAGCGTGCAGGCCATCGAGAACGCACTGACCGATCTCACCGACCCTGAGCGCAGCCAGGAGTCAGTCAGCCGCGAGCAGATCGCTCAGGGACTGGCCCAACTGGCCAACCGTCCGGCTGAAGAACGACAGGCCGCCGTCGGCATGCCCAGCATCATTCAGATCATCATGTACTCCGCTGCCGGCGTCATGATGCTCTTTTTCGGGGCCAACCCGGCACAGGCCATCAAGACACCCGTCGCCCTCGCCGGGGTGGTCGCGTTCATCTCCATCATCGGCCTGGGATGGATGGGCAACTGCTTCTTCGACGGCAACCAGCAGACCGTCGTCGCCGGTCTCTCCGACATCATCAAGGCCCACCCCTGGGTCTTCGCCATCGGCCTCTTTGGCCTCTCGGTCGTCCTGTTCAGCCAGGCTTCCACCGTCGCGGCACTCATGCCCGTCGGCATCGCCCTGGGCCTGTCCGCCGGGACGCTCATTGCCTTCTTCCCCGCTGTCAACGGCTACTTCTTTCTGCCCACCTACGGCACCATCATCGCCGCCATCGCCTTTGACACCACGGGCACCACCCGCATCGGCCGCTACGTCCTCAACCACTCGTTCATGATTCCCGGCCTGGTCGCCACCGCCTCCGCCATCACCATCGGCATGCTGCTGACCAGCATCTTGTTCTAAAGCCGCCGCGACCAGAAGGCCCCAGTTGGCGCCGGAACCGACCCGCCCGCCGGCCAAGGTCGGTCCATCAAGACATCAATCAGTTGGGACACCCGGTCAGCCGCCGCCCCCAAGTTGCACTGCGGACATGGCAACCCCGCGAGTCGCAGCGCACGCGAGCCAGCCGAGCCGAGGCCGATCACTCCAAGCGAGACCCTGCCCGCCCGACAACCCCAATCGCCTCCCCCAGCCCAGCCCACCCCAGCCCACTGTTTCGATCGGGGACATGGTTTACAGGTGTTCGGACACATAGTTTACACGTGGCCTTTCGGCCGCGGGCGGTCGGAGCGAG